>CAYRNB010000021.1:0-42896 GCA_964425315.1 uncultured Rhodoblastus sp.
TCACCAAAATTTCCCGCGTCACTCTGTTCTGGACGGCTTTCGTCCTGACGCGGCCTTTGGGCGCAACACTCGGCGACCTCCTCGACAAGCCCTATTCGCTCGGTGGGTTGGACATCAGCCGTTATTATGCCTCGTTGCTCCTCGCCGCCTCAATCATCTTGCTGGTCTCGGTGCTGCCGCAAAGGGCGGGCCAGCATCCAGCGGCGGTGACAGTGAGGGACTGAAAGCGCGGATCAGGCCATCCAGTCGAAGGAGCGGCTCACCGCCTTGTTCCACGAGGCGAAGAGTTTTTCGCGCGAAGCCTCATCCATGGCCGGCGTCCAGCGCTTTCCCGCCGACCAGTTGGCCTCGATCTCTTCGGTCGATTTCCAGAAGCCGACGGCGAGGCCCGCGGCATAGGCCGCGCCGAGCGCCGTGGTTTCGATCACCTTCGGCCGCACGGTCGGGGCGCCGAGAATGTCGCTCTGGAACTGCATCAGCAGCTCGTTGACCACCATGCCGCCATCGACCCTAAGTTCCTTCAGGGCCGAGCCCGAATCGCGGCCCATGGCGTCGAGCGCTTCGCGGGTCTGGAAGGCGGTGGCTTCGAGCGCGGCGCGGGCGATATGGCCCTTTTGGGCGAAGCGGGTGAGGCCGGCGATGATGCCGCGCGCGTCGGCGCGCCAATGCGGCGCGTAAAGGCCCGAAAAAGCCGGAACGAAATAGACGTCGCCATTGTCCGGGACGCTCGCCGCCAAGGCTTCGATTTCTGCTGCTGATTGGATCAGTCCGAGATTGTCGCGCAGCCATTGCACCAGGGCGCCCGCGATGGCGATCGACCCTTCCAGCGCATAAATCGGTTTGTCCTCGCCGAGCTTGTAAGCGAGCGTGGTCACCAGGCCGCATTGCGACAGGAAAGGCTCTTCGCCCGTGTTCATCAGCAGGAAACAGCCGGTGCCATAGGTGTTTTTGGCGAGACCCGGACGCAGGCACGCCTGGCCGAAAAGCGCCGCCTGCTGGTCGCCGAGAATTCCCGCAAGCGGCGCGCCGGCGAGCGGATCGCCGGCCAGCGCAATAATTTCGCTGGAGGCGCGAATTTCCGGCAGGCCGGCGCGCGGCAGGCCGAAGATCGCCAGCAATTCGTCGTCCCAGTCGAGGGTGCGCAAATCCATCAATTGCGTGCGCGAGGCGTTGGTGACGTCGGTGACATGCCGGCCGGTCAGGTTCCAGGCGATCCATGTGTCTATGGTGCCGAAGGCGAGTTCGCCCGCCTCCGCCCGTTCGCGCGCGCCAGGACAATGGTCGAGGAGCCAGCGCCATTTGAGGCCGGAAAAATAGGTCGCGAGCGGCAGTCCGGTTTTTGCGCGAAAACGGTCCTGGCCGCCCTCGCGCGAAAATTCCGCGACCATGGGCGCGGTGCGCGTATCCATCCAGACAATGGCGTTGTGAATGGGCTTGCCGGTAGCGCGATCCCAGATCAGGGCCGTCTCGCGCTGGTTGGCGATCCCGACCGCGGCGAGATCAGCGGCGCGCAATCCCGCCCTGGCCAGCGCGCCTTCGATGACCTCGCGCTGATTGCGCCAGATTTCCAACGGATCGTGCTCGACCCAGCCAGGCTGCGGATAAATCTGGCTGTGCTCCTTCTGGTCGAAGGCGACGATGTCGCCGGCGTGATCAAAAATGATAAAGCGCGAAGAGGTCGTCCCCTGGTCGATGGCGCCGACATATTTGCTCATGAAAAACTCCCAGGATCTTCCACCGTCGCGCCAGACCGCCTTTGGAGGAAGGCGCCGAGTTTTTCCGTCGAAATCATTCCGCCGCGCAGGCCGAGCTTGGTGCGCCGCCACAAAATATCTTCCGGCGTGCGCGCCCATTCGCGTTCGATGAGATAGAGGACTTCGGCTTCGGTCAATCCGGCGCCGAAATCTTCTCCAAGGTCCTCTATATTTTGCGCCGCGCCGAGGAAATCCTGGCACAGCGTTCCGTAAGCCTTGGCGAGACGGCGCGCCAGAGCCGCATCGAGAAAGGGCTTTTTCGCCCGCAAATCGCCGATGAATTGCTCCAGATCGCCGCCGGCGAATTCTCCGCCCGGCAAGGGCTCGTCCGCCGTCCAGGGCTTTCCACGTCGCCCGATCGCCTCGCCGGCGCGGGCGAGGATTTCTTCCGCCACGATCCGGTAGGAAGTCAGCTTGCCGCCAAAAAGAGTAATCAAAGGCGCGCCGTCGAGCCGCTCCATTTCGATCACATGTTCGCGCGAGGCCTTTTGCGCCGGCCCGCCGCTCTGATCGAACAAAGGCCGAAGACCGGAAAAGGACCAGACCACGTCGCACGGCGCGATTTTTTTTACAAAGAACCGGTTCGCGGCGACGCAGAGATAGTCCACTTCTTCTGGGGTAATGGCGACCGCCTGCGGCGCGTCGGCGAAATCGACATCGGTCGCGCCGATCAGGGTGAAGTCGTCCTCGTAGGGAATAGCGAAAACCACACGGCCGTCATCGTTTTGAAAAATATACGCCCTGTCGTGATCGAAGATTTTGCGCGTGACGATATGGCTGCCGCGCACCAGCCGCAGGTTTTTGTCCGCGCGTCGCCCTGCGGCCTTTGTCAATACGCTTTCCGCCCAGGGGCCGGCGGCATTGACCAGCAGGCGCGCAAAAATCTCCCTTTCCGCGCCGCTCATGCCGTCGCGCAGCCGAACGCGCCAGCATCCCTCTTCCGCATGCGCCGACATCACTTCGTGGCGCGGCAGGATGAGCGCGCCGCGATCCGCCGCGTCGCGCGCATTGAGCACGACCAGCCGCGCGTCATCGACCCGGCAGTCGGAATATTCGAAGCCGCGCGAAAACCCTGATTCCAAGGGCTGGCCGGCAGGGTCGCGGCGCAGGTCGAGCGCGGCGGTCGGCGGCAGTTTCTTCCGTCCGCCGATATGGTCGTAAAGGAAAAGGCCGAGGCGCAGCATCCATGCCGGGCGCCCGCCCTTCTGCGCGGGCAGGACGAAGCGCAAGGGCGCAACCAGATGCGGCGCGAGAGCCCAAAGAATCTCCCGTTCGGTCAAGGCCTCGCGCACCAGGCCGAACTGGAAATATTCGAGATAGCGCAGCCCGCCATGAATGAGTTTTGTCGATTTGGACGAGGTTCCGCTGGCGAGATCGTCCTTTTCCGCCAGAATAACGCTATAGCCGCGCCCGGCCGCGTCGCGCGCCGCGCCGCAGCCGTTGACGCCGCCGCCGACGATGAAAACATCGAAGGGCTTCTCCGGTCCGCCCCACGCCAAAGCCGACGAATCAGCCAATTTCTCTCCCCTGCGGGAACTATCGGGCGGCGCGCTTCTTGCGTCAAATGGGGTAAAACTTATCTAATCAGAGGAGCCGGCCGCGCGATTCGCCGGGGAGGCGCCCAATGGCCGCAGAACATCTTGCCGCCGCCGAGCTTGCGGAAAAGCTGAAGAGCGAGCCGAGGGAGGCCGGCCAAAAAGCCCTGTCCGAACGAAGATTCCTGTCCGGCATTCAGGCCCTGGCGCACCTGCCTTTGCTGCAGCGCCAGCGCGATCTCGCCGCCGGAAGGAATACGGCCGGCTTCATCTCCGGCTATCGCGGTTCGCCCATCGGCGGGCTGGACCAGACGCTCTGGGAGATTGGCCGCGAACTCGAAGCCCATCACATCAAGTTCCAGCCGGGCCTCAACGAGGATATGGCCGCGACGGCGGTGTGGGGATCGCAGCAGGTCAATCTTTTCGCCGGCGCGAAATACGACGGCGTTTTCGCCATGTGGTACGGCAAAGGCCCCGGCGTCGACCGCAGCATGGACGTTCTGAAACACGCCAATGCGGCGGGGACGTCGCCTTGGGGCGGCGTTCTGGCGATCGCCGGCGACGATCATGGGGCGCGCTCCTCCACTCTGCCGCACCAGAGCGAACATATGTTCGCCTCCGCCATGATCCCAGTGCTCAACCCTTCGGGCGTGCAGGATTATCTCGATTTCGGCCTGCACGGCTGGGCCATGTCGCGCTACGCCGGCTGCTGGATCGCCCTCAAAGCGACGGCCGATACGGTGGAAAGCTCGGCTTTGGTCTCGCTCGATCCGTTCCGGGTCAAATCCATCATTCCCGCCCATTTCGAACTGCCGCCGGACGGGCTGAACATCAGGTGGCCCGACGCGGCTCTCGCGCAGGAATTGCGGCTGCAGCATTACAAGGCTTATGCCGCCATGGCCTATGTGCGGGCGAACGGCCTAGACCGCATCGTCATCGACAGCCCGAAAGCGCGGCTCGGCATTATTTCGACCGGAAAATCCTATCTCGATCTCCGCCAGGCCCTCGACGATCTCGGCATCAACGAGCAGCGCGCCGCGGACATGGGCATCCGTGTTTACAAGATCGCGATGAACTGGCCGCTCGACGCCGAGGGCGTGCGCCATTTCGCCGAAGGCTTAGAGGAAATTCTCGTCGTCGAGGAAAAGCGCCAGCTCATCGAATATCAGCTCAAGGAGCAGATTTACAATTGGCGCGAGGACGTGCGCCCGCGCGTCGTCGGCAAATATGCCGACAAGGGCGAGTGGGAGCTGCCGCAGGAGGAATGGCAATTGCCGGCCGCCGGCGAATTGAGCCCGGCGATCATCGCCCGCGTCGTCGTCGCGCGGCTTTCACGCTTCTACAAGGACGAATCGCTCGCCGCCAGGCTGGCGCTCCTCAACGCCAACGAGCGCAATGCGTCGGCGCTAAAGGCCATGCCCTTGCGCGTGCCGCATTATTGCTCCGGCTGCCCGCACAATAAATCGACCATGATTCTGCCCGAAGGCAGCCGGGCGCTCGCCGGCATTGGCTGCCATTATATGGCGATATGGCTCGACGCCGAATCGACGCAGACCTTTTCGCAGATGGGCGGCGAGGGCGCGGCCTGGGTCGGCCAGGCGCCTTTCACCGAGACCAAACATGTTTTCGCCAATCTCGGCGACGGCACCTATCAGCATTCCGGCATTCTGGCGATCCGACAGGCGGTGGCGGCGAAAGTCCCGATCACCTACAAGATTCTCTATAACGACGCCGTCGCCATGACCGGCGGCCAGCCGGTCGAAGGCGCGCTCACCGTGCCGATGATCGCGCGGCAATTGCTCGCCGAAGACGTGGCGCGCGTCGCGGTGGTGAGCGAGTTCCCCGAAAAATATATCGGCGCAGGCCTGTTGCCGCGCGGCGTCGAGGTTTTCGACCGCCATGAGCTTTTGCGCGTCGAGCGCATTTTGCGCGATGTTCCCGCCGTCACCGCGATCATCTACGACCAGACTTGCGCGGCGGAGAAAAGACGCCGCCGCAAGGCGCATCTCTATCCCGATCCCCCCTTGCGCGCCTTTATCAACAAAAGCGTCTGCGAAAATTGCGGCGATTGCAGCGCGCAATCCAATTGCATGTCGGTCGTTCCGGTCGAGACCGAATTCGGGCGCAAGCGCCAGATCGACCAATCCTCCTGCAACAAGGATTTTTCCTGCGTCGAAGGATTTTGTCCGAGTTTCGTCACGGTGGAGGGCGGCAGGCTGCGCAAGCCCAAGGGCGAAAACGATCTCGCCTGGATCGCGACCCTGCCCGAACCGGCGACGGCGAAAATCGACGAGCCTTGCAGCATTCTGATCACCGGCGTCGGCGGCACCGGCGTCGTCACGCTCGGCGCTCTCATCGGCCGCGCCGCGGCGCTGGAGAACAAGAACGTCACCGGGCTCGACATGGCCGGACTGGCGCAAAAGGGTGGACCCGTCACCAGCCATATCCGCATTGCGGCGGCGGAGACGGAATTGCACGCGACCCGGATTTCCTCGGGCGAGACCGCGGTGCTGATCGGCTGCGACCTTGTCGTTTCCGCCTCGCCTGAAACGATCTTCAAGCTGCGTCCTTCCTATACCAGCGCCGTCGTTAACAACGATTTCTCCATCACCAGCGAATTCGTGCGCGCCTTCTCCGCCCAGGCGCAAACAGGCGATCTCGATCTCCATCCCGATCCGCAATTCCAGCACGAGGCGATGGAAAAAGTGATCTCCGACGCCTGCGGCGCCGGCCGCGCCGATTTCCTTCCCGCCAGCCGCCTGGCGACGGCGCTGATGGGCGATTCCATCGCCACCAATCCCTTCCTGCTCGGCTACGCCTGCCAGAAGGGCCTGCTGCCGGTAAAAAGCCAATCCCTTCTCAAGGCGATCGAAAATCTCGGCATCGCGGTCGAGCAGAACAAGAACGCCTTTCACTGGGGACGGCGCGCCGCGATCGATTCCGCGGCGGTCGAAGCCGCGGCCGGCCTCGGCGCCAGGGATGAGCGGCCCTATGCCGAACGGCCGCTGGCGGAAATGATCTCGGGGCTGGCGGACGATCTCGGCGATTACCAGAACGCTCGCTATGCCGCGCGCTTTGCCGAAAGGGTCGGAAAAATCCGCGCCTCCGAACAGCGGATCGATACGGCGAGCGAGGCGCTGACCCGCGCCTTCGCGCTCTCCTATTACAAACTGCTCGCCGCCAAGGACGAATATGAAGTGGCGCGGCTTTTTACGCGCAAGGAATTTCTCGACGAATTGCGCGTGACTTTCGAAGGCGACTACAAACTCGCCTTCCATTTCGCCCCGCCGATCCTGTCGCCCGTCGGCGCCGGCGCCCCGGGACCGCGCAAACGCCGCTTCGGCCCCTGGACTTTTCATGCCCTCCGCCTGCTCGCAAAACTGCGCTTTATGCGCGGCGCCTGGTTCGATCCTTTCCGCTTCTCGCCGGATCGGATCTTCGAGCGGGAACTGATCCGCGACTACGAGCAACTGGCCGACGAGATCGCCGGCGCGCTCAAGAAAAAAAATCTCGCTGTCGCGGCCGAACTTTTGTCGCTACCGCAACGTATTCGCGGCTATGGCCCGGTGAAGGCGCGTTATGCGGCGCAAGCGAAAAAGCGCGAGGCGGAATTGAAGAAGACATTTCTTGCCGGGCGCGAGAATTAGGCGGAGGCAAAATCCATGACGACAATTCAGCGCATCACGCCCTGTCTCTGGTTCGACGGCGCGGCGGAAGAGGCGGCGCGTTTCTATGTTTCGCTTTTTCCCGATTCACAGGTCGATACCATCGCCCGCGCGCCCGCCGATTATCCGGGCGGCAAGGCCGGCGAGGCGCTTCTGGTCGAGTTCACTCTGGCGGGGCAAAAATTTCAGGCGTTGAACGGCGGCCCGCATTACAAATTCAACGAAGCCATTTCCATGTCGGTGAGCTGCGCCAATCAGGCGGAGGTCGACCGGCTTTGGGACGCGCTGACCTCAGATGGCGGCGCGCCGGTTCAATGCGGCTGGCTGAAGGACCGTTTCGGCCTCTCCTGGCAGATCGTACCCGACGCGTTGCCGCGCCTCATGCGCGACGCCGATCAGGCGCAAACCGCGCGCGTCTTCCAGGCGATGACGCGGATGGTCAAGCTTGATGTCGCTCAACTCGAAGCGGCCGCCACTGGCTGAACACGCATGAGGAAAGACGATGGCCTCCCTATCTTTGTTCGTCGAATTTCTCGACACGCCCACCGGAAGACTCCGCATCGTCACCGACGAGATGGATCGACTCCGCGCGCTCGATTGGGATGACGACGACGAGCGCTTCGACCGTCTATTGCGCAGCCTCGGCTGCGGACAAAAGCATCCGGCGCGGCGCCCGTCGGCTTCCGAGGCGCGGCGCGCCCTGGAGGCCTATTTCGACGCCGACCTCTCCGCTATCGACGGCCTTGCGGTCGCGGCGACGGGCACGGAATTCCAGCGTCAGGTCTGGACGGCCTTGCGCGAAATTCCGGCCGGCGCGACGGCGAGCTATGGCGAGATCGCCGCGCGGATCGGCCAGAAAAATGCGTCGCGCGCGGTGGGCATGGCCAATAATCGCAACCCGATCGCCATTGTCGTTCCCTGTCATCGCGTCATCGGCGCCGATGGTTCGCTGACCGGCTACGGCGGTGGGATGGAACGCAAGATCTGGCTGTTGCGCCACGAAGGCGCGATCATTTAGTTCGACCAAGAGCGCGGGCGACGCGCGATTGCGGTTCGCGGCCCAGAATTGAGCTGATCCAATGCGCGCAATCGACCAGGCGCGCCAAGTCGATCCCGGTTTCGATGTTCAGTCCCTTCATCAGCCAGACCAGGTCCTCGGTAGCGACATTGCCGGTCGCGCCCTTGGCGTAGGGACAGCCGCCGAGACCTGAGATGGAGGAATCGAAAATCGCGACGCCCAATTCCACCGCCGCATAGACATTGGCGACGGCCATGCCATAGGTGTCGTGAAAATGGCCGGCGAGTTTTTCAACGCCGATTTTTTTTGCGACGGCCTCGATCATGCGCTGCGCCGCGACCGGCGTTCCGACCCCGATCGTGTCGCCGAGGCTGATTTCGTAGCACCCCATGGCGTCGAGTTTTTGCGCAACAAGCGCGACGGCCGCCGGCGCGATCGCGCCTTCATAGGGGCAGCCGAGAACGCAGGAGACATAGCCGCGCACTTTCACGCCCGCCGAATGTGCGGCTTTCACCACCGGCGCAAATCGCGCCAGCGATTCGTCGATCGAGCAATCGATGTTCTTCTGGCTGAAGGTCTCGGAAGCGGCGGCGAAAACCGCGACCTCGTCGGCGCCCGCCGCCAGCGCCGCCTCGAAACCGCGCAGATTGGGCGTGAGCGCGGAATAGACGACTCCCGGCCTGCGGCGGATCGCGCCAAACACTTCCGCCGCATCGGCCAATTGCGGAATCTTCTCCGCCGAAACGAAGGAAGTCGCTTCAATGAAGCGACAGCCCGCATCCGCGAGACGCTCGATCAATTCGACCTTGACCGAAGTCGCGACTTTTTGCGCCTCGTTCTGCAAACCGTCGCGCGGTCCAACTTCGACAATCTTCACACTTGCGGGCAAGGCCATGGACTTTTCCTCAAGCCCCTTCGCTCGAATCGAATTCGAGCAGTTCGGCGCCTTCGGCGACCTGATCGCCGACGGCGAAACAGAAGAATTTCACTTCGCCGGCGGAAGGCGCGTGAATGGCGTGCTCCATTTTCATCGCCTCCAGAATCATCAGCGGCGCGCCCTTTTCGACCGTCGCGCCCGGCTGCGCCAAAAGCGCCGTCACCCGTCCCGACATGGGCGCGCTGAGGCCTCCGTGCACAAAAACTTCGCGCTCGACGAATTGCGCCGGCGCCGCGTAATTCAGGGTCCAGTGACGTCCATCGGCGAAAATGTGCCAGACGTCGCCATCGGCGACGGCGGCGGCTTCCATTTCGGCGCCGTCGAAATCGACGCGCATATTACCGCGCTCATCCCTTTGCCCTTGCACACGGATTTTTTCTCCCGCCATGGAGAGAACCAACGCCGTTTCGCCATAGCCCGCGGACAGTTCGAAATTCCTGCCGCCGCAGTGGAAAACGAGACGGCGCGGGGCGCCGACGCCCGCCCGCCAATGGTCCCGCGCCTGCCACGGCGAGACCCGCGCGCCGGCGCCAAGAAGATCGCGCAGATCGTTCCCTTCAGCTTCGGCCAGAATTTTCGCCAGCGCCGCGACAAGAAAAATCTCCTTTGGCGGCGCCTCGTCGCTGGCGAACAGCAACGCGCCCTCGCGTTCGATCAGTCCCGTGTCGAGTTCGGCATTGACGAAGGGCGGACTGGCGACGAGCCGCGACAAAAACGCGACGTTATTCGCGACGCCGACGATGTGGAAATCCGCCAGAGCCCGGCGCATTCGCGCCAGAGCCTGTTCCCGGCTCTCGTCCCAGACGATCACTTTGGCGATCATCGGATCGTAATAGGAGCTGATGCTGTCGCCTTCATCGACGCCGGCGTCGATACGCAGATGCGCGTTTTCCGCCGGCGTCTGCAGATGCTTGATGTGGCCGACGGAAGGGAGAAAATTTCGCGCTGGATCTTCGGCGTAGATACGCGCTTCCAACGCATGCCCGCGTGAAAAAATATGGTTTTGGCGCAGCGGCAATCTTTCGCCGGCGGCGACGCGAAACTGCCATTCGACTAGATCGATTCCGGCGATCATTTCGGTCACCGCGTGTTCGACCTGCAGGCGCGTGTTCATTTCCAGAAAATAGAACGCGCCGTGATCCTCGACCAAAAATTCGACCGTTCCGGCGCCGATATAGGAAACGGCCTTCGCCGCCTTGATCGCCGCCGTGCTCATTTCCAGCCGGCGCGCCGCGCTCAAATGCGGCGCCGGCGCCTCCTCGACAATTTTCTGATGCCGACGCTGAACGGAGCAATCACGTTCGAACAGCGAGACGCAATCGCCAAAAGAATCGGCGAAAATCTGAATTTCGATATGGCGGGGCGACGCAAATAATTTCTCGATCAGCATGCGATCGTCGCCGAAATTCGCCATCGCCTCGCGCTTGCACGAGGCGAGCGAGGCGGCGAAATCGGCGGGATTTTCGACGCGCCGCATGCCTTTGCCGCCGCCGCCCGCCGCCGCCTTGATCATGACCGGATAGCCGATGCGCTCCGCCTCGCGGGCGAGGCGCGTTTCCTCCTGGTCGTCGCCGTGATAGCCGGGAGCGAGCGCCACACCCGCCGCCTGCATGCGCTTCTTTGCTTCCGCTTTCGAGCCCATGACGCGCAGGGCTTCGACCCGCGGTCCGACGAAAACGAGTCCGGCCTCGTCGCAGGCCTGACGGAAAGCTGCGCTTTCGGAAAGGAATCCATAGCCCGGATGGATCGCCTGCGCGCCGGTTTTTTTCGCCGCGGCTATGATTTTGTCGATGGCGAGATAGCTCTCCCGCGGCGGCGCGGCGCCGAGCAGGACGGCTTCGTCGGCTTCGCGCACATGTTTGGCGTGCGCGTCGGCCTCGGAATAGACGGCGACGGTTTTCATCCCCAGACGGCGCGCGGTGCGCGCAATGCGGCAGGCGATTTCGCCACGATTGCCGATGAGAATTTTCTCGAACATGGCGCCGTCGAAAACCTCGTCAAAAATCCCTCAGTCCCGCCAATGCGGCAGTCTTTTTTCGAAAAAAGCCGCAATTCCCTCGGCCGCCTCGTCAGAGGAGCGCGCCAGGGCGATGCGGCGCGCCGTCTCCGTCACCAGCTCCTCGTCTACGGGCCGGTTGTCGAAATCGTGGATGAGCTTTTTTGCGCCCGCCATGGCTTTGGGTCCGCCCTTCGCCAAAGCTTGCGCGATTTCGGTCACGGTCGCATCGAGATGCTCGCCATCGACATATTCGTGCGCCAGCCCGATTTCATGGGCGCGCGTAGCGGAAATGCGCTCTGCGGTGAGGAAATAGCGCAGGGCCTGCCGCGATCCGATGGCGCGCAGGATGTAGGGGCTGATGACGGAAGGAATCAGCCCGAAGCGCGTTTCCGAGGCGGCGAAACTCGCATGGTTCGAGGCGACGCAAATGTCGCAGGCGGCGGCGAGCCCCATGCCGCCGCCGAGCGCCGGCCCATGCACGCGCGCGATCGTCGGCTTGGGATATTCCGCAAGCAGGCGCAAGGTTTCGGCCAATCGCAATGCATCGTCGAAATTGTCTTCGAAACTGGCGGAACTCGCCGCCTTCATCCAGGCGAGATCGGCGCCGGCCGAAAAGCTGCGTCCCCGTCCACCGAGAATGACGACGCGGACAGCGGCGTCGCTCTCCAATTCGGTCAGGGCCCAATTCAATTCCTCGATCAACCGGGCGTTGAAGGCGTTATGCAATTGCGGACGATTCATCCAAATCGTCGCGACGCCTTCGGCCCGCTCGATCTCGATTACACCAAATTTCATAGCGTCCTGCCCCCGGTCACATTCTGAACAGGCCGAAACGCGTCGGCGTCGCTGGCGCGTTCAGCGCCGCGGCGAGCGACAGGCCCAACACGCGCCGGCTCTCGGCGGGATCGACGATTCCGTCGTCCCAAAGCCGCGCCGTGGCGTAATAGGCGTTGGCCTGAGTTTCATATTGCGCGCGGATCGGAGCGCAGAATTCTTGCTCCTGCTGCTCGCTCCACTGACCGCCCTTGGCCTCTATCGCGTCGCGGCGCACCGTCGCCAGCACGCGCGCCGCCTGTTCGCCGCCCATGACCGAAATGCGGCTATTGGGCCAGGTCCATAGGAAGCGCGGCGAATAGGCGCGGCCGCACATGGCGTAATTTCCGGCGCCGAAGGAACCGCCGATCAGCATGGTGATCTTGGGAACCTGCGCCGTGGCGACTGCGGTCACCATTTTCGCTCCGTCCTTGACGATGCCGGCGTTCTCGACTTTCCGCCCGACCATGAAGCCGGAAATGTTCTGCAGGAATAGCAGAGGAATGCCGCGCTGGGCGCAAAGCTCGATGAAATGCGCGCCCTTCTGCGCCGATTCGGCATAGAGGACGCCGTTATTGGCGATGATTCCGACCGGCGTCCCGTAAAGTTCGGCGAAACCCGTGGTCAACGTCGCGCCGTAAAGCGCCTTGAATTCGTCGAAGCGCGAGCCATCGACAATGCGCGCGATCACTTCGCGCACATCGTAGGATTTGCGCGTCTCGATCGGGGTGATCCCATAGATCTCTTCCGGGTCATAGAGCGGCGGCTCGCCGCCGGGCATCCGGCCTGCGCTTTTCGGCCGGTTCAGATTGGCGACGATGCGCCGGGCGATCGCCAGAGCATGATCGTCGTTTTCGGCGAGGTGATCGGCGACGCCCGATAATTGCGCATGCACTTCCGCGCCGCCCAGTTCCTCGGCCGTGACGATTTCGCCCGTCGCCGCTTTCACCAGAGGCGGGCCGCCGAGGAAAATCGCCCCCTGCCCGCGCACAATGACGGTTTCGTCCGACATGGCCGGCACATAGGCGCCGCCCGCCGTGCACAGGCCCATGACCACGGCGATCTGCGGAATGTTCTTCGCCGACATATTGGCCTGATTGAAGAAAATGCGGCCGAAATGATCGCGGTCGGGAAAGACCTCGTCCTGCTTGGGCAGGAAGGCGCCGCCGGAATCGACCAGATAGACGCAAGGAAGATGGTTCTGCTCGGCGATCTCCTGGGCGCGCAAATGCTTTTTCACCGTGAGCGGGTAATAGGTTCCGCCCTTCACCGTCGCGTCATTGGCGACGACCATGCACTCGACGCCTTCGACGCGGCCGATGCCGGCGACGACCCCCGCCGCCGGCGCCGCGTCGTCGTAAAGGCCGTGGGCGGCGAGCGGACCGATTTCGAGAAAGGGCGAACCGGGATCGAGCAGGACGTCGATGCGCTCGCGCGCCAGCATCTTGCCACGCTGCTTGTGCCGCGCCTGCGCTTCGGCGCCGCCGCCCAAGCGCGCCGCCGCGATCTTTTGGCGCAGATCGTCGACCAGGGCCCGCATGGCGTCGCGATTCGCGCGGAATTCCTCGGAGCGCGGGTTTACGTTTGTCTTCAGCGCCGGCATGGGATTTCCCTCAACCCGTTTCCGCCATCAGCTCGCGGCCGATCAGCATGCGGCGGATTTCGGACGTTCCCGCGCCGATTTCGTAAAGCTTGGCGTCGCGCCACAGGCGCCCCGCCGCGACATCATTGGTGTAGCCGAGGCCGCCGAGCGCCTGAATGCACTCGCCCGCCATCCAGGTGGCTTTTTCGCCCGCATAAAGGATTGCCGCCGCGGCGTCCTTGCGGAGGCTGCGCGCGTCGCCCCGGTCGCAGGCCTGGCCGACGGCGTAAACATAGGCGCGCGTCGCCTGCCAGGTCGCGTACATATCGGCGAGCTTGCCCTGCATGAGCTGGAAGTCGCCGATTTTCTCTCCGAACTGCTTGCGCTGGTGCAGATAGGGCAGGGTCAGGTCCATGCAGGCGGCCATGATCCCCAAAGGCCCGCCGCACAAGACGGCGCGTTCGTAATCGAGGCCGGACATGAGAACGCGCGCGCCATTGCCGACGCCGCCGAGCACATTGGCTTGCGGGACTTCGCAATCGTCGAAATAGAGCGGAAAGGTGTTGGACCCGCGCATGCCCAGCTTGTCGATATGCGGGCCGTGGCTGAATCCCGTGAAAGTTTTCTCGACGATGAAGGCGGTGACGCCCTTGGCGCCGGCCGCCGGGTCGGTTTTTGCGTAAACCACCAGAACGTCGGCGTCGCCGCCATTGGTGATCCACATTTTGGCGCCGTTGAGGAGGTAACTTTCGCCCTTCTTTTCCGCGCGCAGGCGCATGGACATGACGTCGGAGCCGGCGTTTTCCTCCGACATGGCGAGCGCGCCGACATATTCGCCGGAAATGAGCTTCGGCAGATATTTTTGCTTCTGCTCGGCCGAGCCGTTGCGCCTGATCTGGTTGACGCAGAGGTTGGAATGGGCGCCGTAGGAGAGACCGACCGCGGCGGAGGCGCGCGAAATCTCCTCCATGGCGACGATATGGGCGAGATAGCCCATGTCCGAGCCGCCATAGTCCTCGCCCGCCGTCATGCCGTTGAGGCCGAGGTCGCCGAATTTCCTCCATAGATCGGCAGGAAAGATGTTTTCGCGGTCGATCTCTCCGGCGCGCGGCGCGATTTCCCGGGCGGCGAAATTGCGCACGGCGTCGCGCAGAATCGCGACGGCTTCGCCGTGGCCGAAATCAAGGCTCGGAACGATCAAATTTCCCCCGACCGGCGACGCAGAGAAGCGCATGACGGGCTGAGTCGCCTTTTTTCAAGATATTGGCGCGGACGGAGTTTGCGGTCAAACGCGGCCTTACTCGAACCGCGACTTGCGCTTTTCGATGAAAGCGGCGACGGCCTCCGCATGTTCCGGCGTCTTGTGCGCCAGCGCCTGATAGGCCGCGGCGAGTTCGAGCAGGCTGTCGAAGCGCATATGCTGGCCCTCGCGCATGAGCCTCTTGGTGAGCCGCAGAGCGGGAGCGGGATTGACGGCGATCCGTCGCGCAAGGTCGCGGGCCGCCGCCATCAGCTCTTCCGGCTCGACTACGGCGCTGACCAGGCCGCAGCGCAAGGCCTCGCCGGCGTCGATCGCCTCGCCGGTAAAGGCCATTTCCGCCGCCTTGGAGGCCCCGACGATGCGCGGAAGAATCCAGGCGCCGCCGTCGCCCGCGATCAGGCCCATTTTGATGAAGCTTTCGGCGAATCGGGCTTTTGCCGAAGCGATTCGCATATCGCACAGGCAGGCGAGATCACAGCCGGCGCCGATCGCCGGACCATTGACCGCGGCGATCGTCGGCGCGTCGAGATTATAGAGCGCTAAAGCCAGGCGCTGGATTCCCTGCCGGTATTCCTCGCGAATGGCCGCGCCGCCGATGTCGCCGACGCTAAGGCGGCGCATGTCCTTGACATTGCCGCCCGAGGAAAAGGCCCCGCCCGCCCCGGTGACGATCACGACCTTGATCGTCTCGTCCGCGGCGACGCGCGCGGCGGCGGCGCAGAATTCCTCCGCGGCGCGATTGCCCGTAAGCGCATTGCGGGTTTCGGGCTCGTCCATGGTGAGAGTGACGATGGGGCCGTCGCGGTCGAAACGAAGAAAATCCGGCATGAGTCTTGCGAGCGCCTTGGGGTCGAATGCGTTCGAGTCTTGAGCGGGATATTCGGCGCATCCCGCCTCGCAGGCAAGCGGCGCGTAAAAAAGCCGCCGTCCTAGCGGTTTGGTCGAATCGCCAAGGGGACCGGTCTTCCCTTTTGCCGAAATGGAGCTAAATTCGTCGCCGCGTCATTCAAGGGAAAGCGAGGGCACATTGAACCGCGGCTATTTCGCGCGCAAAACCGTGGCGGAGCTGGCGGCTTCGCCGGAAGCCCATCACGGCGAAACCACCCTCAAGCGAAGCCTCGGGCCGTTCTCGCTCATGGGTCTCGGCATCGGCGCCATTATCGGCGCCGGCATTTTTGTGCTCACCGGCACCGCGGCGGCCCGCTATGCCGGCCCTGCGGTGACGCTGTCCTTCGCTTTGTCCGGATTCGCCTGCGCCATTGTCGCGCTTTGCTATGCCGAGCTTGCCGCGCTGATTCCCGTTTCGGGCAGCACCTATTCCTATGTTTTCGCCACGCTCGGCGAGATTTTCGCCTGGATGATCGGCTGGGACCTGATTCTCGAATACGCCATGGCCTCTTCGACCGTCGCCGTCGGCTGGTCCGGCTATCTCGTGAGCCTGCTGGCGAATTTGGGAATTCATCTGCCGGCCGAATACACCCACGCCTACGGCGCGGCCCTGGCAGGCGGCGGGACCGGCGTGTTCAACCTGCCTGCGGCGGCGGTCATATTGGTTCTCACCGGCCTGCTGGTCATCGGCACCCGCGAATCGGCGCGCGTGAACAATGTCATGGTCGCCTTCAAGGTCGCCGTGGTGCTGATCGTCATCTTCGTCGGCGCGGCTCATATCACGCCAGCGAACTGGCATCCTTTCATCCCGCCGAATGACGGCCATTTCGGACATTTCGGCTATAGCGGCGTCTTGCGCGGCGCGGCCGTGGTCTTCTTCGCCTATATCGGCTTCGACGCCGTCTCGACCGCCGCGCAGGAGGCGCATCGCCCGCAGCGCGACGTGCCTATCGGCATCATCGGCTCGCTGATCATCTGCACCATCCTCTATCTCGCCGTCGCCAGCGTCATCACCGGCCTCGTTCCCTATGCGAAGCTGGACCGGCCCGACCCGATCGCCGTGGCGATCGACGCGGTCGGCGTGACCTGGCTGGCGATCGTGGTCAAATTCGCCGCGCTCGTCGGCCTGACGACGGTAATGCTCGTCATGCTCTTTGGGCAAACGCGCATTTTCTACACCATGGCGCGCGACGGGCTGCTGCCGGGCCTCTTCGCGCGACTTCATCCGCGCTTCAGCACCCCCTGGGTGGGCCAGATCCTGCTCGGCGTCGCCGTCGCCATCACCGCCGGCCTGTTCCCGATCGGCATTTTGGGCGAAATGGTCAGCATCGGCACGCTTTTCGCCTTCGCCCTGGTCTGCATCGCCGTCATGTACCTGCGCCGGGCGGAGCCGCACCTGAAGCGGCCGTTCAAGGTCCCCGGCTCGCCCGCCCTTCCCACGCTCGGCGTGCTTTCCTGCGTCGGGCTGATGGCGGGCCTGCCCTGGGAAACCTGGACGCGCCTGATCGTCTGGCTGATCCTGGGCATGGGAATCTACCTGTTCTACGGCCACGCCAATGTCGGCCGACTGGCGGCGCTGACGCCGGTCGAGGACAGCGGGGGAATGTCGAATTAGGCGGTGGAGCGAGGCGGCGCGCCGTCCGCGGCCTCGCGACAGGCGCCGCACAGACCCTCGACCTCCACCACCTGACGCAGCGGGCGAAAGCCGGCGCTCGCCGCGGTTTCGGCCAGAGCTGCATCGACTTGCGGGCTTTCGACCTCGTCGGCGCGGCCGCAGCGGCGGCAAATCAGCAGCAGGCCGTGATGCGCGTGGCCGAGATGATCGCAGGCCGCATAAGCGTTGGCGCTTTCGATCTTGACCACGAAACCGTGCTCGACCAGGAAATCCAGGGCCCGATAGGCGGTGGGAGGCGCGATGGTCTTCGCCTTTTTTCGCGACAATTGGTCGATGAGCGCATAGGCGCCCAGCGGGGATTCGGCGCACGCCAGAAGCTCGAGCACTTCCCGGCGCATGGGCGTCAATTGCCAGCCGCGCTCGGCGCAAATGCCCTCGACCCGCTTGACCCAGTCGCGATGTTTGGCGGACGGCTTCGCGCTTCCGGCCAAAACGCCTCTCCTTCTGCTTTGAGTCGTCCGCCAGATTATTCCTTGCGGACCCCCACGTCATCTCTCTTAAAATTCCATCATGGCATGTTATGTTATATTGTATCACCCTCGGCGCCGGGCTAGCTTGCGCCGAAATTGTTCTATCGCCGGATGGCTTGCGCCATGAAACCCCTCCCCCTCCTTGCCGCGCTTGCGATCGCGTCCTGGGCCGCCGCCGTCTCGGCCGTCGCCGCTCCCATCGCCGTCGTCGCGGCGGAGAATTTCTATGGCGACGTCGCCCGGCAGATCGGCGGCGACCATGTCGCGGTGAGCAGCGTTCTTTCCAATCCCGACCAGGACCCGCATCTCTTCGAGGCGAGCCCCTCCACCGCCCGATTGCTGAGCGGCGCGAAGATCGTGATCAGCAACGGCGCCGATTACGATCCCTGGATGGAAAAACTTCTGGCGGCGACCAAGGCCCCCGGCCGGATCGAAATCGTCGTCGCCGACCTCGCGCATAAAAAGCGCGGCGACGATCCTCATATTTGGTACGACCCAGCAACGATCGAGGCTCTGGCGCAAAGGCTCAACGCCGACCTCGCTGCGATCGACCCGGCGCATAAGGCGGATTACGCGCGGCGGAAAGCAGCCTTTCTCGCGTCGCTGAAGCCGCTAGAAGTCAAAATCGCCGCCATGAAGATAAAATACGCCCATGCGCCGGTGACGGCTTCCGAGCCCGTCTTCGGCTACATGGCCCAGGCGCTGGGCCTCGACATGCGCAACCAGCGTTTCCAGCTTGCGGTGATGAACAATACCGAGCCGAGCGTTTCCGCCGTCGCCGCGTTCGAAAACGATTTGCGGGGCCATAAGGTCAGGGTCATGCTCTATAACGCGCAGGCCAGCGCGCCGGCGGTCCAGCGCCTGGTGAAACTCGCGAGAGAAGAGAAAATCCCGGTCGTCGGCGTCACCGAAACCAAGCCGGCGGGCAAGTCCTACCAGCAATGGATGCTCTCCCAGCTCGACGCGCTGGAAAAAGCCTTGGCGGGAGCGACACAATGAGCGCCGTTTCGTGCGAGAAGGTCGCGCTTTCGCTCGGCGGCCGGAAAATCCTGTCGCAGGTCGATTTCGCCATCCAGGAAGGCGAATTCGTCGGCATGCTCGGCCCCAACGGCGCCGGCAAGACCACATTGATGCGCGCCATTCTCGGCCTCATTCCGACACAGGCCGGAGTCATCAAGGTCCTGGGCGAGCCGGCGACGCGCGGCAATCCCAGGATCGGCTATATGCCGCAGGCGCGCGGCCATTTCGCCAATATCCGTTTCACCGGCTGGGACTGCGTCGCAGCCGCCGCCGGCGGCAAGGGCTGGGGCCTGCCGCATCTCGACAAAGCCACAAGGCGCGACGTCGAATGGGCGCTCGAAATGGTCGGCGCGGAACATCTGGCCAAACGCCCCATCGCGGAAATGTCCGGCGGCGAGCGCCAGCGGCTCCTTTTGTCGCAAGCCTTGCTCGGGCGGCCGCGCCTGCTGCTGCTCGACGAGCCCCTGATCAATCTCGATCCGACCCATCAGAGCGCGGTGGTCGAACTGGCGCGGCACGTGCGCGACGTCATCGGCTGCGCCATTATTTTCAGCGCCCATGAGCTCAATCCGCTGCTCAACGCCATCGACAAAGTGCTCTATCTCGGCGGCGGCAAGGCGGTGCTCGGCGCGGTGGACGAGGTGATCACCGGCCCGGTTCTGTCGCGCCTCTATGGTTCGGACATCGAAGTCATCCGGTTGCGCGGAAGAATCTTCGTCATGTCCGGTGAAGTCGAGGTCGAGCGCGACGCGCATCGCCACGATCATAATGGGGGTCACGACCACGATCATGGCCACGACCATGAACACGGCGGGAGGGTCGATGTTCGCCTATGATTTCATGCGCACCGCCTTCGCGGCGGCGGGCGTGACGGCGGTTCTCGCCGGCGTCGTCGGCTTTTTTCTGGTCCTGCGCGGCCAGACGTTCGCAGGCCACGCGCTTTCACACGTCGGCTTCACCGGCGCGACCGGCGCGGTTCTCTTCGGCGTCTCGCCCCTCACGGGCATGCTCGGCTTCACGGTGCTGGCGGGCGTCGGCATGGGCGTTCTCGGCGAAAAGCTGAGCGGGCGCGATGTGGCGATCGGCATGGTCCTGTCGATGGCGCTCGGCCTCGGCCTCCTGTTCCTGCATTTCTACACCGCCTACGCCAGCCAGGCGACGGCCCTGCTCTTCGGCAATATTCTCGGCGTCGGCCGCTCGGCTTTATGGACTCTCGTCGGCCTCACTATCTTCAGCCTGGCTGCTTTGGCGATCGTCTCACGTCCGCTGCTGTTCCTCAGCCTGCAGCCGGAACTGGCCGAGGCCAAGGGCGTGCCGGCGCGCTTCGTTTCGACCGCCTTTCTGGTGATCGTGGCGATCGCCGTCGCCGAATGCGCGCAAATCGTTGGCGTCCTGCTGGTTTTCACCCTGATGGTGGGACCGGCGGCCGCGGCGCAAAGATGGACGACCCATGTCGGCCGCGGCGTGGCGCTCGCGGCGGCGCTGGCGCTGCTCGAAGCCTGGGGCGGCCTGACGCTCGCCTATTGGAACGACTGGCCGACGAGTTTCTGGATCACCTTTCTGTCGGCCCTGGTCTATTTCGCCAGCCTGGTTTCCGGGCCCTTGACGCGTTTCGGCGGCCGGCCGGCCCCCGCCTAGGCCGGATTCGGCAGGCCCGGGACGGCCCATCCAAAAGTCTGCGCGACCAGAACGACATTGAGCAGCAGCACGACGCCAGCCGCCGCCCAGGCGGCGATCTTGGTGGCGCGGCGGTTGACGAATTGTCCCATAATGTCGGCGCGGCCGGTGAAGACCAGCAGCGAAATCATCGGCAGAGGCAGGGCGAGGCTCAGCACAACCTGGCTCACGACCAAAGCCTTGGTGGCGTTGACGCCAAGCGCGACGACGACGAAGGCCGGCGCCATGGTGATGAGCCGCCGCAGCCAGACCGGAATGCGGAATCCGACGAAGCCCTGCATGATCATTTGGCCGGCCATGGTCCCGACCGTCGAACTCGCCAGGCCGGAGGCCATGAGCGAGACCAGGAACACGCTGGCTGCGCCCGCGCCGAGCAGCGGAGTCAAAGTGTGGTAGGCGGTCTCGATTTCCGCCACATCGCTATGCCCGGCGTGGAAGGCCCCCGCGGCCATCATCACCATGGCCATATTGACCATGCCGGCGAAGGCGAGGGCGATGAGCACTTCGATGTTCGAATAGCGCAGCACCTTCCTCTTCTCCTGCTCGTTTCGCATGGGCGTGCGCGACTGAGTCAGGCCCGAGTGGAGAAACAGCGCATGCGGCATGACGGTCGCGCCGACAATGCCGACGGCGATCAGCAAAGCCTCGGAGTCGGCAAGCTGCGGCGTCACGCTGTTCAAAGCCGCCGCGCCCCAATCGACGGGCGTGATGAGAATTTCCGTGAGATAACAGAGGCCGATAATGCCGACCATGGCGCCGATGATCAGTTCGATCGGGCGGAAGCCATAGCCCTCGAACATCAAAATCCCATAGGACAGAAGCGCGGTCACGCCCATGCCGACGATGAGCGGCAGGTGAAAAAGCAGCGACAGGCCGATGGCGCCGCCGAGAAATTCGGCAAGATCGGTCGCCATGGCCGAGATTTCGCTGGCGATCCACATGATGTAAACGACTGGCGCCGGAAAATGATCGCGGCAACTCTCCGCCAGATTGCGACCCGAGACGATGCCCAATTTGGCCGAGAGCGCCTGGAACAGCATGGCGATGGCGTTGGCCATCAAAACCACCCACAGAAGGCCATAGCCGTATTTGGCGCCCGCCTGGATGTTGGTGGCGAAATTGCCGGGGTCCATATAGGCGATCGAAGCGATGACGGCGGGGCCGGCGAAGGCCAGCCAGGCTCGCGGACCGGCTCGCTCGCCCGTCAAGGCTTGGCGCGCCCTGTGAACCGCGCGCCTGGTCATGTTTTGCTTCTTGGCTATGGATTCGGCGTCCACTGATAAAAGGTCTCGCGTCGCATTTTGTAGCCTCGGTTACATTATATGTACGAAGCTTGCTTTTTTAGGTCAAGGCGCCTAATGTCGCCAGACTAACAAAGTGAAAGCGACGGCCCGCCGAGAGCAAGGCGCAATGCCCCGAAAAACCTCGCAAAACAAGGGCGATGGCGGCGCGGAGCGGCTTCCCGCCGCCGGGACGCAGGCCCACCGCTTCGGCAAGACCAGGGCGGCCCAGTCTGGCGCGCTGCACGAGGATTATGTCGAACTGATCGCCGATCTGCTGGCGGAGGCCGGCGAGGCGCGGCCGACCGACATCGCCCGGCGCTTCGGCGTTTCCCACGCCACCGTGGTCAAGACCATCGCGCGGCTGAAACGCGAGGGCCTGGCGACCGGCCTGCCCTATCGTGGCGTCTTTCTCACCGAAAAAGGGCGGGAACTGGCGGAGCGGGTCAAATCGCGGCATCGCCTGTTGGTCGATGTCCTGGTCGCGCTCGGCGCGCCGATGGAAGCGGCGGAGGCCGACGCCGAAGGCATGGAGCATTTCGTGTCCGAACCGACGCGCAAGGCCATGGTGGAATTTTTGCGCGCCCGCCGGACCGCGGAGGCCTCGTAAAAGCCTTCCGCGCCGCGGCCGGCCGCGAACCTTCATGGAATGGACAAACTTTTTTATATATCTGTAGGCCCACATCATATTCAAAAAAGCGGTTCTGTTTTGACCTCTCACCAATCCCTTGACGCGGACGCGCCGCAGCCCATCGACCAGACGACGGCGGAATCCGGCCTCTCCGAAGCCGAGGCGGCGCGCCGCCTGGCCCAATATGGCGAAAACGCGCTCGCCGAACATCATGTCGGCGTCCTCGAGCGATTGGCGCATTTCTTCTGGGGGCCCATCCCCTGGATGATCGAGATCGCCGCCGCGCTTTCGGCTGTGCTCGCCCATTGGGGCGACCTGTCGATCATTCTGCTGATGCTGTTCATCAACGCCGGGGTCGGCTTCTGGCAGGAATTCAAGGCCGATAACGCCATCGCCATGCTGAAGCAGCGGCTCGCTCTGAAGGCGCGGGTCAAGCGCGACGGCCAGTGGAAGGACGTCGATGCGCGGTCGCTCGTTCCCGGCGACCTGATTCTGGTCAAAATCGGCGCCATCGTCCCCGCCGACGTCAAACTGGTCAGCGGCGCCTATCTGAGCGTCGATCAATCGGCGCTGACTGGCGAGTCCCTGCCCGTGGACAAGAAGGCCGGCGACGACGCTTATTCAGGTTCCATCGCCAAACAGGGCGAAATGACCGGCGTCGTCACGGCGACGGGAATGAAGACCTATTTCGGCAAGACGGCTGGGCTGGTGGAAAAAGCCGGAACGGTTTCGCATTTCCAGCGCGCCGTGCTGCGCATCGGCAATTTCCTCATTCTCACCACCGCCGGCCTGGTCGTCGTCATCGTGATCGCGGGCCTGTTCCGTCATAATCCGCCGCTGGAGCTGGTCCAGTTCGCGCTGATCCTCGCCGTCGCCTCGATCCCGGTCGCCCTGCCGGCGGTGCTGTCCGTGACCATGGCGGTCGGCGCCGAGCGCCTGGCGCGGATGAAAGCCATCGTTTCCCGCCTCGTCTCGATCGAGGAAATGGCGGGGATGGACACTTTATGCTCGGACAAGACCGGGACGCTGACCAAGAATGAATTGACGCTGGCCGAACCCGAGCCGGCTTCGGGCGTCGCGCCTGAGGACTTGCTCCTCGCCGCCAGGCTCGCGTCGCAACGCGACGCGCCGGACGCCATAGATACGGCGATTCTCGCCGGGGCGCCGGCGGCGAGCCTCGAAGTCTATGCACTGAAGGCATTCCATCCCTTCGATCCGGTGGTCAAGCGCGCCGAAGCGGAGATCGAAAGCGACGGAAAGGCCTTTCGCGTCGCCAAGGGCGCGCCGCAGGTCATTCTCGACCTTTGCGCGCCCGGCGACCAGGAGCGGCGTGACATCGAAGCCCTGGTCGAGACCGACGCCGGCAAGGGCTATCGCACGCTCGGCGTGGCGCGCAATGACGGCCCATCCTGGCGCTTTCTCGGCCTTCTGCCCTTGTTCGATCCGCCGCGCGACGACAGCGCCGAAACGATTCACGCCACGCGCGACATGGGCGTCGACATCAAAATGGTCACCGGCGACCACGAGGCGATCGCCAAGGAGATCGCCGGAAAGCTCGATCTCGGCCAGAATATCGTCGTCGCCGACGCCGTATTCGGCGACAAGGCGCCGGGCGGCAACAGGCTGAACCAGATTCTCTCGGCCGACGGCTTCGCCCGCGTCTTTCCGGAGCACAAATTCGAGATCGTCAAGGCGCTGCAAGGCGCCGGCCGCATCGTCGGCATGACCGGCGACGGCGTCAACGACGCGCCGGCGCTGAAACAGGCCGACGTCGGCATAGCGGTGAGCGGCGCGACCGACGCGGCGCGCGCCGCGGCTGCCCTGGTGCTGACCGCCCCCGGCCTTTCGGTCATTACCAGCGCGATCGAGGAGGCGCGGCGCATTTTCGAGCGCATGAACTCCTACGCCATCTATCGCATCGCCGAAACCATGCGGCTGCTGCTGTTCATGACCGCCGCCATATTGGCGTTCAATTTCTATCCGGTCACCGCCATCATGGTCGTGCTGCTGGCGCTCCTGAACGACATACCGATCATGATGATCGCCTATGACAATGCTCCCGTAGCCTTGCGTCCGGTGCGCTGGGACATGGAGCGGGTGCTCACGGTCGCCACCGTGCTCGGCGTCTATGGGGTGTTGGAAAGCTTCGGCCTCTATTGGCTCGCTCTGGATTACCTGCATCTGAACGGGCCGGTTCTTCAGGCGACGATCTTTCTCAAGCTGCTCGTCTCCGGCCATATGACGATCTATCTCACGCGCAACAACGGATGGGTGTGGGAGCGGCCGTGGCCGAGCTGGAAACTGGTCGTCCCCTGCGAGCTGACCCAGCTTTTCGGCACATTGATCGTCGTCTACGGCGTCGCCATGGCGCCGATCGGCTGGGGATTGGCGGCCTTCGTCTGGGGCTACACGGTGGTCTCGTTCTTCGTGGCCAACGCCATCAAGGTCGCGGCCTATCGGATGCTCAGGCACGCCAACAAGCGCGCGGCGCGCCATCTCCACCGCGTGGAAAAACGCTGCGACTGAGCCGCCGGGCCGCCTGCGGAAATAACGGAGGCCGAATTTCCTTCCGGTGCGCCCGGCGTCAATGGTAAATTGACGCCGAGCCCCGGAAATCCATGCCCCATCGCCTCAAACATTTTCTGCTGACCCTCGCGGCCATCGTCTTCCTCGTGGAGGCCTGGCTGTGGGACAAGACCATCGCGCTCGGCCATTGGCTCATCGGCCTCGTTCCCTGGCAGGCGTTCAAGGAAGCGGTGGCGCGGTCGATCGAAAGCCTGCCGCCCTATGGCGCCCTGCCCTTGTTCCTGATCCCCGTGGCCGTCATCGAGCCGCTGAAGGTCCTGGCTTTGCGCGAGATCGCCCTCGGCCGCTTTTTTCTCGGCGCCCTGCTGTTCGTCGTGCTGAAATTCGTCGGCGTCGGCCTCATCGCCTTCATTTTCGACCTGACCCGCGACAAACTGCTGTCGATCGGCTGGTTCGCGCGGTTTTACGATTGGGTCATCTACTGGCGCGACAAGGCCCATGCCTTTATCGAGCCATACAAGGCCGTGGCGCGAGCGAGGATCGTCCAGATCGAGGACGCCGCCCGGCGGCGTTTGCTGGAACTCAAGCGCAGCCTCAACCTGCCCGCCGGCCAGGGGCGCTTTTGGGCGGCGCTGACGCGCGTGCGGGCGCGAGTCCGCCGGATTCAGGACTGAAACCTGGTGAAAAAGGAAACGCGCCCCGATCAAGGGACGCGTTTCTTTGTTGCAGTTTTTTTCATTTCAGCCGGGAGGCTGCGAGCGTTCAATCCGGCTTCAGCGATTTTTTCACCGCCGCCAAAAATTCCTGATGCTGCCTGGCTTCCACGGAGGCTAAGACGCGGAAGGTTTCCGCGACCTCCTTGTCGCCGGCCGCATCGGCCCGCGCGGCCATTTGCGCGTATGTCCTGCTGGCTTCGGCATATTCGGCGACGATCGCGTCCGAAAGGTTATGCCAGTCCTCGCGCGCCAGTCCGCTCAATCTCGCCTCTTCCATGAAGTGCGCCTGTTCGGTTTTCGCGGTTCGCTCCAAAAGCTCGGCGAAAGCGATCTTGCCTTCCTTGCGCGCATGTTCCGCGAAAGCTTTATATTTCAGAACGGCAAGCGCCTCGTTCTGCATGGCGGCGTTCAGGTCCTGGAGAGTCTGCGGCTTGAGCTTTTCGTCCCCAAAAGCCGGAGTGAGCGTCAATAAAGCGATGCCGGCCGCCGCCAGCAATGACGCGGATTTCATTCGTTTCTGCATTGGAGCCTCTTCCCTCGGTCCGCGCGGCGCGCAAAAGACCGGCATGTGTTGACGAAACCGCCCCCGCCCCGCTTCAATGAAGCAAATTCGAAAACGCGCTCCCGCGGCGCCGGAAATCGGCCGGTTTCGTGAGCACTGGCTATAGCCGAGCCTCGCTGACAACTGGCTGACAAGCGGCGACAGGCTTATGTCCGCCGTGGCGGGTAAAATCAGGAGGGGACGCCATGCCCGCCACGCCGGAAAGCAGGGCCAGGACGCGCACCTTCGCCCGCGTTCTCGGCCCCTATCTCGTCATCGTCCCGGGCGTCATTCTTGCGCGGCTGCCGGAGGCGATCGCCTTGGCGCCGGCGTTCTTTTCCAATCCGGCGCTGGTGTGGATCATGGGCGCGCTCATGGTTTTCGCCGGAATCTTCATCATCGCCAATCACCAGTTCTGGCGCGGCGCTTCGGCGATCCTGATCTCGCTCTTCGGCTGGCTGATCGGCCTGCGCGGCCTTGTCCTGCTGCTCGCGCCGCACGCCTATGAGCGTGTGGCGGAAGCGTCGGCGGGCGCCATGCCGCTGGTGCGCGCCGGCTTCGTTCTGGTTTTCCTCGTCGGCCTCTGGCTCACTTATGACGGATGGATCGCGAAGCCGCCGGCGGCGCGATGACGCTCACACGTCCAAATTCGCCACGTTCAGCGCATTGTCCTGAATGAATTCGCGGCGCGGCTCGACCACGTCGCCCATCAGTTTGACGAACAAATCCTCGGCCTCGTCCCCTTCCCTGATCCGCACCTGCAGGAGCGAGCGGGCGTCGCGGTCGAGCGTCGTTTCCCAAAGCTGTTCGGGATTCATTTCGCCCAAACCTTTGTAGCGCTGCTGGGTCACGCCCTTGCCGCCAGCGGCGAGAATGGCGTCAAGCAGGGCGGTCGGGCCGTTGATCTGCGTCTCCTCGCCCCTGCGCAGCAGAACCGCCGGCTGGGCATAGGTCTGGCGCAGGTTTTGGGCGTGCTCGTCGAGACGGCGCGCTTCGGCGGAAGCGAGCAGGCCGGCGTCGAGGACGAAAACCTGTTTCACCCCGCGCAATTCGCGGGACAGGACATAGCCGCCGACTTCCACCCGGCCCGTCCAGCCGCGTTCAATCTCGTCGGCGAGCGCGTCGAGCCGCGCCGCGATTTCGCCCGCGCGCGCCTCGGCTTCTTCGTCGGTCACGCTGGAAAGCGGTTTGAGCGCCCCGGCGATCGCCGCCTGTTCGACCGCGCATTTGTTGTAGCGGTTGTGCAACTGTCCCAGCACATGGCGGACGAGGCGCGCCTCGTCGACCAGGGCGCGCAGGTCGGCGCCGGCGCGCTCCTCGCCCGACGCCAGACGCAAAACCGCGCCCTCGACGCCATTGCCGGCAAGATAGTCGTCCATCGCCTTTTCGTCCTTGAGATATTGTTCGGACGAGCCGCGCTTGACCTTATAGAGCGGCGGCTGGGCGATATAGAGATAGCCGTTTTCGATCAGCGGCCGCATCTGGCGATAGAAGAAGGTGAGCAGCAGGGTGCGGATGTGCGAGCCGTCCACATCCGCGTCGGTCATGACGATAATCTTGTGGTAGCGCAGTTTGTCGAGATTGAATTCGTCCGCGCCTATGCCGGCGCCGAGCGCCGTGATCAAAGTGCCGATCTGCTCGCTCGACAGCATTTTGTCGAAACGCGCCCTTTCGACATTGAGAATTTTGCCGCGCAACGGAAGAACCGCCTGATATTCGCGCGCGCGTCCCTGCTTGGCCGAGCCGCCGGCGGAATCGCCCTCGACGATGAAGAGTTCCGCCTTGGCCGGGTCGCGCTCCTGGCAGTCGGCGAGTTTGCCGGGCAGATTGGCGACGTCGAGCGCCCCCTTGCGCCGCGTCAGTTCGCGCGCCTTGCGCGCCGCCTCGCGCGCGGAGGCCGCCTCGACCACTTTGCCCACCACCGTCTTGGCCTCGGCGGGATTTTCCTCCAGCCATTGGCTCAAAGCCTCGTTGACAATGTTCTCGACCACCGGCCGCACTTCCGAGGACACCAATTTGTCCTTGGTCTGCGACGAGAATTTCGGATCGGGCGCCTTTACCGACAGAACGCAGGTCAGGCCCTCGCGGCAATCCTCGCCGGTCAGATCGACCTTTTCCTTCTTTGTAAGGCCGGAGCTTTCCGCATAGGAGGTGACCTGACGGGTCAGGGCGGCGCGAAAGCCCGCGAGATGCGTGCCGCCGTCGCGCTGCGGGATGTTGTTGGTGAAAGCCAGCACGTTCTCGTGATAGGAATCGTTCCACCACAGGGCCGCTTCGACCGTAATGCCGTCGCGTTCGCCGCGCATCAGCACCGGCTTGCCGATCAGCGGCGATTTGGCGCGGTCGAGATAGCGCACGAAAGCTTCCAGCCCGCCTTCATAATAAAGCGTCTCGACCTTGGTTTCGGCGTGGCGCGCGTCGGTCAGCACGATATGGACGCCGGAATTGAGAAAGGCGAGTTCGCGCAGCCGGTGTTCGATGGTGGAATAGTCGAATTCGGTCTGAGAAAAAGTTTCCGCGCTCGGCGTGAAAGTGACGGAGGTGCCGCGCTTGGGCTTGCCGTCTTCAAGCGGCGCCTCGCCCACCACTTTGAGCGGCGCCACGGCGTCGCCAAGGGCGAATGAGATTTCGTGCTCCAGCCCATCCCGCCAGATGCGCAGGATCAAAGTGGATGAGAGAGCGTTGACGACCGAGACGCCGACGCCGTGCAGACCGCCCGAAACCTTGTAGGAATTCTGGTCGAATTTCCCGCCGGCGTGGAGCTGGGTCATGATGACTTCGGCGGCGGAAACCCCCTCTTCCGGATGCAGGCCGGTGGGAATGCCGCGGCCATTGTCGGTGACGGTGCAGGAACCGTCGGGATCCAGCGTGACCGTGACGCGCGTGGCGTAGCCGGCGAGCGCCTCGTCGATGGCGTTGTCCACCACTTCATAGACCATGTGGTGCAGGCCCGAGCCGTCGTCGGTGTCGCCGATATACATGCCCGGCCGTTTGCGCACGGCGTCGAGGCCGCGCAGGACCTTGATCGATCCGGCGCCGTAATCTTGCATTTTCTGGTCGGGAGCTTTGTCGTCCTTGGCGGTCAATACAAAAATTCCTTCAGCCGGGCGAACCCAAGCGTTGATTCGAACCCGCATCATAGCGACAATTCAGGCGAAAAGACGCGAGCATAGCCGCTTTTCCGCCCCCGGCCCGGCGGCGGCGCCTCAGGCGCCCGAGAGCGTCCGCGGCGCGGGAGAGAGCACCGTCGTTGCGCCGTTATTCACCTGCAGAACGGCAAGGGCGCGCTGATTGGCGCCGTTGGGCTTGAAGCGGAACACGCCGTCCGCGCCATTGAAGCCGCTCGGCTTGGTCAAAACCGCCGCGCTGAAGGGATTTGCGCCCTGGTTGCGCGCGAGCGCCGCCGCCAATGACACGGAATCATAGGCGAGCGTCGCGACGCGGCTCGGATCCGAGTTGAATTTGGCGCGATAGCGCTTGGCGAAAGCCTCAAAACCGGCATTGTCCGGCGCCGCGAACCAGGCGCCCTGCAGCGCCGGCAGGCTCAGAACGCGCGCATCGTTCCACAGGCCGGTTCCGAGAATCTGCAGGCGCCGGGAATCGATGCCTTTGGCGCTGAGCGCCTTGGCCACCGCCGGCATAGCGGATGCTTGTTCGGGTATGAACAGGGAATCGATCTGGCTTCCTAGCCCAGCGACTTGCGCGACGGCGGCGGCGGCCCCGCCCGGCTTATAACGCTCGATCAAGGCCACCCGCATGTTGCGTCGCGCCGCCTCCTGCTGCAGCGCGCCGACCGCGACATTGGCGTATTCGTTTTCCGGCGCTATGACGGCGATGGACCTTTTGCCGTGGTCGGCGGCGTAATCGACGATGCGATTGACATAGCTTTGGACGAGGAACGAGAGGAGGTAGACGCCGGGCCGCGCCACCGAAATGTCGGTGGAGTAGGCGATGATCGGCGTGCCCGCGGCGCGCGCAACGCCTGCTGCGGCGCTCACGTCGCTGGCGAAGAGCGGCCCCAAAATCAGTTGGGCGCCCTGGGTCTCAGCGTCCTGGGCCGCGGCGCGCGCGCCGTCTGGAGTCGAATTATCGTCCTTGACCAGAAGCGTAATGTTGTTGGCGCCATATTCGGCGATGGCCAGGGCCGCGGCGTTGCGCAGGGATTGGCCAACGACGTTCGGCCCCGCGCCCTGCGTGAGAGGCAGGATGAGCGCGACCTTGACCGGGCCGGAACCGATCGCTCCGCCGTTTTGCGGGCCGGGAAGCGTCGAGGATTGGACCGGTGTGGTCGGCGCGGCGAGACTGTCGTCGTGCGAACCGGAGCCCAGTCCCGGAGCGTAGCAGCCGGAAATCGCAACCAGCAAGGCGCAAGCGGCGAGCCGGCCGAACATGCGGCGCGCAGAGCCCGAAACGATCGATCCCATAAGCAATTTCTTCTCCGCCCCCCACGCGCCGCCGCAAAAGAGAGGCGACTCGGCTTGATAGACCGGCGTTAACCAGTCTTACGGCATCGGCGCCGCCATTGGCAACATGAAGCTGGGGATAGGCGCCTGCCGCGTCGATCGCGCCTTGCCGCAACCGCAGCGCCGCTCTATCGGTTAATGGATAATAAGGGAAAATAAAAAGGAGAGGGGCGCGCCATGGCCCATTTCAAGCCGCATCCGCCGCCCGCCGCGCCACCCCCCCATGATGCTTCATTCGTCGCCTTCGGCCTGCGCGCCGAAGCCGAGCCCATCGCGCCCGGCCTGCATGTCGTCGCGACGCCGATCGGCAATCTTCGCGACATCACCTTGCGCGCCCTGGCGACTCTCGCCGCGGCGGATGCGGTCGTCGCCGAGGACACGAGGGTGAGCCGCGCCCTTCTCGCCCATTACGGCGTCGCCACGCCGCTGATCGCCTATCACGAGCACAATGCCGTCGCCATGCGGCCCATTCTCATAGCGCGGTTGAAGAAAGGCGATAAGCTCGCCCTGATTTCCGACGCCGGCACGCCGCTCGTCTCCGATCCCGGCTACAAGCTGGTGGCCGACGCCTTGGCGGAAAACATTCCGGTCACCGCCGCGCCCGGCGCCTCCGCGGTCCTGACTGGCCTGGTCGTCGCGGGCCTGCCGACCGACCGGTTCTTTTTCGAAGGATTTCTGCCCGCCAGAAGCGGCGCGCGGCGCGCCCGCATCGCCGAACTCGCCGCCATTCCCGGCACGCTCGTCCTGTTCGAATCGCCGCGCCGACTCGCCGAAACCTTGACCGATCTCGCCGCCGTGCTGGGACCGCGACAGGCGGCGGTGGCGCGCGAACTGACCAAGCACTTCGAATCCGTGCGGCGCGGCGGGCTCGACGCCCTCGCCGCGGAATATCAGGACAAAGGACCGCCGAAAGGAGAGATCGTCGTGCTGGTGGCCCCGCCCGGCGAGGCGGCCCAAGAACTCGCCGGCGAAATTCTCGACGAAAAAATTCGCGCCGCCCTGGAAAAATACTCGCTCAAGGACGCTTCCGACGTCGTCGCCGCCGAAACCGGCCAGAGACGCCGCAAAATCTACGCAAGGGCGCTGGAAATCGCCGGCGGATCGAAAGGGGAATGAGGCGCGAGCGGCAAAAGGCCCGGAATTACGGCTTGCGCGCCGAAACTTTGGCGGCGCTGGCGCTGCGGCTGAAATTCTACAAAATTCTCGCCCGCAATTTCGTCGCTCCCGGCGGCGAGATCGACCTGATCGTCCGGCGCGGCGGCATTCTGGCCTTTGTCGAGGTCAAGGCGCGCCCCACGCTCGACGAGGCGCGTTCTTCCATCGGCGCGACCAAGGCGGCGCGGATTTCGCGCGCCGCGCGGGCCTGGCTCGGCGCCAATCCTCAGGCGGTCGGCCATTCCTTTCGTGGCGACGCAATGTTCGTCGCGCCAGGAACGTGGCCGCGCCATGTCGAGGCGGCCTTCGACCTCGATCTTTTCGCCTGACTCGGGCGCAGCAGGCGCAAGGCCGATTTTTCCGGCGCGAGGCTAGCAATTTGCCGCTTTTGCTTGTATGAGACGGCCTCTCGATTTTTTCGCGCGTCTCTTCGCGGCCCCGCGGGCCCCGGGCGCGGCGGCGCGACCGGAGTGATGAAATGGCTGTTCCGAAAAGAAAAACCTCGCCGATGAAGCGCGGCTTCCGCCGTTCCGCCGACGCGCTCGCCGCGCCGACCTATGTGGAAGACAAGGATTCGGGCGAATTGCGCCGTCCCCACCATGTCGATCTCAAGACCGGCATGTACAGGGGCCGCCAGATCCTGACGATCAAGTCCAAGGAGGACTGACCTCGGGCTTTGTGCCTGTCTGAAAGGCCGGGCCCCGCCCGGCCTTTTCAATTGTCGGCGCCCACATCGGGCACGAGCATTCTTCGCAGCGGAATCTGCTTGCGGAAATTGAGGTCGAGCCCGTCGTAATATTTCTCGATCAGGCTGACCAGTTCGACGCCGTCCACCAGTTTCAGATTGCCCTTGGTTCGTGCGAAAACCTGCGCCGCGGCGGTATAGCCGCCGGTGGCGATGAATATGCCGACGTCGCGCTCGTGGATCATGGCGTAAAACGCCTTGACCAGATCGGGGCCGATATTGCCGTCCTGCGCCTTGACCTGGATTTTCAGGATCGGCGGCTCGATGCCGAGTTCGTCGCGATGGGCGATCACGTCGATGCCGTCGTCCCGCACCGCGCGAGTGGCGTGGGCGTTATAGCCCATGGCGCGGAAGAGATCGGCGACGAAAGGCTCGAGCGGAAATCCCTTCAGATCGGCCTTGATCTTCTTCGAAATGAAATCCTTGGTGGTTTCAGCGATGTCGCGGGCGACGCTCGCTTGCGTATCGTCCTCGTTCAGGGCCGAGAGCTTGTCGGCGCCGGCGCCGCCGGGCCGCTCGAAACGGCGGATGAATTCGGAGGCGAAATTGCGCACTTCGAAGAGCGTCAGGACCGAGCCGAGCTCATAGAGCGCGCCTTGCGAAAAAACGTCGCGGCTCAGAGCATTCAGCCAGCGCGCGCCGCGCCGGTGGGGAAAAGCGGGATTGGCGTCGCGGTCGTAAATGTAGGGCGTGGAAATCTCGCCCCATAGAAGCGTGCGGTCGATCTTGCGCGGATAGATCACCCGGTCGCCGATCTTCATTTCATGGACGAAGCGGAACAATTGCCCCGCCTGGATCGGCACGGCCGAGGGCTTCACCTCGCTGCTTTGCGAAAATGCGTCCTTGAAGGCGGTGCGCTGGGCCGGCAGGAGGCTGACGTCGCGATCGACATCGAGGAAGCCGACGGCGATCTGCCCTTTTTCGATGAAGAGCGGGTCCGCCTCGCTGTCGCCGCCGGCGCGGATCGCCCAGACTCGATATGTCATGGCCAGCCCAAAAAGAAACGGCCGGGGTTTCCCGGCCGCAAAAATCGTTCTCGGCGTATCGCCGCGTCGTGGACGCAGCTTTCGCCGGTATGTTTCTTGGGGCCTGACCCGGAAAGTCAAGCTTAAGGCGCCTTGAACCGCGGCGCCAGCCTCAAAGTCGCGCGCCGCGGAAATTGCGCGTCAGACCATATACTGGCCGCCATTGGCGGAAATGGTCGAGCCGGTGATGAAACCGGCGTCGTCGGCGGCCAGGAAGACCACGGCGCGGGCGATTTCCTCCGGCTCGCCAAGGCGGCCGACCGGGATATGCGGCAGGATCGCCTTTTCCAGCACCGCGGGATCGATCGCCCTGACCATTTCGGTGCCGATATAGCCGGGACAGATGGCGTTGACGGTGATGCCGGCGCGCGCGCCTTCCTGCGCCAGAGCCTTGACGAAGCCGATGTCGCCGGCCTTGGACGCCGAATAATTCACCTGGCCCATTTGGCCCTTCTGGCCATTGACCGAGGAAATGCACACGATGCGGCCGAATTTGCGGGCGCGCATGCCTTCCCAGACCGGCCGGGTCATGTTGAACAGAGAGTTCAGATTGGTGTTGATGACCGCGTACCATTGCTCCTTGGTCATCTTGTGGAACATGCCGTCCTTGGTGATGCCGGCGTTGTTCACGAGAACGTCCACCGGGCCGAGCTCGGCTTCCACCTTGGCGACGCCGGCGGCGCAGGCGTCAAAATCGGAAACGTCCCACTTGTAGACATTGATGCCGGTTTCGGCGTGGAAGGCGTTGGCGGCGGCGTCATTGCCGGCGTAAGAGGCGGCCACCTTGTAGCCCGCCGCCTTCAGCGCCTTGGAAATGGCGGCGCCAATGCCGCGCGTGCCGCCGGTGACGATTGCAACTCGAGACATGTTTCCCCCTAAAAGTTTCGGCTGCGCTTTTCCCGTCGCAGTTCGAGGTTGGCGTTAGAGCGCGCTCGCCAGTCCGAAGCCGCGCGCTCCGTTAACTCGTTGTTTTGAAGTATATCCTCGCCGAAAAGTCTCTCAACTTTCCGGAAGCAGGCTCAGGAGGCCCGCCGGCCGTTTTCGCGGCCGGCGCGCGTTAAAGGGCGGAAAATTCAGCGCTCGACGGTCAGCGCAATGCCCATGCCGCCGCCGATGCACAAAGTGGCGAGACCCTTCTTCGAGTCGCGCTTCATCATTTCGTGCAGCAGCGTGACCAGGACGCGCGCGCCGGAGGCGCCGATCGGATGGCCAATGGCGATGGCGCCGCCGTTGACATTGACGATCGACGGATCCCAGCCGAGATCCTTGTTGACCGAGATGGCCTGGGCGGCGAAGGCCTCGTTGGCTTCGACGAGATCGAGATCCTGAATCTTCCAGCCCGCCTTTTCCAGAGCCTTGCGCGAGGCGGGGATCGGCCCCGTGCCCATGATCGCCGGATCGACGCCGGCCGTCGCCCAGGAGGCGACGCGGGCGATCGGGGTCAGGCCGCGCTTGGCGGCTTCGGCGGCGGTCATCAGCACCACGGCGGCGGCGCCATCATTAATGCCCGAGGCGTTGCCGGCAGTCACCGTGCCGTCCTTGGAAAAGGCCGGACGCAGCTTGGCCAGAGCCTCATAGGTCACGCCGTCGCGGATGAATTCGTCGGTGTCGACGACAATGTCGCCCTTCTTGGTCGAGATCGTATAGGGAATGATCTCGTCCTTGAACTTGCCGGCTTTTTTCGCCGCTTCCGCCTTGTTCTGCGAGGCCACGGCGAATTTGTCCTGCTCCTCGCGGGTGATCTGGTATTTGGCGGCGACATTTTCGGCCGTCGTGCCCATGTGATAGCCGTGGAAGGCGTCGAAAAGACCGTCCTTCAGCATGGTGTCGAGCAGCTTCATCTCGCCCATTTTCACGCCCGAGCGCAGATAGGCGGCGTGCTGCGACTGCGACATGCTCTCCATGCCGCCGGCGACAATGATATTGGCGTCGCCATTGGCGATCTGCTGCAGGCCGAGCGCGGCGGCGCGCAGGCCGGAGCCGCACAGCTGGTTGAGGCCGAAAGCGGTCTTTTCCTGCGGCACGCCGGCTTTGATGGCCGCCTGGCGGGCCGGGTTCTGGCCCTGGCCGGAAGCGAGAATCTGGCCGAGGATCACTTCGTCGACGTCTTCCGGCGTGATTTTGGCGCGCTCGATCACGCCTTTGACGATGTGCGCGCCCAGGTCATGAGCCGCCACATTAGCGAAAGACCCGCTGAAAGAGCCAACCGCGGTGCGCGCGGCGGAAACGATCACGATATCGGTCGACATGGGCAATTCCTCCGGAAGGCCGCTCGGGGCGGCAAACGAAAACCTTTGGCGATTTTGGCCTACTTTGACCATTTCGGCGCCCGCGCGGTCAAGGCGCCAGACGCTTCTTGTCATGCTCTTTTGGTTGTAGTGCGATAGCCCAAGGCGAAATATTTGTCGACAAGCTGCTTTGCCTTTGCGCAAACAACAGCGTATCGTGGCGAAATTGGGCGGGACTCGCCCCATTTACCGCGAGGAGGGCGGCGGCGGCATGCGCCGCGACTGCGCATGGACATGACAATGACCAACGAAAAGCAGCCTGTCACCATTAAGAAATACGCCAACCGGCGACTCTACAATACGGGCGCCAGCGCCTATGTGACGCTGGACGACCTCGCGGAAATGGTAAAGAACGGCGACGATTTCGTCGTCTACGACGCCAAGAACGGCGAGGACATCACGCGGTCGGTTCTGGGGCAGATCATATTCGAACAGGAAGGCAAGACCGGCCAGAACCTGCTGCCGATCCGCTTCCTGCGGCAGCTGATCCGCTTTTATGGCGACAGCCTGCAGATGCTGGTGCCGAGCTATCTCGAATTTTCCATCGAGCGCCTGACCAAGGACAGCCAGAAATTCCGCGAGCAATTCGAAGAAGCGATGATGAGCGCCAATCCGCTGGCGACGCCAACGCGCCAATACTTCCATTCGATGGAAGAGCAGGCGCGCAAGAATATGACCATGTTCCGTGAGGCCCTGGACATGTTCTCGCCTTTCAGCCCAGGCCACGTCGCCGGCGCCGCCGAACCGGAAAAATCGGAACAGGCGAGCAAGGAGCTCAATGAAATGCGCGCCCAACTCGCCGAAATGCAGAAGCGCGTGGATAGCCTCACCAAGCCCAAAAAAGATTGAAAACCCGCCGGATCAAGGGAAAAGGCGATGCTGTTCAAGCGCCGGACGGAGCGCGAGCCGGCCAGGCTCTACCGGACGCTGAGAACAATGGATCAGGAAAGGCTGGCGCGGGGCGCGCCGACGGGCGGGAATGGCCGCATTGTCGCCTTTTCGCGCGGCTGCGGCGGCGGTCCGAGTTTCGTCATCCGCGAGGAGGCGGCCGATGGCGCCTGCCGCGCCTACGCCATCCTCGCTCTTTACGAAGAGAGCGGCATCGAGGAATCGAGTTTCGCTTCCGCGTCCGACGCAATGGCTTTTGTCGCCTCGGCGGTCGAACGGCTGGTTCGGGCGTAAGCCGCTTTCCGCCGCTTCAAGCCACGGCCGCTTCGGCATCGCGCAAGTCCGCCTCCGGCACGGCCGCCGGGCCGAAATAATCGCCCTGCAGATATTCCACGCCCCATTCGCGCAGGATATTGGCGGTTTCCTCGTCCTCCACCCATTCCGCGACGATGGGTATGCCGACATGGCGGGCGAGATCGACCAGGGTGCGGACGAAGAATTTATCGTCGACCGAGCGGGAGAGGTTCTGGACGAAGGCGCCGTCGATCTTCACCATATCGAACTGGAAGCGGCGGAGATTCTTGAACGACGTGTGGCCGGCGCCGAAATCGTCCATGGCCACTTTGGCCCCGTATTTCTTGATCTGGGCGATCGCGCGGCTCGTGGCGTCGGCGTCCTCGATGGCGCAGGTCTCGGTGAATTCTATGGTCAGCCGACGCACGGGCTCGGGATTGGGCGCCGACATGACATGCAGTCGCGCGAAGAAATCTGGATCGTGGAGAGTTTGACCCGACATATTGACGGTCAATTGCAGGTTCGGGTCTTCCATAAGCTTTTTCAGGGCCAGGTCGAGAACGCGCTGGTCGATCATCTGGATGAGACCGGATTTCTCCGCGGTCGGCAGAATGGCGGCGGGGGGAATGAGAACGCCGTCGCGGCGACGAAGCCGCATCAGCGCCTCATGAATGACGGCGGCGCCGGTCTTGGCGTGAATCAGCGGCTGAAGGGCGAGGAGGATGCGGCCCTCGCTCAGCGCCGAAACGATCTCGTCCGAGACTTTCAGCGTGCGCATGCGCGTATCTTCACGCGCCAGCGACGGCTCGTAGTGGATCAGGCGCGGCGCGTTCGGCTGCCGCGCCAGATCGAGCGCCTCTTCGGCGTGCTGAAACAGGAGATGCGCCGCCCGGCCGTTGCGCGGCGCGACGACGCCGCCCATCCGCACGGTGGCGGGCACGGGACCGGCGCTGGTCTCGAAAGGCGCGGCGGCGACGACGTCGATCAGGCGCTCCGCCGCCGCCGTCATTTCAGCCGTGTCGCAATTTTCCAGCACCATGGCGAATTTATTGCCGGCATAACGCGAGACCAGATCCCGCTCGCGGCAATTTTTCCGCAGCCTTTTGGCGAGGCCGGCGATGACCTGGTCGGCGACGTCATAGCCATAGGTCCGATTGAGCGCGAACAGAGACTCGACGCCGACGAGCAGCGCGGCGAACGACTGCCTGCGCTTCGCCGCCTGGGCATAAAAATGAGTCATCTGCTCCAGCAGGGACACCCGGTTGAGCGCGCCTGTCAAAGGATCGAAGCGGGATTTGAAGGCGAGCTGGCGCTCTTGTTTGTAGCGGTCGGTGATGACGCGCACGAGGCCGTGCGCATGGGCCGGGCGTCCGTCGGCGCCGGCGAACCAGCGGCCGGTGTCTTCGACCCAGATCGTCGCTTCGCGTGGGCTGTCCGGCGGGACGAGGCCGTAGCAGATCTGGTAGGGCACGCCCTTGCCGCAATCGTTGCCTGCGGCGCGGGCGATCGCCTCGAAGCGCGAGCTTTCGCTTTCATGCGACAGGCATTCGGCGAAAGCGCGGCCGGTTTGAATGCTCTCGATATTGGCGAAGCCGAGCGCGGCGGCGGCGTTGGGTCCCCAGGAAATATGGTCGGAATTCAGATCCCAGTCGTAAACGGTTTCACCGATGGAATCGAGAATGCGCCGCGGATCCGGCGCTCCGGCGGGCGCATCCTCGCGCTCCGCCGGTGAAGTCTTGGGTTGGGGCGCCGCCGCCCGGGGCGGATCGGCATGGAGTTCAAGAATTGCGGCGTGTTCGATCGCCGGCGACGATTCACTGAAGGCGGCGGGGGACGGGGCCGGCGGCGTTTCCAGCGGCGGCTGCGGCTGCAATGCGCTTTGCGATTCGCCCCGCCGCTCCGTTTGCTGCTGGCCGTGGTCCGGCTCGGCCAAGTCGGACGACTTTGACGAATCCTTTTTGAGCGAGCGCGAAGCCAAATAGCGTAATTGCACGAGATCGGTCCCAAACCGGCGAGTCTTTCGCCTAAGAATGAGCGGATCGAGTTAATTCCGGGTTTAGCTGCGTAACCGCGCCGGAAATCGCCCGAACCGCAATCAGAAACGATTCTTGCGCTCGCGCAGCAGGGTGAAAACCTCGACCGGATCCGCCAATTCCATGCCGAGCCCTTGCTGCAATTGCGGATTGGCGGCGCGCAGGAAAGGATTGGTTTCAACTTCCAGCGCAATCGTCGTCGGCAAGGTGAAGGCCCCCTCGGCGCGCAGCGCATCGACCTCCCGCGCCCGTTCGACCAAGAGTGGGTTGCCCGGATCGACGGTCAGGGCGAAGCGGGCGTTGGCCTGGGTATATTCATGGCCGCAGAAAACCCGCGTTTCGCCGGGCAGGTCGGCGAGACGCATCAGGGTTTCGTGCATCATCGGCATCGTGCCTTCCATGACGCGGCCGCAGCCCAAAGAAAACAGCGTGTCGCCGACGACGACGGCGTCGTCCTCCTCGAAATAATAAGCGATGTGGCCGAGCGTATGGCCGGGCGTCTCGAAAACGACGGCGCCGCTTTCGCCAAGACGCAGCTGGTCCCCCTCCCCCACCGCCAGGTCGAGCGGCGGCAGGCGCGCCGCATCCTTGCGCGCGCCGACGACGCGCGCGCCGGGAAAGCGCGCCTTCAAATCGCCCGCCGCCCCGACATGATCGTAATGGTGGTGGGTCAGCCAGATGTCGGTGAGAGTCCAGCCCTTTTCTTCGAGGGCCGCGAGAATGGGCTCGGCTTCCGGCGCGTCGAGACAGGCGGTGGCGCCTGTCGCCTCGTCATGCGCCAGCAGGCCGAAATTGTCTGAAAGACAAAGAAAAAGATGAAAATCGAGCGCCATTTTCCCTCGTCCTTCTGACTGAGCATCGCCTCCATCTTTAACCGAGGCTCCATGTCGTTGGAACCGCGCGCGGCGGCTTTTTGTATTGCGGTCGAAGCCTCTTGCCTTGGACGTAATTTGTGGCGATCCTTTTACATGGCCCTGGACGTGACCGATTTGCGAAGTTTCTACGCATCGCCGCTCGGCGAGACGGCGCGCAAGCTTGTCGGCGCGATTCTGAGCCGGCGCTGGGACGCGGTCGCCGGTCTTTCCATCGTCGGGCTCGGCTACGCCCCGCCCTATCTCGATTTTTTTCACGGTCAACCTCTGCGCCTGCTGGCGATGATGCCGGCCGAACAGGGCGTGGTGAACTGGCCGGAGTCCGGCGCTTCCGCTTCCGCTCTGATCGACGATTCCATGCTGCCGCTGCCCGATTCCAGCATCGACCGGGTCCTTCTGGCGCATGCGCTCGAAACGGCGGAGCATCCGCGCGAAATGCTCTCTGAAATCTGGCGGGTGCTGACGCCGGGCGGTCGGCTGATCGTCGTCGCGCCCAATCGCGCCGGACTTTGGGCGCGGCTCGACACCACGCCTTTCGGCCATGGCCGGCCCTTTTCGCGCGGGCAATTGCTCGATCTGATGCGCGAAACCCTGTTCTCGCCGATCTTTTGGAGCGAGGCGCTCTATGCGCCGCCGATCGAACGCGCCGTGCTGACGCGCCTGGCGCCGGCGATCGAAAGAATCAGCGGTAAATTGTCGCTGCCCGGCGCGGGAGTCATCGTCGTCGAGGCGACCAAACAGCTCTACCGCCTGGTCGGCGTCCGGCGGACGCGCCGCGCCCTGCCCGAACTGGCGCCCGCCCTGGCGCCGGTTCTGCCCGGCCCCTTCGGCTCCGGCCGCCAGGTCCGCTAACGTGCGCTTTACTCGACCGCCACCTGGGTCGCGATCGGCGCCTTGGCCATCAAAGCCCTGATCCGGTCGCGGTCGCGCTTGAAAGCGGCGAGAGCCTTGCCTTCAAGCACATGCTGGCGCCCGATCTTGACGCGCAAGGGATTGACGAAATGGCCGTTGACGATGACTTCGTAATGCAGGTGCGGGCCCGTCGCCAGGCCGCTCATGCCGATGTAGCCGACGACCTGGCCCTGCCTGACATGCACGCCCTTGGTGATCCCCCGCCCGAAAGCCGACATGTGGTTGTAGGTCGTTTCGTAGCCGTTGATGTGCTTAATCTCGACGCGCCTTCCATAGCCGGAAGTCCAGCCCGCCTTGATGACGACGCCATTGCCGGCGGCGAAAATCGGGGTGCCGATCGGCGCCGCCCAGTCAACGCCGGTGTGCATGCGCCAATAGTGCAGGATGGGGTGGTAGCGCATGCCGAAGGGGGAAGACATCCTGCCTTCGGCGACCGGCTTTCTCAAAAGGAACCTCCGCGAGGACTGGCCTTCGGGATTGAAATAATCGACGCCCCCGTCCTTGGGCGACTCGAATCGGTAATATTTATAGGTTTCACCGCGCGTGGTGATCGAGGCGAAAAGCAGTTCCGCGTGTCTTCCGTTGGCTTTGTCGCCGTCGTCGTAGAAAGCGTCGATGGAATCGCCCGCGCGGACGGCGCGCAGGAAATCCACGTCATTGCCGAAAATGCGCACCATCTGATCGATGATGGGGCGCGGAATGTCCTGTTTCAACGCGGTTTCATAAAAGGAATTGTATAAACGCATTGCGCCGGCGTCGTCGCTTTCGTCGGATTCTTCGGCGATGCGCCTTTTCCCCTTGTTCTCCGCCGTCGCTCTGCTTTCCACCTGGACAAAGCGGCCGTCGTCGGCGAGCGCCGCCGCGGCCTTCAATTCTTCGCCGTCGTAAACGGAAACCCTGGCGAGCACGGAACCCTTGCCGTTTTCGCTTTCGGAAAAGGTCAATTTGACCCGCCGGCCTTCTTTCGCCGGATCGTCGCCATGAAATGCGTCCTTGACCGCCGCGGCGACATCCCGGCTCACCCCGGCGGCGACGAGAACGTCGCGAATGCCCTGGCCATGGCCCACCACGACGAGGCGCTCGCCCGCTCCAGAGGCATGGGCGCCGTCAACTGGCGGCGGCGCCGTTCGCGGCACGACGGTGACGTTTTCCGGCACCATGTGCACTTCGATCGAGGAAAAGGGCGAATTGCTGACGCCGGGCGTCGCAAGGGCGTCGTTCGGTCCCGCCGCGTCCAGGGCGGCGCGGCTGGTGCGCATGAGCAAGAGTTGCGGCGGCAAGGGCAATGGCGCCTTGGCGCCGCTCGATTCGTCGTTCTTGACCGTTTCCGCCACCTGAGCCCGCACTTCTTCGAGCGAAAGCGCCGTTTTCTGACCTTCAAATTCGGTCGGCGACAGATTGGCGGAGGTGAAAGTCACCTCTTCCGTGTCGGGCGCCGGCGCGGGCTCTTCGAGATCGGGCGCCGGATTGCGCGCATCCGCCAAAAGTTTCAAAGGATTGAACCGCGGAATGTCCGAACTCAAACCCATGTCCGCCAAAGTGAGAGTGGTCGCGACACGGGTAAAGGTGTGGGTGCGAAGCACTTCCTTGTCGCCGACCCTGACAGCGACAGCCGCCTTGAATGTGTGCTTCGCCGCAATGACATTGACCGGCTTGACGATTCGGTCGCCCTTGGAAGGATTGACGCGAACCCCTTCGGGCGGCTCCTTGCGCGCCAGTATGGCGCGCGTCGGCGCCTCGGCGAAATTCGCCTCGCGGTCGAAGGCCGCATAGATGGCGCCGCCAAGAAGTCCCGCGCCGATCAACCCGGTCAGCCCCGTCCCGATGAGCCAACGCAAAGAGACGCGGCGATTCGCGTCCGGCGCCGCACGCCCGCCCCTGACGTCAATCGGCGGTTCCGCCCCTATGGGGACGAAAAAAGCTGCATGCTTGCCAATTTGGGTAGACCGGACAGCGCCGAACGGGATGGAACGCAATTTGGAATCGGTCTCCGTAGAAAGCTGGCGCCATTATAAGCTTGAGATAGACAGAGGAAAGATGGCCCAAGTGCGGCGCCGGCGGCCATGAGCGCGCCTTGCGCCGATTTTTGCCTTCTTATTGATTTTATCTCGATTTTTTATTTGTGCCGGCTTTTTGTAAATCCTCCTTGACGATCCATATGGATGTGCCTTATATCCCGCCTCCATCGAGAGCGAGCGCTGCTTTTGAGCGGCGGTTGTTTTTGCGTCTTCAC
>CAYRNB010000022.1:0-42681 GCA_964425315.1 uncultured Rhodoblastus sp.
CCGCTGAGGTCGAGATTGGCGATCAGGCCGATTTGTCGGCCTTGCAACTCCAAAACGGCGCCCTTGTCGTTGGTGAGCGCGATCACGCGCGCGCCCATGACCAAGGCCGCGCCGGCTCCGCCGGCGCCATAGACGCCCGCGACATCCGACGCTCTGCGGATGTGGGTGACGCGGCCATGCAATTCCGTCTCGGACACGCCAAAGATGAGACCCGCGTCCACGCCGCCGATCGACAAAGGATATCGCCGCCCATGAAATATCAGCGTGCCCGATCCCCCGTTCGCGCCGAGAAACCAGCCGCCCTTCACCACCGTCAAGCGGATATAGCCGCTGCCGGCATAGGCCGCGGACGAAGCGCTCGCAACGATCAGGGCGACAAGACCTACGCAAAATCGACGCCAGTTCTGCATGTCCGAATTCTCCAAGCTCCCAATCGAGCCGACAAAAATTATAGGCGTCCAAAAAACTGATTGGAAGCGCGATCGTCGCAGCCGACTGCGCGGCCGTGCAAGGGATGCTCAATCGACATCTGCGTTCAGCAGTTCTTCGGTCGGTCTTTCTGCTTCCGCGGGGAACTTCGCGGGATCGGATTTCTTTGAGCAAGCCACATTGGCGCGTTTCACCCTTCGGAGGCGCGCAAAAAATCCTCGTCGCGCTCCCGCTCCAGTTTCTCCGCTTCCGTGGCGGCGGCGAAAACCTCTTCGCCTTCCGCCGTGGCGGCTTCCTCTTCCTCGCGCGCCTGGCGCCGCCACAGAGCGGCATAGGCGCCGTTCTGCGCCAGCAGGCTTTCGTGACCGCCGCGCTCGACCACCTCGCCATTTTCCAGAACCAGGATTTCGTCGGCGTTGACGATGGTCGAGAGCCGGTGCGCGATGACGATGGTCGTGCGCCCGCGCGCGGCGGTCTCGAGCGCGCCTTGAATCTCGCGTTCGGTCAATGTGTCGAGGGCGCTGGTCGCCTCGTCCAGCACCAGGATCGGCGGCTCCTTCAGAAGCGTCCGGGCGATGGCGACGCGCTGCTTCTCGCCGCCGGAAAGTTTTAGGCCGCGCTCGCCCACCTGCGCCTCATAGCCGCTCGGCGCGCTTTCGATGAAACGGTCGATATGGGCGAGCGCCGCCGCCTCGCGCATCTCCGCCTCGCTCGCCTCCGGCCGGCCGTAAAGGATGTTGTAGCGGATTGAATCGTTGAACAGCACATTGTCCTGCGCCGCCATGCCGACACTTGCGCGCAGGGAGGCGAGCGTCACCTTGGAAATGTCCTGTCCGTCGATGAGGATGCGGCCCTGCTGCGGATCGAAGAAGCGGAAGATCAGGCGGGAAATCGTCGATTTGCCGGCGCCGGAAGGCCCGACAATGGCGAGCGTCCGCCCCGGCCCGACCTCGAAGGAGACGCCGCGCAAAATCGAACGCGCAGGATCGTAGGCGAATTGGACGTTCTCGAAGGTTACTGTCCCCCGCGTCACCACGAGATCGGGCGCATTGGGCGCCTCGGCGATTTCATTGGGCTGGTGCAGGATTTCGAACATCATGTCGATGTCGAGGATCGCCTGTTTGACCTCGCGATAGAGCATGCCCATGAAATTGAGCGGCTGGTAGAGCTGGAACATCATGACATTGAGCATGACGAAATCGCCGACCGTATTGCGCCCGCTGCGAATGCCCGAGACGCAGAGGACCATGACGGAGACGGTCCCGATGGTGAAAATCACCGCCTGGCCGAAATTCAGCACGCCGAGCGAGACATAGCTTTTGACGCTGTTGCGCTCGTAGCGCGCCATGGAGCGGTCGTAGCGCGCCGTCTCCCGTCCTTCGGCGCCGAAATATTTGACCGTCTCGTAATTCAGGAGCGAGTCGATCGCCTTGGCGTTGGCGTCGGAATCGCTTTCGTTCATCGACCGGCGAATGCCGATGCGCCAATTGGTGGCGAGGGTGGTGTAAAGCAGATAGGCGGCGATGGTCGCGGCGGTGATGGCGGCATAGCGCCAGTCGAACTGGAAGAACATCACCGCGAGGATCAGCGAAAATTCCAGCGCCGTCGGCAGGCCGTTGAGCATGACCATGCGGGTCAGGGTCTCGATGGCGTTGCGTCCGCGCTCCAGCACGCGGGTCAGCGCCCCGGTCTTGCGTTCGAGATGGAAGCGCAGCGAGAGATCGTGCAAGTGGGCGAAAACGTCCACCGCCAGCCGGCGCACGGCGTTCATCGCCACTGCGGCGAAAAGCGCGTCGCGCCCCTGGGTGAAGGCGGCCATGAGAATCCGCAGCAGGCCGTAAAGCAAGGTGAGAAGCACGGGGCCGGCGAAGACCTTGGCGGAGATTGCGGCGCCGGCGTGGATTTGCGTCAGCGCGTCGACCGCCCATTTGAAGGCGTAGGGAATGGCGATGGTCGTGAGTTTCGCCAGGACCAGCAAGGCGAGCGAAATGAAAACCCGGCGCCGCAGGTCGGCGCGCCCGTGCGGCCAGATATAGGGCGACAATTGCCGCAGCACCGGCCACAGGCGGGCCTGGCGCGGCGGCAAATTCAGGTCGGCCTCCGGGATCGGAGCGCTTCTCGAAAAATTCCTCATAAGGCCCCGATATAGGCGCAATCCGGTCCCGCGCCAAACGGGCCCGCCCTTTCAGAAATGCAAGCCCGGCGCCGCGCCCAGGATCGGAACGACATGGGCGCGCGGCTTGCGCCTGCCGCCTTCGCCCTTGAAGGCGTCGCTCCAGATCTCCAAAGCCTCCTTTTCGCTCGCCGCCGTGATGAAGCGCGGCGGCGTCGCCGGAAGGCCCTCGCGGTCGAGACAGGCGACCCAATAAAGGCGCAGATGCTTGGGATTGGTCGCCTTAGCCCCTTTCATGATGTCTGCGGCGTCGCAAATCGCGTCCTGCAGCGCGACGAGAAGGTCGCGCTCCGGCTCCGCCGCCTGTTCGATCGCCTCCGCCCAAATGGCAAGTCCGGCCGATTCGTAGAGGTCGGCGGCGAGCCGGCGGGCTCTTGCGACCGGCAGGGTCAAGGCCAGGTGGCTGTCGGCGCGCTTCTTGGCGCCGGTGAATTTTTTGTTCGCCGCGCGCGCCGGCGCCGCGGCCCCGGGCGTCTTGGGGGCGGATTTTTTCTTGCCGCTCTTTTCGGCGCGTTTTTTCGTCGCCGGCTTTTTGTCCGGGGCGGCGGGGCCTGCGGCTCGGGTCTTGCTTTTCTTGGCCATGATCGATCGGGCGAGAGGGATAGGCGGAGCGGTGTCGATCGCCCATTCTGCCACGTTTGGCGGCGATTGTGGACAGGCGCGCTAAAATTCGCGCGCCAGAAAATCCGCGATCCGGGCGGAGGCGTCGGCGATGCGCAAAATGCCGTTGTAATGGCCGTAAGGGCCGAGAATCTGGTCGGTTTCGACGCTCACGCCATTGTCGCGCAGCAAATCGACCGCCGCCTCCACCCATTCGGCGAGGAAAACCTGGTCCTGCGGCGCATAAAGCGCCAGAACCGGCGCCCTGATCCGCCGCAGGCCCTCCGCCGCGTCGCGCGCGCCCGCCGCCGCGCCGGGAATATAGGTCTGGTTGGCGCGCGCCAGGTAAAGCAGATGGTTGGCGTCGGCCTTTTTCGCCCGCGCCGCGGCGGCTTCAGCCAGGGCCGCCTCGATGGCGAAAGGATTTTCTCTCACGTCGTCCGCCGCGGCGCTGGCGCGCAAGGCTCGGCCGCCCGCCTCCTCCGCCCAGCGGGGATGATGGGCGTGCAGGGTCATGAGGCGCAGGGCCGCCTCCAAACCGGCGCGCGGCGGCGCGCCGCCGTAATAATCGCCGCCGTTCCAGGCGGGGTCGAGTTTGATCGGCTGCGCCCACATCGACAGCCAGGCGGCAAGCCAGCCGCCGAAATTGGGCGCGGCTATGGCGGCGACGATCCGCTCGACGCTCTCGGGAAAAGAGGCCGCCCATTCATAGGCCTGCAGCCCGCCCATGGACGGACCCATCACCGCGCGCAGGCGCTTGATTCCGAGGCTTTCGACCAGCGCCTTCTGTACGCGGACGAAATCGCTAATGCCGACGGCGGGGAAGGTCAGGCCATAGGGGCGGCCCGTCGCCGGATCGATGCTGGCGGGCCCGGTCGTGATCACCTGCGGGTCGTGGACGTTGAGATTGACCAGAGTATCAGAGGCGATGACGAAATATCGGTCGGTGTCCGCCGCCTTGCCCGGCCCGATAATCGCATCCCACCAGCCGGGCTCGGGATCGTCCGGCGCATAGCGCCCGGCCGCATGGCTCGAACCGGAGAAGAAATGCGTGACTAATATGGCGTTGTCGCGCTTTGTGTTGAGTTTTCCGTAAGTCTCGTAGCCAATCGCGACATTTTTGATTGTTGCGCCGCCGAGCGTGCGAAAGGCGGGAAAGTCGAATCGGCGTTTGACTGTCAGCAATTCGCTGGCCACGGGCTGCGATCCTTTCATCGCGCCAATTCCATCAGAATCTTGGCGTAAGCCGAGGCGCTTAGGAGCAAAAAGGCGTTTATTTATAACGCATTTCGACTGTGGTTAAAGGATTTCGCTCTTGCAGGCGAAGTAATTTCTCAGCAAGCGATTCTCCCGCTCATCGCCGCAGGTTCAGGTTAACCCTGACGCACAATTGGAGCTGAAAATGACCCTGCTTAGCGACGATCTTGCCAGAAAGTACAATAGCTTTGCGACGACTTATGCCGCATCGCGGCAGAGGGGAGACGAAAAATATGTCGCAGTGGCCTCATCGGCCGCTCCATCTCTCGTTGACTAAAGGTTCAATGATGACAACGGCCAAGAACCATCGCGGCCTAGGGCCCCAAGACACTGAACGGCTTTCCGTCAATCCCGCGCCGCGGCTTGTCGCGGTTCACGATAATGACTTGCGGCAGGAACTCCCCGCTGCCGCGGCCATATCCCCCCATAACGGCAAGGCCGACGAGGCCGATCCCTTGTCGCCCGCGGTCTGCGGCCAGGTGCGCAAAGCCTATGGCCTGCTGCAGGGCGCCATCGAGGAAGCCGCCGAGAACGTGGAATGCGCCGGTGTGAAGATCACCGCCGAACTCCTCGATCTGCAGGCGCGCGCCGTCCGTTCGATCCAGGAAAGCGCGCTCGCGACGATCGATCTTTTCGAGGCGATCGGCGCGGCGAAAGTGGGTTCCGAGCAGATCAACGGAAATGGCTCGTCGGCGCGTAAGACCAACGGCGCGGGCGAGCACCTCGCCGACTTCTTCGCCTCGGCGCGCCAAATGGTCACCTTGATGACCGAACCGCTCGACATGCGCCTGCGCGTGCTGTCCGTGGCGGCCTCCGCCGATCGCGGCGGGTCCGGACAGGCCGACGACAATGTTCTGGAGCGGCTGAACAAGCTCACAGCGCGGCAGAAGAAAGTGCTGGAGCTGCTGGCCCAGGGCCTGCCGAACAAGGTGATCGCGCATGAGCTCGGCATCAGCGAGACCACGGTCAAGGCGCATGTCGGCGAAATCTTGCGCAAGCTGAAGGTTTATAATCGCGCCCGCGCTATCGTCATGCTGGCGCAATTCGACCTGCGCCAGATCCAGGCCCTGCACGCGGCGGACGCCGGCGTCGCCTGAGGCGCGAGCCCGGATTTCCCATGTGGGGCCGGCGTCGGCCGGCTCAAGCGTATGGCGGTTCAGCCACGATCGGCATTGAGCGTCCGCGCCGCGGAGGCGATCCGTTCGGCCGCCTCGCTTAAGGTCGAGGCCATCCATTCGGCCCATTCCTGCTGGCGCATTTTCAGCAGATCGGCTTGGTCGCGCGCCTGCGCCAGTTCCTCGCCCTGCTCCTCCAGCTTCTTGTTGGCGGCGAAGAGTTCGTCGGCCACGGTCAAAGCGGCCATGACGACGATGCGCTGGTCGCCGATTTCGCCGAAAGCGGCGCGCAGATCCGTGATTTTTGCATCGACCAGCTGCGCCAGAGCGTCGATATGCGCCTCTTCGCCTTCGTCGCAATTCATCCGATAGGTGCGTCCGGCGATAGAGACCACAGCCTGCGCCATTCAGCCCTCCCACGCGTCATCGGCGGACAGCACCGCGCGCACCGCGGCGCTGGCGCGCTCAATCCGGCGCGCCGCCTCGCCAATGGCCTTCTCCAGCGCGCCGATCCGCGTCAGCGCCGCGTCGAGCTCCTGGGCAAGGCGGGAACGATCCTCCTGGAGGGCGGAATATTCGGCGGCGCGGTCCGCCTGTTCGCGGGCGCGCTCGGCATGGCGGCCGATCGCCTGATCCATCGTGTCGAGAGCGGCGCGCAGCTGCCGCCGCGCCTCGGACAGGAGGGCCTCGGGGTCGCCGGAAGGGGAATTTTCGCCGCGTTGGGCGGACTCGGGCGCGTTAGGGTCGGAAGGCGGTTGCGACAAAAGCAAAAACTTTCGGATCGATTTCCCGACGGCGCCGGGAGACAAAAACTTCGCTAATTTAACATTGTCGCCGCTTTCGCCAAGCGTCCCGGCCGCAGACCGGCGCGTTTTCCGCAACTTTCCTGCGTTGACTTCAAGAAGCGACCTGTTATCAACCCTCTCGAACTTTGGTAGCAGAACTCGTGGGATGCCGCTTCCGTTGGCGCGATGAAGACGAGGCGACGACCCTAGGAGAAGACGACCGAAGGAGAGATTGCACGGGGCGGCGCGCGGCGTCAAAAAGGCCAAAACAGCGACGCCCTGTCGAGGAGCGAAACGAGATCAGGAGGGAAGCGAATGACGGTGAGAGTATCGATCAACGGATTTGGCCGCATCGGCCGCAATGTTCTGCGCGCCATTGTCGAATCGGGCCGCAAGGACATCGAGGTCGTGGCGATCAACGATCTCGGCCCGGTCGAGAGCAACGCCCATCTGATGCGCTATGACTCGGTGCACGGTCGCTTCCCCGGCGTGGTCAAGGTCGAGGGCGACACGATCGACGTCGGAACCGGACCGATCAAGGTCACGGCGATCAAGGACCCGACGGCGTTGCCCTGGAAAGACTTGGGCGTCGACATCGCCATGGAATGCACCGGCATTTTCACCGCGCGCGAAAAGGCGGCGACCCATCTCGACGCGGGCGCCAAGCGCGTGCTTGTCTCCGCCCCCTCCGCCGGCGCCGATCTCACCGTCGTCTATGGCGTCAACCACCAGAAGCTGACCAAGGACCATCTCGTCGTCTCCTGCGCTTCCTGCACGACCAATTGCCTTTCGCCGGTCGCCAAGGTCCTGCATGACGCCATCGGCATCGAGAAAGGCATGATGACGACGATCCATTCCTACACCGGCGACCAGCCCACTCTCGACACTTTGCACAAAGACCTCTATCGCGCCCGCGCCGCGGCCCTTTCGATGATCCCGACCTCGACCGGCGCAGCCAAGGCGGTCGGCCTCGTCCTGCCGGAGCTCAACGGCAAGCTCGACGGCTTCGCCCTGCGCGTGCCGACCCCCAACGTCTCGGTGGTGGACCTGAAATTCATCGCCAAGCGCCCGACCTCCAAGGAGGAGATCAACGCCGCGATCAAGGCGGCCGCCGACGGCCCGCTCAAGGGAATTCTAGGTTATACCGAGGACAAGAACGTTTCCAGCGACTTCAACCACGACCCGCATTCGTCCATCTTCCACATGGACCAGACCAAGGTCATGGACGGCACAATGGTGTCGGTGCTGTCCTGGTATGACAATGAATGGGGCTTCTCGAGCCGCATGTCGGACGTGGCCGTCGCCATGGCCAAGCTGATCTGAGCCAGTCGGGCGCGCTCGTCAAAGGGCGCGCCCTTTTTGTTCCAGCCCGACGAGAGCCTCCATGTCCGCCTTCCACACCCTCGATTCCGCCAATCTCAAGGGCAAGCGCGTGCTTGTCCGCGTCGATGTCAACGTGCCGATGGAAAACGGCAGGGTCACCGATACGACCCGCCTCGAACGCATCCTGCCGACCTTGAACGAAATTTCGCAAAAGGGCGGCAAGGTCATCATGATGGCTCATTTCGGCCGGCCCAAGGGGACGCCGAACCCGGATTTTTCCTTAAAACCCGTGGCCTCGGCGCTGGAGGTGCTGATTGGCAGGCCGGTCGGCTTCGCCGCCGATTGCGTCGGCGAGACGGCGGCGGCGGCGGTCGGCAAAATGGCGGACGGCGATCTGCTGCTGTTGGAAAACACCCGTTTCCACAAGGGCGAGGAAAAGAACGATCCGGAATTGGTCGCGCAAATGGCCGAACTCGGCGACGTTTACGTGAACGACGCCTTTTCCTCGGCCCATCGCGCCCATGCCTCGACCGAGGGCCTCGCCCATAAAATGCCCGCCTATTGCGGCCGCGCCATGCAGGTTGAGCTCGAAGCCTTGTCCACGGCCCTGGAAAATCCGGCCCGCCCGGTCGCGGCGGTGGTCGGGGGCGCCAAGATTTCGACCAAGCTCGAACTTTTGGGCAATCTGACCAAGAAGGTCGATTTCCTCATCATCGGCGGCGGCATGGCCAACACCTTCCTCGCCGCGCAGGGCAAGAAGATCGGCAAGTCTTTGTGTGAGAAGGATCTTCTCGACACGGCGCGCGAGATCATGAAGAACGCGACGGCCAATAAGTGCCAGATCGTCCTGCCGAGCGACGCCGTCGTCGCGAGCGAGTTCAAGGCCCATGCGCCCTCGCATGTCGTGAGCGTCGATCACGTCGGCGACGAGGAAATGATCCTCGACGCCGGCCCGCGTTCCGTATCGGAGGTCGAATCCGTCCTGGGCGCGGCCAAGACGCTGGTCTGGAACGGGCCCTTCGGCGCCTTCGAGCTTGAGCCTTTCGACGCGGCGACCAACGCCGTGGCGCGCACGGCGGCGCGTCTGACGGAAGCCGGCAAGCTTCTTTCGGTGGCCGGCGGCGGCGATACGGTCGCGGCTCTCAATCACGCCGGAGTCGCGGAAAAATTCACTTATGTCTCGACCGCGGGCGGCGCCTTTCTTGAATGGCTTGAGGGCAAGGCTCTGCCGGGCGTCGAAGCGCTTCGCGCATAACGCGCCGCGCGAAAAAAGTGGGAAACGGTTTTTCGCAAATAGCGGCGCGTCCTTGAAGTAACTGAACCTCTTCGTGATCAGGCTTTGTCGCGGAGAGCTTTAAACACCAGCGACTAAGGGGGAAAATTCATGGCTCGCATCACCCTCCGCCAATTGCTTGACCATGCCGCCGAGCACGATTACGGCGTACCGGCCTTCAATATCAACAATATGGAGCAGGCGCTGGCCATTATGGCGGCGGCCTCCGCCCTCGACGCGCCGGTCATCATCCAGGCCTCGCGCGGCGCCCGCCAATACGCCAATGACATCATGCTCAAGCACATGATGGACGCGGTGGTGGAAATCTATCCGCAAATTCCCGTCTGCGTGCACCAGGACCACGGCAACAGCCCCGCAACCTGCTTTTCCGCCATGCAAGCCGGCTTCACCTCGGTGATGATGGACGGCTCGCTGAAGGAGGACGCCAAGACCCCGGGCGATTGGGACTATAATGTCGGCGTGACCAGATATGTGACAGACATGGCGCATCTTGGCGGCATATCGGTCGAGGGTGAATTCGGCGTGCTTGGCTCGCTTGAAACGGGCATGGGCGAGAAGGAGGACGGCCACGGTTTTGAGGGCAAGCTGTCGCATGATCAGCTCGTCACCAATCCCGACGAGGCGGTGAAATTCGTCATGGCCACCAAGGTGGACGCGCTCGCCATCGCCATGGGCACCTCACACGGGGCGTACAAATTCTCGCGCAAGCCGGACGGCGCCATCCTGGCCATGAACGTCATCGAGGATCTCCACAACAAAATGCCGGGCCTGCATATGGTCATGCACGGCTCGTCCTCGGTGCCGCAGGAGCTTCAGGACATCATCAACAAATATGGCGGCAAAATGCCGCAGACATGGGGCGTGCCGGTCGAGGAAATCCAGCGCGGCATCAAGCATGGCGTGCGCAAGATCAATATCGACACCGACAATCGCATGGCCATTACCGGCGCGATCCGCAAGGTCCTGACCGAAGCCCCGGCCGAGTTCGATCCGCGCAAATATCTGAAGCCCGCGCTCCAGGCGATGGAGAAAATCTGCCGCCAGCGTTTGGAGGAATTCGGCACGGCCGGACAGGCGTCGAAATTCAAGCGGATTTTCACCCTCGCCGAAATGGCCAAACGTTACGCTTCGGGAGAACTGGACCCCAAGCCGGGGAAACTGGGCGCCAAAGCGGCGTAATTTTTTACGCCCCGCCAATAAGTTCGAGGGGCCGCGGCTTGCCGCGGCCCCATTTTTGCCGTTGAACTCTATAGACTGCGCCGCGGCGAATCTCTTATTCCCGCCGGTGTCGACGCGTTCGTATGTAATCGAAATCCATGACCGACCTGATCAAGCCGCGCCTTTATCTCATCACCCCGCCGGTGGCGGAGGCGCAAGGCTTTGCGCCTTTGCTGGAGGCCGCGCTCGGCGCCGGCGACGTCGCCTGCGTCCTTCTGCGTTTCGCCGCGCCGGACGAGGGATCGCGCAAGAAAATCGCCAAGAGCCTCGGACCGCTCGTCCAAAACTCCGGCGCAGCCCTGCTGCTGCCCGACGACGCGCAGCTAGCGGTCCGCGCTGGCGCCGATGGCGTCCATGTCGCGCGGCCGGGCGAGACGCTCGCCGCCGCCCTGCAAAGCCTCAAGCCCGACCGCATCGTAGGCGTCGCCGGAATCACGGAGAAGGATTCCGCCATGCGGGCCGGGGAGAGCGGCGTGGATTACCTGATGTTCGGCGATCCCGATCCTGGCGGCGAGAGCGCCGAGTCGGTCCTGGAGCGCGCCTCGTGGTGGGCGGAAATTTTCAACACGCCTTGCGTCGCCGTGGCCCATGATCCCGCCGAAATCGCGGCCCTGGCGCGTTCGGGGGCGGAATTCGTCGCGCTCGGCCCGGAGATATTCGCCGATCCGCGCGGCCCCGCAACGCGTGTCGCCGCTGCGCAGGCCGAACTCGACCGGGTGGAGGCGGCCGCGTGACTTTCCTGCGCCGAACGATCCCGCGGCTTCTCGGCCTCGCCATGTTTTTCGTCGGCCCGGCCGAGGCGGGCCTTGCGCCCGGCGCGCCGGACCTTGCCTTTGGCGCCTATCAGCGCGGCTATTACCAGACCGCTTTCAAATATGCGCTGAAGCGGGTTGACGCCGACAGCCATGACGCGGCGGCCATGACGCTCATGGCTGTCATTTTGTGGGATGGCGTCGGGGTTCAGCGGAACAGGGCCGAGGCGATGCATTGGTACGAGCTCGCCGCCAAGCTCGGCGACTTGAACGCCGAATACGCGCTCGGCATGGCCTATATCACGGGCAAGGGCGAGCCCAAGGACGTCAAGAAGGGCGCGGAATGGCTGAAAAAGTCGGCGGCGCAGAATAACGCCGGCGCCTGGTACAATCTCGGCGTCATCGCGCTTGAGGGCAATGGCGTCGTCTCGAATTTCAAGGAGGCGGCCAAGGATTTCAAGCGTGCGGCGGATCTCGGCTCGCCCGACGGCGCCTATGCCCTCGGACTGCTTTATCGCGGCGGGCGCGGCGTACCGAAAGACCCGATGATGGCCGCGCATTACCTGCTGGAGGCGGCCAGGGGCGGTCATATCGCCGCCGAGGTCGAATATGGCATCATGCTGTTCAACGGCGCCGGCATTCCGGCCAACGAGGAGGCCGGCGCCAAATGGCTCCTGCGCGCCGCCAATCACGGAAATCCGGTGGCGCAGAACCGGATCGCGCGCATACTCATGGCCGGACGGGGCATGAAGCAGGATAAGGTCCAGGCGGCGAAATGGAACATTCTCGCCGCTTCCGCCGGCCTGCGCGATCCCTGGCTCGACGCCCAGACCAGCAAGCTCACGCCAAAGCAGCGTATCGAGGCGCAACAGGCCATCCGCGCCTATCTCGGCTGGTGAGACCGGCCTTCCAGGGTTGACGCGACGCGCGCGGCGAGGCACATGAGCCGCGACCCCCTCCTGGAATGCCGAAATGATCAATTCCGCTCTGATGAACGTGATGACCGCCGCCGCGCTCAAGGCGGGGAGGGGACTGAAGCGCGATTTCGGCGAGGTCGAAAACCTTCAGGTTTCCGTCAAGGGGCCGGGCGATTTCGTCACCATCGCCGACAAGAAGTCGGAAAAGATCATTTTCGAGGAGCTTTCGCGGGCGCGTCCCGGCTATGGCTTCGTGCTCGAGGAAGGCGGCAGGGTCGAGGGCGCCGACAAGAGCCATACCTGGCACGTCGATCCGCTCGACGGCACCACCAATTTCCTGCACGGCCTGCCGATTTTCGCCGTGTCGATCGGGCTGGAGCGCGACGGCCAGATCGTCGCGGGCGTGGTCTATAATCCCGCGACCGACGATCTTTTCGTCGCGGAAAAGGGGCTTGGCGCCTATTACAACAATCACCGCATGCGCGTGGCGGCGCGACGCGACATGTCGGACGGGCTGATCGCCACCGGCATTCCGCCGCTCGCCAAGGCCGCCATCCATCCGCGTTTCAAGGCCGAGCTTGCCTCGGTGATGACCCGGGCCGGCGGCGTGCGCCGTCTCGGCGCGGCCTCGATCGATCTCGCCTATCTTGCCGCCGGCCGTTTCGACGGTTTCTGGGAGCGCGGCCTCAAAAGCTGGGACCTCGCGGCCGGCCTGATCCTGATCCGCGAAGCCGGCGGCTATCTGAGCGACGCCGACGGCGGCCAGGATATTCTCGCCAAGGGTTCGATCTGCGCCGGCAACGAATATATCCAGAAACAATTGCTCGACCTTCTGAAAAAGGCGTGAGCCGGGCCGGGTTCAACCTCAAAATTCACTAAAACCGGATTTCTCCGGCTAAAGAGGTCTTGATCTCGTCACGGGGTTGGGCACATGCTCACCTTCCCTGCGGAGACCTGCAAAGAGCGCCCCAACCATGCCGCCCGACGACGCCTATCGCCTGTCCTCGCCCGTCATTTTCCTGGTGCGCATGGCGGTCTTTCTCATTTTGGTCGGCTTTGTCGCGCTGATCCTCCTGCCGCAGATCCGCGTCGCCTTCCTCGCCAATCCCGGCCTCAACAGCCTCATCCTGCTGGTCGAGGCTTTGGGCGTCGTGCTGACGGTTACGCAGGTGGCGCGGCTGTTTCGCGAAATCGCCTGGGTTAATGCGCGTGGGAGCGACGAGGCGCAAGCCAAGGAGCCAAGATTGCTTGCGCCCGTGGCCAAACTCGTCGGCGCAAAGGAAAAGGGCGGCCTGACGCCGCAGCTTCTGCGCCATGTGCTGGATTCGGTGGCGACGCGCCTCGACGAATCGCGCGAGGTGGCGCGCTATCTCACCGGGCTTCTGGTCTTCCTCGGCCTGCTCGGCACGTTCTGGGGCCTGCTTGTCACCGTCGGCTCGATCAGCGGCGTCATCAATTCGCTGCAGGGCGGCGGCGCGACCGCCTCGCTTTTCAATGATCTCAAGAGCGGCCTGGCGAAGCCGCTCGCCGGCATGAGCCTCGCCTTCACCTCCTCGCTCTTCGGCCTCGCCGGCTCGCTGGTCCTTGGCTTTCTCGACCTCCAGGCCGGGCAGGCGCAGAACCGTTTCTACACCGAGCTGGAAGACCGGCTTTCCACGGAAGTCGAGGCGGAAAAAGCGATCAAGCCGTCCGGGCAAGCGGAAGCGATCGACCATCTCGCCATCGGCGTCCAGGAGCTGGTGCGCAATATGCGGCGCGAGCAGCAGCTGATCCGCGACTGGGTAGAGGCCCAGTCCGATCGGCAGGCGCGTTTGCAGCAGGCGCTGGAACAAAGGCTGGGCGTGAGTTCGGAGCAGCCCTGATGGCTTTGGCGCACGGGCGGCGGCGGCCGCCGATGATGAATTACTGGCCAAGCTTCGTCGACGCGCTCTCGACCATGCTGTTGGTCTTTATCTTTCTGCTGACCGTCTTCGTCATGGCGCAATATTTCCTGGCCCGCGACGTCGGCGGCAAGGATGAGCAACTGAGAAAGCTCAATGCGGAGATCGAGCAATTGAGTTCGCTCCTTTCGTTGGAGAAGAGCGGCAAGGCCCAGGCGCAGCAATCGTTGGCGCTGCTCACCGCGACCCTCCAGAAGACGCGGAGCGAGCGCAATAAATTGCGTGAGGAGATGATGACCGGCGCAAGCGCCGCCGCCGCCACCCTCGAAGCGGAAAAGAAGCTTTCGGCCAAGGCGCGGTCGCAGGTCGAATTGCTCAACGAGCAGATCGCCGCCCTGCGCTCCCAGCTCGCCGCCGTGCAGGACGCCCTTTCCGCCCAGGAATCCAAGAACAAGGAAGAACAAGTGCGCATCGCCGATCTCGGCTCGCGCCTCAATATCGCCCTGGCGCAGAAGGTGCAGGAGCTCGCCCGCTACCGTTCCGACTTTTTCGGCCGCCTGCGCGAAATTCTCGCCGACCAGCCTGAATTCAAGATCGTCGGCGACCGCTTCGTCCTGCCTTCGGAAATCCTGTTCCAGACCGGCCAGGCCGACCTGACGCCGGAAGGCAAGGCCCAGCTCGACAAAATCTATGCGCCCCTCGCGGCGGTGGCCAAGGAAATCCCGCCGCAAATTCCCTGGGTCCTGCGGGTGGACGGCCATACCGACAAGAGGCCGATCTCCACGCCGCAGTTCAAGTCGAACTGGCAGCTTTCGGCGGCGCGCGCCATCGCCGTGGTGCAATATCTGATCGGCAAGGGCTTTCCGCCCAATCATCTGCTCGCCGGCGCTTTCGGCCCCTACCAGCCGCTCGACACGGGCGACACGGAAGCGGCGTATAGACGCAATCGCCGCATCGAACTTAAACTCACCAACAAATGAGATTTCTTCTCCGCCCCTATGCCGAAAGCGACTGGCCGGCTCTGCTGGAGCTGTGGCTGGCGAGCTGGGGCGCGACCCGGCCCGACATTGACTTCTCCGCCCGCGCGCCCTGGCTCGCCGACCTCATCGACAGGTCGCGGCGCGAAGGCGCGGAAATCGTGGTGGCGGAAGACAAGCAGGGCCTGCTCGGCTTCGCCCTGTTCGATCCCCAGAAAAATTGGCTGGAGCAGATCGCCGTCCATCCGCGCGCCTTCGGCGCCGGCGTCGCCCAGGCCCTGGTCGGCGAGGCCAAGAAAGTCTGCGCCGACGGCTTCGGCCTGGAAGTGAACGCCGACAATTACCGGGCGCTCGCCTTTTATCATTGCGAAGGTTTCCTGCGCACGGGCGAAGGCCGCAATTCCATTTCGGGCCTGCCGACCTTCACTTTGTTCTGGCGGCCCTCGGCGCCATAGGAGTCGCCAGTCGAGGGACGGCCGGCCGCGCCGTCTGGCGCGAAGGTGAAAAGACGCTCTTCGTTTTCGGGAGAGGCCGACTTACGCCGGCGCCAAAGCGGCCGCGCCGGCGTCGAACTGCAGCCGCGCGAGCTTCGCGTAAAGGCCGTCGCGCGCGACGAGTTCGGCGTGGGTTCCTTCGTCGACGATCCTGCCGCCGTCCATCACCAATATCCGGTCGGCTTTCAGCACGGTGGCGAGGCGGTGGGCGATGATAAGCGTGGTGCGGCCCTGCATGACATGGTCGAGCGCCTCCTGTACCAGCGCTTCGTTTTCGGCGTCGAGGGCCGAGGTCGCTTCGTCGAGCAGCAGGATGGGCGCGTCCTTCAAAATGGCGCGGGCGATGGCGAGGCGCTGGCGCTGGCCGCCGGAAAGGGTCACGCCGCGTTCGCCGAGCTTTGTCGCATAGCCTTCCGGCAGCGCCCGGATGAATTCATCGGCCGCCGCCCGCGCCGCCGCCGCTTCGATCGCCGCTATTGGGGCGCCGGGCGCGCCATAAGCGATATTTTCCGCCGCGGTGGCGGCGAAAATCACCGGCTCCTGCGGCACCAGCGCGATACGGCGGCGCAGCGCCGCGGGATCGGCTTTCGCCGCTTCGACGCCGTCGATCTTCACGCGGCCGGCGGTCGGGTCATAAAAGCGCATGACCAGCTGGAACAGGGTCGATTTCCCCGCGCCCGAGGGGCCGACGACGGCGACTTTCTCGCCCGCCGCAACGGTGAGCGACAGGCCGTCGAAGACCTGTCTTTCCGGGCGAGCGGGATAGGCGAAACCGACATTCTCAAAGGCGATCTCGCCGCGCGGCGGTTTTGGCAATTTCCGCGGCGAAGCCGGCGCGACGATGCGCGGCCGGACGGCAAGGAGTTCGCTGATCCGTCCGGCGGCGCCCGCGGCGGCGGCGATTTCGTTCCACACTTCCGACAATTGCCCCAGCGAACTTGCCGCAAGCACGGCGAAGAGCACGAATTGCGACAGTTCGCCGCCGGTCATGCGCCCGGCGAGCACGTCGCGCGCGCCGAGCCACAAGACCCCGACGACGCTGGAAAAAGCGAGGAAAATGGCGAAGGCGGTAAGAAGCGCCCGCGCCGTCATCATGGAGCGGGCGGCTTCGTAGGCGCCTTCGACGGCGGCCGCGAAACGCGTTCTCGTCGCCTCTTCGGCCCCGAAAGCCTGCATGATCCGCGCTGCGCCGAGATTTTCGGCGGCAAACGCCGTGGCTTCGGCGAGCGTGTCCTGCGCCGCGCGCGAACGGCCGCGCACCGCTCGCCCGGCGGTGACCAGCGGCAGGACGATGATCGGAATGGCGACGAGCACGAGGCCGGAGAGTTTTGGGCTCGTATAGACCATCAGCGCCACGGCGCCGACGAACATGAAAATATTGCGCAAAGCGATGGAGGCGGAGGCGCCGAAGACCGACTTCATCTGGGTCGTGTCGACCGATAGGCGCGAGACCAGCTCGCCGGTCTGGGCCGTGTCGTAGAAGGCCGGATCGAGCCGGGTGAGATGGGCGAAAACGTCGTCGCGCAGATCGGCGACAATGCGCTCGCCCAGAGTCATCACCAGGAAATAGCGGGCGGCGGAGGCCAGGGCCAGAACGCCGACGACGCCGATCATGGCGAGAAAATAACTGTTGACCAGGGCCGCATGGTCCTTGGCGAAGCCCTCGTCGATCATGCGCCGCACGGCGAAGGGCATGACCAGCGTCGCCGCCGAGGCGACGGTCAACGCGGAGAGAGCGGCGAAAATCCAGCCGAGCCGCTTTCTGGCGTAAGGCAGAAGCGGTTTCAGCGAATTGAGGGATTGGCGCGGCGAGCGGGGCGGCGTGTCCGACATCGCGCCTATATAGGCGGCTTTACGGGAAAAGCCATGGATTTTTCCGCGCCGCCGCGTCTTGCCCCCAGCCGCGGTCTGGTTTATAGAGCGCGCTTCCCGTTTCCCGGCGTTGACGCGCCGCTCATTCAATGGCCCGCGGCGACCGCCATCCTGGCGTCAATCTGGGGCCGCGCGAGGTTTTGGCCATGAAGTCCGACATCCATCCCGAATATCACACGATCAAGGTCGTCATGACCGACGGGACCGAGTTCATGACCCGCTCGACCTGGGGCAAGGAAGGCGACACGCTCAATCTCGACATCGACCCCAAGACCCACCCGGCCTGGACCGGCGGCTCGCAGCAGCTGCTCGACCGCGGCGGGCGCCTGTCGCGCTTCAATTCGCGCTTCGGCGGCATGTCTTTCGGCAAGAAGTAAGCGGAAGGGTTTTTCCCAACGCAAAAGGGCGGCTCCGGGCCGCCCTTTTTCTTTGCGTGCCGCTTGGCGCTTATTGCTTCATGACGAAACGGCCGTCGGCGACTTGAAAACTCGACAATTTCTTCAAAAAGCTCATGCCGAGCAGGCTCGTCTTCAATTTGCCCGGTTGCGCCACCAAAGCGTCGACTTGGTAAACAGTAATGTCGCCGATCCGGACCTGGCGCAGATGAACCGGGGCGAAACGGGCTTTTCCGTTGGCGGTCTGGCCGATCGCCGTATAGGCCGAGCGCGGCGGCTGGATATCCAGGGCCTCGGCGTCTTCCGCGGTGAGCGCGACATAGCTCGCGCCGGTGTCGACCAAAGTATTGACGTCAACGCCGTTGATTTCGGCCCGGGTCTTGTATTGCGAGAGGCTGTCGGGGTCGATCTCAACCTCGCCCCAGCCATGCGAGCGCGGCTGCTCGGACGCGGCGGCGACGGTGACGGGGGTCGAAGCGGCCTGATGATGCGCGGCCATGGCGCGCGCCGCCGCCGTGTTCTGGGCGAGCCGGCTTTGCAGCGCCGAGGCCGTCACGACGGCCAGAAGCGCGAAGGAAGCCGCCATTTTGACAATGTCGTTGGTCATGAATCCTGTCGCTTTCGCTCGGGCGAAACCTGCGGCCTATAATAGGCGCCGCCCGCTGACGGAAGGTTAAGATAAATTCTCGAATTGCCGTTACTTCGCGCGCGGCTTGACGCGCGTCGTCGGCAGGGCGGCGGCGGGATCGTCCGGCCAGGGATGACGGGGATAGCGCCCCTTCATTTCCGCCTTGACCGCGGCCCAGGAGCCTTTCCAGAAACCGGGCAGGTCGCGGGTGATCTGGATCGGCCGATGCGCCGGCGAGAGAAGATGCAGGGTCAGCGGCCAGCGCCCGCCGGCGATCGAAGGATGGGTGGAAAGGCCATAAAACTCCTGAACACGCGCGGAAAGCGCCGGCCCTTCGGCGCTCGAATAATCGAGGGCGATGGCGGAGCCGGCCGGGGTGACGAAATGGCTCGGCGCCTCTTCCTCCAGCCGGCGCGACAGGTCCCAGGGCAACAGAGCGCCGAGGGCCGCGTCGAAATGCTCCGGGCCGATGTCGTCGAGGCGCGCGCATCCGGCGATGAAAGGCGCGAGCCATTGCTCCGGGTTCCGCTTCAGGCCGGTTTCGTTGAGGTCGGGCCAGGGGTTTGGCGCCGTCCCGCCCGCTTCGGCGCCGATCCGGCGCAGGAATTCGACGCGCTGGCGCGTCTGTATTTGCGCCTTGCTCCAGTTCAGCCGGTCGAGGCCGAAATCGGCGGCGGCGCGCGCCAGAATGGAGGCGTTTTCCGGCGAGGGTTCGACGGGGAGGTTGCGTTCGCCGAGCGTGAGCGCGCCATAGCGCCGGGCGACGCGCCGGCGCAGGCCGCCGCTCGCCGGATCGAAACGGGTTTCGTCCCTGGCCTCGATCTCCTCGGCGAAAAAAGCCTCGAAATCAGCCTCGTCCAATTCTGCCGCGGCGAGAATGCGGGCGGCGCCGGCCCGGCCGGCGATCTCGGCCACGCCCAGCATTTTGGCGCCGGCGAGCGGCAGATGCGGTTCAAGGCCGGCGGCGCGCCCGTTGGCCATGAGGAAATCGCCGGCTTTTCCTCGCGCGCGCGCGATGCGGTCGGGGAAAGCCAAAGCGACCAGGGCGCCGGGGGAAAGGGCGAGCGGCGTCGCGCCGGATTCTCCTAATTCGCGCGCCGCCGCGCCAGATCCTCTTAATTCGCGCGCTGCCGCGCGCAGGGCGCGGGTAAAGGAATGGGCGAGGCGGCGCGCGTCTTTTGCGCGCGGCGAATTGTCCCTGTGGAGCCTTTCGAGCCTTTCGGCGAGATCGGGCGAATCGCCGCCGAGCCCTCTTTCGGTCAGCACGACCGCCAGTTCGCAGGCTTCCTCGCCGGCGCCCAAGGCTTCGGCGCGTAAAACCATGCGGGCGAGGCGCGGCGGCAGCGGTATTTTTCGCATGGCCTTGCCGGTTGGCGTCAGCGCGCCCTGCGCGTCGAGCGCCCCCAGTTCCCGCAAAAGCGCCCGCGCCTCGGCGGTGGCGGCTGTGGGCGGCGGATCGAGCCAGGCGAGCTCCGCCGGGTCGCGCGCGCCCCAGGCGGCGAGATCGAGCAGCAGGCCGGAAAGATCGGCGGCGACAATTTCGGGCTGGGCGAAAGCGGGCAGGGCGCCGGTCGCCGCCTCTTCCCACAGCCGATAGCAAACGCCGGGCGCCGTGCGGCCGGCGCGGCCGCGCCGCTGGTCGGCGGCGGCGCGCGAAACCCGCAAGGTTTCCAGCCGGGTGAGGCCAATGCCGGGCTCGAAACGGGGGGCGCGGACAAGGCCGCAATCCACCACCACGCGCACGCCGTCTATGGTGATCGAGGTTTCGGCGATCGACGTCGCCAGCACGATTTTTCTTCGCCCCGTCGCCGCCGGCCGGATGGCGCGATCCTGGGCGGCGCGGTCCATGGCGCCGAAGAGCGGGCAGAGATCGATTGTCGAATCGCGCATTTTTTCGCGCAATAGATCGGCGGTCCGCGCGATTTCCGCCTGGCCAGGGAGGAAAACCAGGATCGACTGTTCCTGTTCGGCCACGGCGCGCAAAACGGCGCGGGCGGCGGCCTCCTCGATTTTTTCGCGCGAATCCCTGCCGAGATAAAAAGTTTCAACGGGAAAGGCGCGTCCCTGCGATTCGACGATGGGCGCGTCCTGCATCAAAGAGGCGACTCGCGCGCCGTCGAGCGTCGCCGACATGACCAGGAGGCGCAGGTCCGGGCGCAGCGCCGCCTGCGCATCGAGGGCGAGCGCGAGGCCGAGGTCGGCGTCGAGCGAACGCTCGTGGAATTCGTCGAAAAGCACGGCGGCGACGCCGTCGAGCGAGGGATCGTCGAGAATCATGCGGACGAAAACGCCTTCGGTGACCAGTTCGACCCGCGTTTTCGGCCCGCAGAGCGTCTGCAGCCGCACCCGCAGGCCAATGGTTTCGCCGATATTTTCGCCGATGAGATCGGCCATGCGCTCGGCGGCGGCGCGGGCCGCGAGGCGCCGCGGCTCCAGAACGACGATTTTTCTTTTCTTTAGCCACGGGGCGCCGAGCAAAGCCAGCGGAACGCCCGTCGTTTTGCCGGCGCCGGGCGGGGCCACCAGGACGGCGCGGGACGAAGCCGCCAGAACCTCGTCGAGGCGCGGCAGAATTTCATCGATCGGCAAGGCCGGCGATTTGGACGGAAACGGCAGGGAATCCATGAAGTCTCTTGCCAAGAATCCTTCCGCGCCGCAATTGCGAGTTGGCAAACCGCCTTGCCGGCGGCGGAAAGATGCATCCCGGAAAGAGCCTATCTAATCAACGGGTTCTGGGATAAATGCGTAATTGATGCGCAACTCCCCGCCGCAAGGACCACTTCTCGCCCGCCCGCGAAAGGTTTATAGCTCTCGCTCGGTCAGGCCGCCCCAACAGGATTTCGGAACGGACGAAGGCCAATCTTTCCGAAAAAGCCGTGCCAAGAAAGGCAGGGGCCTTAGCCAGGATTTGTCGATGCCGCCAGACGCCGCCAACACGTCCGCCGTCAAGCCTGCAAACGAATCCGGCGCCGCCGCTCCAGCAGCCCCAACCTCCGAAGAGCATCATGAAGGGTATTGGACCCTTCTGCTCGGCGCGATGGGCGTGGTCTACGGCGACATCGGCACCAGCCCGCTCTACGCGCTCAAGGCGTCGCTCGATCATCTGAAAGCGGTCGGCGTGGTCGAATCGGAAGTGATCGGCATCGTCTCGCTGCTGATCTGGGCGCTGATCGTCACCGTCACCTTGAAGTATGTCTTTTTTCTCATGCGCGCCGACAATAAGGGCGAGGGCGGCACTTTGTCGCTGATGGCGCTGGCGCGCTATTCGCTCGGGCGCAGGTCGAAGTTGATCTTCCTGCTCGGCGTCGCCGGCGCGGCGCTGTTTTGCGGCGACGCCATCATCACCCCCGCCATATCGGTGCTGTCGGCGGTTGAGGGGCTCAATGTCGCCTCCAACGCCTTCCAGCCCTATGTGCTGCCGATCGCGGTGGTTATTCTGGTGACGCTTTTCGTGGTGCAGAGCGGCGGCACGGCGCGGGTCGCGTTTTTTTTCGGCCCCATCATGGTGATTTTTTTCGGCGTTATAGGCGCGGTCGGCCTTTATCATATTTCGGACGCGCCGCGCATTCTGCACGCCTTCAACCCCTTGCGAGGCCTTCACTTCCTCTTCGGCCACGGGACGACCGGCTTCGTCACCCTCGGCCTGGTCTTTCTGGCCGTCACCGGCGCGGAAGCGCTTTACGCCGATATGGGCCATTTCGGCCGCAAGCCGATCCAGACCGCCTGGCTTTTCTTCGTCTTTCCGGCGCTCGCCTGCAATTATCTCGGCCAGGGCGCGCTGGTGCTGAAAATCCCCACAGCCCTATCGGATCCCTTCTATCTCATGGTTCCGAGCTGGGCGCTGATCCCCTATGTCATTCTCGCCACGCTGGCGACCATTATCGCCAGCCAGGCGGTGATCACGGGCGCCTTTTCCCTGTCGCGCCAGGCGATTCAGCTCGGCCTGCTGCCGCGCCTGGAAATCCAGCATAAATCGGCGACGACGGAAGGGCAGATATTCGTGCCGAGGGTCAATCGCACCCTGCTGATCGGCGTGTTGATGCTGGTCTTCCTGTTCCGCTCCTCCGACAATCTCGCCAACGCCTATGGCATCGCCGTCACCGGCACCATGGTGGTGACGACCAGCCTGTCCTTCTTCGTGGTGTGGAAATTGTGGCGCTGGCCGCTTATTGCCGCCATTCCCTTCATCAGCCTGTTCCTTGTGGTCGATCTGTCCTTCCTGGCGGCCAATCTGGTCAAAGTGGTCGAAGGCGGCTGGGTGCCGCTGAGCCTTGGCGGCCTCGCCATGGTGGTGATGTGGACCTGGGTGCGCGGCAACGACCTGCTCGGCAAGAAAACCCACCGCGATTCGATCCCCACCGCCGATCTCATTCGCATGCTGGAAAAATCCCAGCCGAGCCGCGTGCCCGGCACGGCGGTCTTTCTCACCAGCGACCCCAAGGTCGCGCCCTCGGCGCTCATGCATAATCTGAAACACAACAAGGTGCTGCACGAGAGGGTGGTGATCATGAACGTGCTCACCGAGCCGACGCCGCGCGTGTCCGAGCAGAACCGTTTCGAAGTCGAGAAACTGTCGCACGATTTCATGCGGGTCACTTTGCATTTTGGCTATATGGAAAGCCCGCGCGTGCCCGCCGCCATGGCGCTGATGCGCAAATGCGGGGTGAAGTTCGACATTATGACCACGTCCTTCTTCCTGGGACGCAGAACACTGAAACCCTCGGCGGCGTCCGGCATGCCGCCCTGGCAGGACAAGCTCTATGTCGGACTGTCGAAACAGGCGACCAATGCGACGGACTTTTTCTCCATTCCATCCGACCGCGTGGTGGAGCTGGGGGCGCAGGTGGCGATATAGACGGCTCGCCTCCATTGCCCCGTCATTGCGAGGAGCGCAAGCGACGAAGCAATCCGTTCCTGCGAATCGGCGCCGATGGATTGCCGCGCTTCGCTCACAATGACGACGACAAAATGAAAAGGCGTCTAATTGGGCGACACGGCATCGGCGTCCTCGAACGATGTTCGATTTCGCGCCGCAATTCGGTGATAAGTCAGAAATCGTCATGGGCGCGCCGGCCGGGAGGGCATCGCGCCTGTGTCTGTCCGGGCCAAAAATCCCCATATTTTTCAGTTGGTTTTGCGGCGCTGGCGCACTTGACAGACCAGGCCTCAGGCGGCCTGATACGAATGATCCGGAGCGCTCGGCTTCCAACCGGTCAGCCGCTTCAACTGGTCCCGCTGCGGGGTCCATTTCAACCGAGGGGACGAGCGATTGCAGTCAGGGCAGCAAAAATCACCATCCACGCCGGCGGCGGAAACAAGTAAGACGATAGAGACGCAGGAAGCGCTGGAGCGCCGGAACCGCAATTTCGCGCTGATCTGGGCCATCCTTGTCGGCTTTGTTTTTATTTTGACTTTCGCGATCGCCATCACCGTCCACTATGTCGAGGTTCATCATGTCTTTGCGAAAACCTCGACACGGCAATCCCTTTGAAGGCGCGTCGCGCCGGGAAACGACGCGGCCTTTGTCCCGGCGCTTTTTTGGCTTTCTGCTGGCCGGCGCCGCTCTGACATCGCTGGCGGGGTGTCACGATCATCAGGCGTGGCATAACACCAATATAACCGGCGCCATGCCGAGACTGTCCTTCACCATGATGCGCGGAACGGATGGCAAGGAGGTTACGGCAGGCGATTACGTCGGCAAGGTCGTCCTGCTTTATTTCGGTTACACCAATTGTCCCGATATATGCCCCACGACCATGGCGTCCGTCGCCGACATTCTCAAGAAGCTGAAAAGCAAGGCCGATCAGGTGCGCGTCCTGTTCGTGACGGTCGATCCCAACCGCGACACGTTGGCTGTGTTGAAAGACTATACGTCGCAATTCGCGCCGCAGATGGATGGCTTGCGCGGAACGCCCGACCAATTGGCGGCGCTGGCGCGGCGCTACCGCGTCTCCTATTCCGTGACGCCGGCGACGAAGGGCCAGCCCTATGAGGTGACGCACAGTTCGGCGATCTATGTCTTCGACAAAAAGGGCGCAATCCGTCTGCTTCTGTCTTCGCTGTCGAGCAATAACCCGAATATCGACGGCAGCGTGGCCGATCTCAAACGTCTGATCGATTAGTCGAAGCTTTCCCGCGAAATCATTTCCCGGCGGCGTTTTTCACGACAAAGGGCGCCTGCAACTTCGCGCCGTCGGCAAAATCAAGAGTTACGAGAACGCGCGCGCCGACCTTAACGGCCCTTGTCGGCGACATGCACATCAGATGGTAGCCGCCCGGAGAAAAGGCGACGCTCCCGTGGGCGGGCACGGCAATGCTCTTGACCATGACCATCTTCTCGACGCCGTTCCTGTGAAGGCTTTCATGCAGCATCAAGGTTTTGCAGGCGGGCGAGGACGCGCCGGTCAGCGTCCTGTCCCGGCCCGATTTATTCAAAAGGACGAAATATCCCGCCGCCGGCCGTTCCGGTATGATGAACCGCATCCACGGCTTGCTGATGACAAGGCCGCCGTCCTTGGCCGTTTGCGCCGAGGCGTTCGAAGCGGGCAGGGCGAGGGCGAGGCAAAAAAGCAGGAAGGGGAGGACGCTCCATTTTCTGTTCGCGGACGTCTGTTCTAAGGCCTGCGGGCGCGAGGGACGAGAAAGATCCATCATGACGGATTGTCCTTTTCTTCCTGAATTCTGAGCGCGTTCAACACCAGCAGCAGGCCGACAACGCTCATCATGCCGGGCGGAATCCAACTGACGAGGCCGCCGAGGACTTGATCGTCGAGGGCGTCGATGGAGGGAAATATCCGGCCGCACAAGGCATAGTAAGGATAAATGTCATGTTGCGAGAAAACGATGAGCGCGCCCAGCAGAATTTGCGGGAACATGACGCCGACGGAAAGCGCGGCGCGAACGCCGAAGGAAACCCGCGCCGGCGGTTTGGGGCGCGGATCGAGCACAAGCGACCAGAACAGGATTCCATCCAGAACCATGCTCCAGTTCATCAGGGCGTAAAGCCGGTGGTCGAGCATGGCGCGGAAATGGATCGGCGGGATCAGCCAGAAATAAAACAACCCCACGAACAGGAAGGCGGCCAAAAAAGGGTTTTGCAGGATGCCGATCGATGTCGTGGCGAAACGGCTGTCGACAATGCGCCGCGCCTGTCGGGGCATGCCGCGCCGAATGGTCTGTCCCGGAGTTCCCAGCGCAAGAAAAAACGGGCCGATATGGTGCATCACCACATGCTGGATGCGATTGATGAAAAACATATGCTGAGCCATGTAATCGAAATGCGTCTGCAGCACGAAATAGATCAGCGCCAGTCCCAGGTAGAAAAACACCCGCCGCCATATAGGAAGGCGCTCCGCTGGCGACGCGAGGCTTAGTCCCTGTTGGAACCACAAGAGCGTCAGGACCGTCGCCAGATATTCGGGCCATGAAAAGCTCCACGGCGCCCAGACGGGGCTTAGCGACGGGTGAAATTCCGTGAGCCAGAAGAGAGCGGCGCCCACGGCGAAAACCGCCGCCAGCCGCCATTTTTCGTCAAAAGCGGCGAAATGGAATCCATGTTCTCTCTTCATAGGCTCATAAGACATGAAGACGGGATTCCGGTTGAATTATGGTGGCTCGATGCGAATTTCACTGTTTCGCGCGATCGCCATTGAGCGTGCGGCGCCGGTTCGGAAGGTCGCCTCCGCTCATTCCGTAAAGACGATCGTCTTCGAACCGTTGATCAGCACGCGGCTTTCGATGTGATAGCGAATGGCCCGCGCCAGGACCCGGCGCTCGATGTCGCGGCCCTTTCGGATCAGGTCCTCCGGCGTGTGATGATGCGAAATGCGCTCGACGTCCTGTTCGATGATCGGCCCTTCGTCGAGATCGGAAGTCACGTAATGGGCGGTGGCGCCGATGACTTTCACCCCGCGGGCGTGCGCCTGGTGATAGGGACGGGCGCCTTTGAACCCGGGCAGGAAGGAATGGTGGATATTGATGCAGCGGCCGGCGAGCTTCGCGGCGAGGCCGTCGGAGAGGATCTGCATATAGCGCGCCAGCACCACCAGTTCCGCGCCGGTCGATTGCACCAGCGACCAGATTTGCGCCTCCTGCTCCATTTTCGTCTCGCGCGTGACCGGCAGGTAGTGGAAAGGAATTCCAACGAAATCGATATGCGGAAAAATCTGGCGCGGATAATTGGAGACGACGCCGACGATGTCGATCGGCAATTCGCCGATGCGCCAGCGATAGAGCAGGTCGGCGAGGCAATGGTCGAATTTCGACACCAGGATTATGACGCGCGGCCGGCGCCAAGACGAAGTCAGGGTCCATTCCATGCCGAAATCATGGGCGAGAGCGGCGAAGCTCGCCTGCCACGCCTCGACGCTGGCGTCCTCGCGCACCGCATTGATCACGATGCGCATGAAGAACTGATTGGTCTCGACTTCGTCGAACTGACGGGAATCGGCGATATTGAAGCCGGCTTCGAAAATATGGCCGGCGACGCGCGCGACAATGCCAGGACGGTTCTGGCAGGAAAGGAGCAGGCGATAGACCTCGTCCCCGCCCGCCAGCGACATGTCGGAAGCGGCGGATTTTTTTGCGGTCTTGCTCTTGACGGCCATGGCGAACTTTCACGGCAGGAAACGGATGCGCTTCCGCCGCGCGCGGCGGAAGACGCCGAAACGCGCAAAGCCTTGGTCGGGAGGGAGGTTTGGCGCCGGCGTCGACTGACCGCCCGCCGCAGGGCGGGCGCTGTCGATCTAGTAGAGCATGATCCCGAAAAGGGAAAGCCGGTTTTCCGAAAAGATCAGGCGCGCGAGGTCCGGGCTTTCGCCAGGGCGTAAGCCGGCAGGAAGACCGGCGCCCGCGCGCCGCCGCCGCGGTTCGTCTCCTCTTCGGAGGTCGGCAGCAGCATGATGGCGGTGGCCGCAACCACGCCGCCGAAGGTGGCGCCGAAGCCGACAGACAGCAAGGCCAAACCCTGCCACATCAGTTGGGAATGGAACATCAGGACGCGGATGTCGCCGATATTGGAAAGCAGAACGCCCGCCGCGCAGACCTGGCCTACCGCCCAACCGAAGGCCCAATTGGAAACCATCAGCCGGAGCAGGCGATTGGGTTTGTTTTTCCCGCCAATTTGACTCATGACGCGGCCCCCATTGCGCATTAACTTAGTTAAGAGTTTAACCAAATTCGCGCCCCACGCCAATGCGCGGCGCAAAAAAATCATCGCCGCGCGTTCACAAAATCGTTGGCTAAGCCCTAGGTTGGACAGCGCCTTAATTTGCCGCCGAACCCCGTTGGCCTTGTTTCGCGGCGCCAAACTTGCTCTTTTGTCGGCGCGAGGCGCGGGGACGTATGAAGATCTGCCTGATCCAGATGAATTCGCAGGGCGACAAGCAGGCCAATCTGGCCCGCGCCCGCCAACTCGTCGAAGCGGCGACGGCGGAAGAAAATCCCGACTGGATCGGCCTGCCGGAAGTTTTCGATTTTCTCGGCGGCTCCCGACAAGAAAAATTCGCCGCCGCTGAGATTTTGCGCCAGGGCCCGGCCTATGAACTCGGCCGCGAACTGGCGCAAAAGCATGGCGTCTTCGTCCATGCCGGTTCTTTCCTGGAAAAGAATGCCGACGGCGAAAGACTTTCCAACACGACGGTCGTCTTCGACCGTTCCGGCGCCGAAATCGCGCTTTACCGCAAAATCCACATGTTCGACGTGACGACGCCGGACGGCGCCGCCTATCGGGAAAGCGCTGTTTTCGCCTCCGGCGACCGGCTCGCCACCTACGAATGCGAAGGTTTCACCTTCGGCTGCGCCATTTGCTATGACCTGCGCTTTCCCGCACTTTTCCAGGCCTTGCGCGAAAAAGGGGCGGACGTGATCGTCCTGCCCTCCGCCTTCACGCTGCAGACCGGCAAGGATCATTGGGAAATTCTCTGCCGCGCCCGCGCCATCGAGACGCAATGCTATCTTCTCGCGCCGGCGCAGATCGGCCCGCATGTCGTCCGTGGGGAAACACGGCTGACCTATGGCCATTCGCTGGTCTGCGATCCCTGGGGCCATAAGATCGCCATGGCCTCCGACGGCGAAGGTTTTGTTACGGCGCGGCTCGACGCCGGCCTCATCGCCAAGGTGCGGGCGCAGATTCCGGTCGCGGCGCAAAGGCGCGATTTCGAGCCATGACCGCGCCCGATTTCGCCCTGTCCGGGGAACAGATCGACGCCATCAAGCTCAGCCTGCGCGTCGCGCTGACCGCAACCTTCGTCAGCCTGCCCTTCGCCGTGTTTTTCGCTTACGCCCTGGCGCGCTGGCGCTTTCCCGGCAAAATGCTGCTCGACGCCCTGATTCATCTGCCGCTGGTTCTGCCGCCGGTGGCGACCGGCCTTGCGCTTCTGCTTCTCTTCGGCCGTCATGCCCCGATCGGCGCGTTTTTCGCCGATCATTTCGGACTGGTCTTCGCCTTTCGCTGGACCGGCGCGGCGCTCGCCGGCGGGGTGATGGGCTTTCCGCTCATGGTGCGGGCGATCCGCCTGTCGATCGAATCCGTCGATCCGCGCCTCGAACGCGCCGCCGCCTCGCTCGGCGCGCCGCCCTTTGCCGTGTTCTTCCTCGTCACCTTGCCTTTGGCGGCGCCGGGCCTGATCGCCGGCGCGGTGCTCGGCTTCGCCAAGGCGCTCGGCGAATTCGGCGCGACCATTACTTTCGTGTCCAATATTCCCGGCGAAACCCGGACCATTCCCGCCGAAATCTACCTGCTGACCCAGACGCCCGGCGGCGATTCCGGCGCGCTCGCCATGTCGCTGATCGCCGCGGCGCTCGCCGTCGGCGCTCTTGTCGTCTCGGAATTTCTGGCGATCCGCATGCGGCCGCGGGCGCGGAGAGTGTCATGATCGAAGTCGATGTCGTCCTGCGGCGCGGCGATTTTTCGCTTCGAGCGGTTTTTGCCAGCGACGCGGGCGTCACCGCTTTATTCGGCGCTTCCGGCGCCGGTAAATCGACGCTTATCGACCTCATTGCCGGTCTGGCGCGGCCGGATCGCGGCAGGATCGCCGTGGGAGGCCGGGTTCTGGTCGACACGGAGCAAAAAATATTTGTCGCTCCGCGCCGGCGCCGCGTCGGCCTGGTGTTTCAGGACGCCTTGCTCTTTCCGCATTTCAGCGTGGCGAAGAACCTGCGTTTCGGCGCCTATTTCGCCCCCCGCGCCGCGCGCCGGCTGGATTTCGCCGAAGTGGTGGGCGCGCTCGGCATCGGCGCGCTCATGGAAAGGCGGCCGGGGCAATTGTCCGGCGGCGAGCGCCAGCGCGTCGGCATGGCGCGGGCCCTGCTCGCCGCGCCGGACATTCTGCTGATGGACGAGCCTTTCGCCGCGCTCGACGTCGCCCGCCGCCAGAAGGCCATGGCGCTGGTGGAGCTGGCGCGGGAGAAATTCGGCGTTCCCATCGTGCTCGTGAGCCATCAGATCGACGAAGTCATGCGGCTCGCCGGCCGCGTCGTGGTGATCGAACGCGGCGAGGTCAAGGAAACCGGCGCGCCGGAAGACATTTTTGCGAGCGCGCGGCCGCAGCATGAAAGCGACCGCTTCGGCCTCGGCCGCGCCCTGTCCTGCGAAACGGGCGAATATGATGCGACCTACGGTCTCACCCGGCTGAAACATGCGGCGGGCGACATTTATCTTCCCGGCCGCGCGGCGGGCGGCAAAACGCGCGTCTTCGTCAAGGCGGTCGATGTGACGCTCGCCAGAAAGCCGCCTTCGGATGTCTCCATCCGCACGATTCTCGCCGGCAAAATCCTGCGCGTCGCCGAGAGCAAGGGGCCGCTCGCCATGGCGACGCTCGAATTGCGCGGCGGCGAGAAGCTTTACGCCAGCCTGACGCGCCTGGCGGCGGATGAACTGAAACTCGCGCCGGGAACGGAGATTTTCGCCCTGGTCAAGGCGACGGCGGTGGACGAGCGCGAAATCGACCGCGACTGAATTGCTTTACACTTGCCGCCGGCGCGCCTAAACCGCCCGCTCCAGGTGCGCCCAATGATAAGATACGACAAGGCGCGAGCCGCGGCGGAAGCTTTTTGCGCGCGACTCGGCGAAAAGAAACCGCTCGTCATGGGCGTGCTGAACGTCACGCCGGACTCTTTTTCCGACGGCGGTCTTTTCGCCGCGCCGGCGGCGGCGCTCGCCCATGCGCGCGACATGGCCGGCGCCGGCGCCGACATGATCGACATTGGCGCGGAATCGACCCGTCCGGGTTTCGCCCCGGTCGATGAGGACGAGGAATGGGCGCGGCTTGAACCCGTGCTCGGCCCGCTCGCCGAAGCAACGCCGATTCCTCTTTCCATCGACACCGGCAAGGCTGGCGTCGCCCGCCGCGCGCTCGCTCTCGGCTGCGCCATCGTCAACGACGTGACGGGATTGCGCGGAGACGCGGAAATGGCGGCGGCCGTGGCTGAGAGCGGCGCCGCGCTTGTCGTCATGCATAATCCCGGCGCGGCCGATCCGGCGCGCGACATCGTCGCCGATATGATCGGCTTTTTCGAAGACTCGCTCGACCTCGCCGCCCGCGCCGGGGTGGAATGGGGCAAAATCATCCTCGATCCGGGGATCGGCTTCGGCAAGACTCTTCAGCAAAATCTGGCGGCCCTCGCCGGCGTCGCAACCTTGCGCGAACATTTCGAACTGCCCGTTCTTATCGGCGTTTCGCGCAAAAGCTTTCTCGGCGCCCTGACGGGCGCGCCGGTCGAAGCGCGGCTGGCGCCGACCATCGCCGCCAATCTCGCCGCCTTGGCGCGCGGCGCCCAAATCTTTCGCGTGCACGACGTCGCCGATCATGTCGCCGCCATAAAAATCTGGAGCGAAATTGTCCGCGCCTGAACAGGAAACGCGCTATGCGCTCGTCGGCCTTGGCCTCGGCGCCAATCTCGGCGATCCGGCCGCCAATTTGCGCCGCGCCGTCGCGCTGCTGCGCGAGGCCGGGCTGCGCTTCGAAGCGGTTTCCTCGCTTTTCGCGACAAAACCCTGGGGCGTGACCGACCAGCCGGGATTCGTCAACGCCTGCGCGCTGGCGCGCACCGCGCTCGACCCATTCGCCCTGCTCGACCTCGTCCAGGCGACCGAAAAGGCCATGGGCCGGCGCCGCACGCGGCGCTGGGGACCGCGCGTCATCGACATCGACATTCTGTTCTATGAATCGCTTCGCATCAGCCACCGAAAACTGAGCCTGCCGCATGAGGGCCTCATGCAGCGCGCCTTCGTGCTTCTGCCCCTGGCCGAGATTGCGGCCCATCTGGAATTCGACGGGACGACCATTGGGGAAGCAGCTGCGAAAACCGACGCGAGCGGCGTCGTCCGCATCGCCGCGTTTTGACGGATTTTGGCGCGCCTCGGGCGGGGAAAATCTGGTTAACGCGTTTTCAGCGCAGCGAGCGCAATGATAATACTAGTACAAACAATTACTTAATGAGTTTGCCGGATAGTTCGGCCCCCGCGTCCTGCGGAAAGCGCCCAAGCGAAAGCGATGTTTCGGCCGATCATTCCACCGCAGGGAGATCCTAAGACGAGCCGCGCCCCGCGGCCGCGTCAATGATCGAGTCCATGAATGTCGCAAATAGTCATTATCGACGACCGGGACACCAACCGGACCATTTATTCGAAACTGGCGCTCTCCATCGGCGAAGGCGTGAACGTCCAGGCTTTCGCCGATCCGGGCGAGGCGCTGCGCTGGCTGAAGCGCAACCGTCCCGACCTCATCGTCACCGATTACGACATGCCGAAGATCGACGGCGACGAATTCATCACTCGTTTCCGCGCGCTGCCGCATGCGTCAGGGGTGCCGATCATCATGATCACCGTCTGCGCCCAGCGTCAGTTGCGCCTGCGCGCGCTCGAAAGCGGCGCCACGGATTTTCTCAACCCGCCGATCGACCATGACGAATTTCTGATGCGGGCCCGAAACCTGCTCAGTCTGCGCCATTCGGCCGAAAGCCGGGAAGATGGCGAGACGCCGCGCGAATTGTCGCCCGAAGCGCGGCGGTTCCTCGCCCGTTGCGGCGAAGCCGGCGACTACGTCCTGCATGTCGTCGCCATGGAAAAGCGGGAGGGACGAAAATTCGATCCGTCGTCGCTCGCCGTGGCGCTGCGGCGGCGGCTGCGCGACGGCGACATTCTCGCTCGCATCGACCGGTTGCATTTCGCCATCGTGCAGAAAATCGTGGTCGATCCGGCCGACTCCGCCGCCTACGCCGACCGGCTCAAGGCTTTGCGCCGCCAGGATTTTGGCGTGCGAATCGCCGGCTTTGGCTCGGCGTCGCCGCGTTCCGGCATCGCGCCGGAGAGTCGCGCGGAGAATTGCCTGCGCGAGGCCATGGCGCTGGCGGCCCGCGGTGACGGGGGAGACTGGACCTTTTTGCCGCGCATAGAACTCGGCTCGGGGGCGCTCGCGGGCGCGCAGCTTCTGCGCGACGGCGAGCCGGCGAAAGCGGACGATGCGGAAGCCTGGCGGGCGGCGCGCGCCTGCATCCAAACCTTAGGCCGCGGCCGCGCTCTGCCGCGCGTCGGTCTGCGCGTCGCGCCGGCGAAGGACGGCGCCGAGGCCTTGGCGGCGCGGTTGGCTTCGTTTATGAAGGCGCACGGGATTCCGCCGGCGTCGCTCGACCTGCAATTGCGCGCGCGGGATCTTCTCGCGGCGCCGGAACGCGCGCAGGACTGCGCAAGGGTGCTGAAATCGCTCGGAGCGGGGGTGACGCTTGATCTCGGGGCGCTGGCGCCGGCGAGTTCGCCGAGCGATGAATGGGTGGCGCTGACGGCCGTTCTCGGGAATTGGCGCGAAGCGATCAAATTCACCTGTCATAGGCGCTACGACGAGGCGCGCGTCGCCGCCGTGGCGCGGCTGGCCCAATCCGCATTCAGGAAAAGCGAAGGGCGGGCGCCCCTGCTGCTTGCTGACGGCGTCGCCTCGGTTTCCGTTTTGCCGCTCATGCGGCGGGCCGGCGTCAGCCAGGCGCAGGGCCCCTGTTTCGGCGCGGCATTCCGCCTCGCCGATTTCGACAATGCGGCCGCTGGGTCTTCCGCCCAAGCGGCGCGCGACGCGGCGGCCCAGGCGTGACGAGAGCCGGCATGGGTCTTTTGGCCGCTCCCGCCATCCGCCGTCGCCTGTCGTCTTTCGGCGCCGCCGCATTGCGCTGGTTTGTCCATCCCGACGTGAGCGGCGAACAGGCGATCATGACCAACCGCTTGGTTCTGGCGACGATGGTTTACGCCGCCGCCGCCGCCGAGGCCCATTTCGGCGGGCGCCAGGCGCGGGATTTTTACGCGCTCGGCCTGCCGTGGCTGCAGGTCTATCTCGTCGCAGTCCTGTTCATGCAGGCGCATATTCTGCTGCGGCCGGAGCCTTGCTCGCTGCGGCGCGTCGCGGCCATCTGGGCCGATTGCTCCATTATTTCCTTCGGCCTCGCCCATGGCGCAGCCGCCTATCTGTTTCCGCTTTATTTCTGGATGATCCTCGGCAATGGCGTGCGGCTCGGCGCGCGATTCATGAGCGTGGCGGTCGTAAGCTCGGCGGCGGGATTCGCGGCGGTGGTGTGGGTCTCGCCCTTCTGGCGCGCCCATGGCTCTCTTTCGGTCGGGCTCTTTTTATCGCTGATCATCATTCCGCTCTATGGCGCCTTGCTGCTGCGCCGTCTCGCCGAGGCGAGCGCCGAAGCCGAGCGGGCCATTCACGCCAAGACGCTGATGCTCGCCAGTGTCAGCCACGAATTGCGCACGCCGCTGACGGCGATCGTCGGCCTCGGCGAACTGCTGCGGAAGACTGACCTCGACGACAAACAGCGCGAAATGACGCAGACGCTCTGCGACGCCAGCGACATTCTGCTGCGGCATATCGAGGCCCTGCTGATGGTGGCGCGCGACGAAATCGCGGAAGACCGCGCCGCGCCCGAACGGGTCGATCTCTTCGCCCTCCTGATCCGGCTGCGCGCCATGCTGGCGGTCGAGGCGGATCGGAAAGGCGTGCGGCTCGGACTCTGCGTGGAATCCGGCGTCCCGCGCTTCGTCGTCGCCGAGCCGCGCCTGCTGCTCGACATTTTGCAAAATCTCGGCGGAAACGCGGTCAAGTTCACCCCGTCCGGCGCAGTCTCCCTTCACGTCGGCGTCGGGCGGCGCGACGGCGACAGGATCGCCTTGCGGGTCGAGGTCCGCGATAGCGGCATTGGCATAGACAAGGCGGCGCAGGAGCGCATTTTCGACAGTTTCGTTCAGGCCGATCCCGCCATAGGGCGGCGCTTCGGCGGCAGCGGCCTCGGGCTCGCCATCGCGCGCCGCCGTCTCGAAGCGCGCGGCGGCCGGCTCGGAGTCGAAAGCGAGATCGGCAAAGGCGCGCTTTTCTGGTTCGAACTTTTCGTCGGCCTCGCCGTCGACGAAAGCCGCGACAATCGGGAAGCCGCCGGCGAGGCGCCGGCGCCCGTCACGGATGTTTCGGACGATGACGATGGGCCGCGGATCGGCGCGCCGGTTTGTGCAGTCGTCGCGGACAACGCCGATCTTCTCGCCTTGGCGCGCCGCTTCGCGCTCGTCGCTCTGGCGCGCGAGGGCGACTCGGAAAGTTTGGCCCAGGCGCAAGCCGTGGTCGCCGACTTGCGCGCCCTGACCGCGGCCGAAGAGGCGCCGGGGCGCGAAGAGACCGGCTCGCCCAAGTGGAAAATCCTGCTGGCCGAGGACAATGGCGTCAACCGCATGGTGCTGGAGCGGATTCTGATCTCCGCCGGCCATGAGGCCATTGCGGTCGCAGATGGCGAATCGGCCCTGCAAGCCATGCTGGACCAATCGTTCGACGTGATCCTCATGGATGTGAACATGCCGGGGCTGAACGGCGTCGAAGCGGCGCGGCTTTATCAGTTCGCGCAGCCGGGGGCGCGCCGCGCGCCGATGGTCGCCCTGACCGCCGACGCCAGTCCGCGATGCCGGGCGCAATGCGCCGAGGCTGGAATGATCGGCTGGCTCACCAAGCCGGTCGCCCCCGAGAACCTGCTCGCCGCCGTCGCCGCCGCCGCGCGCGGGACGGAGAGCGAGCCGCCGCAGGACGACGGCGCCGAGGCGAAGGCAAGGCCGGAACTTGAGGCGCCGGCCGCGAGGAGTCTTGAGCGGCGCGGGAAAAAGGGGGATCCGGGGTCCCTCAAGAAGCGCTGCGATTTCGCCGAATCGGCGCCGATTGTGGACCCGCACGCCTTGGACGCTCTGACCAAGCTCGGCGGCGATGATTTTCTGCGCAGCGTGATTTTGCGCTTTGTCGAAGAGGCGGGACAAAGCGTCGAACGCTTGGCGAGGGCGGTCGAGCTTTTCGACTGCGCCGCCTTCAGCCGCGAAGCGCACGCTCTCGCCAGCGCCGCCGGCAATGTCGGCGCAGAACGCCTGGCGCGTCTCTGCCGCGGCTGGCGCGCCGTCGGACCGGAGCGCCTGGCCTTGCGCGGCGACGACGATCTCGAAGCCTTGCGCAGCGAATGGTCGCTCGCCGCTCTGGCGCTTGGCGAGGTTTTGGCGGAATGCGTCGCTCGCGTTCGCGCGAAGAATCGCCGTCGCAAGGGCGGCCGCCGCGGTGACGCGGCGGCGTGACGCCGGCGTCAGAATCGTCCGAGACGATAGTCCTCGTAGGCCTGCATCACTTCCTCGCGCGTGTTCATCACGAAAGGACCGCTCCAGGCGATCGGTTCGCGCAGGGGCCGCGCCGCCAGAAACAGGGCCTTCGCGCCGCGAGCGCCGCCGGTGAGTTCGGCGTGCTGTCCGGGCCCGAGCCGCGCCAGGCTGAGGGCGCCAAGCTTTCTTTCGCCCGTCTCGCCCGGCGCCGTCGCCTCGCCTTCATAGACGACAAAAAAGGCGGCGTGGTCTTCCGGCCGGGGCTCGACGAAACGCCCGCCCGGCGCCAGTTCGAGGTCGAAATAAAGCGCATCGACATGGGGCGCCGTCACCGGGCCGCGAAGGCCGGAAGCGCTGGCGCCGGCGATGATTTTCACCCGGACGCCGTCGCGCTCTTCCACCGGAATCTCCGCGGCCGGGAATTCCTGATAGGCGGGGGCCGTCATTTTTTCCGACGCTGGCAGATTGATCCAGAGCTGAAAGCCGCGCAAAAGCCCGTGGTCCTGCTCCGGCGTCTCCGAATGGATCAGGCCGCGTCCCGCCTTCATCCATTGCACGCCGCCGGGTTCGATCACGCCGGAATGGCCGTGATTGTCGGCATGGCGCATCCGTCCCGCCAGCATATAGGTGACGGTCTCGAAGCCGCGATGTGGATGGTCGGGAAAGCCGCCGATATAATCGTCCGGCCGGTCCGAGCCGAAACAATCCAGCATGAGAAAAGGGTCGAGCGGCCGCTGGGCGCGCGAGCCGATCAGCCGGGTCAAGCGCACGCCGGCGCCGTCGGCGGTCGCCTCGCCGCGCGTGACTGCGACGATCGGCCGCGGCCTTGTCCTGGTTTCAATGGTCATGAGCCCGGTCTCCTTTATTCGGGAGATCGGCCTTTTTTGCAGCGAGCGCAAGCTCAAGCTACATCATATTGCAAAATCGCAAGGGTTCCGATCAACCCTTGGCGGGGCAAAAGGACTCGTAAAGCACGCCGATCAGCCTTTCGGCTTTCTCGTCGGCGAGCGCATAGATGATGGTCTGGCCGTCGCGGCGCGGGCGCACCAGCCCGTCCTTGCGCAGCAGCGCGAGGTGCTGGGAAATCAGGCTTTGGCGCGCCGCCAGCCGTTCCGCGATGTCGCCGACAGGCGCCTCGCCCTGGGCCAGCAAGCAGAGGATGCGGAGACGCACTGGATTGGCGAGCGATTTGAGAAATTCGCTCGCCTGTTCGGCGGCGTCCGCCAGAGCGGCGGGATCGGCCGAGGGCGTCTGTTTAACGGGCATGGGGATTGGCGTGGTCGTATGCATGGCGGCTCATCGTTCCAGTCCAGCGACTTTCTGTCAATTCGAATAATCCAATATTCGCGGTTGCGCCAAGAAAAAACGCTTATTTTCCACTTTTGACGCTTTTTCTTCCCGAGGGTAAAAGCGCGCCCCGCCTCAAATCATCCTGCGAAACGGGACAGATTCGCGGCAAAACCGCAAAAAAATCTTGGAGTCGCGCATGAATTCGATCCAGCGCCGAATCGCCGAGGAGCTGAAAGTCGGCGAGCGTCAGGTCGCCGCCGCCGTGGAACTTCTGGATTCCGGCGCGACCGTGCCTTTCATCGCCCGCTATCGCAAGGAGGCGACCGGCGCACTGGACGATTCGCAATTGCGCGCGCTCGAAGAGCGCCTCGGCTATTTGCGCGATCTCGAGGAACGGCGCAAATCCGTGCTCGATTCGATTCGCGGCCAGGAAAAGCTGACGCCGGAACTGGAAGCGGCGATCATCGGCGCGGAAACCAAGGCCCGGCTCGAAGACCTCTATCTGCCCTATCGGCCCAAGCGCCGCAGCAAGGCGACCATCGCCCGCGAGGCGGGTCTCGCGCCGCTCGCGGAAAGCCTCATGGCCGATCCGACCCAGGCGCCGAGCGAAAAGGCGGCGCAATTCGTGGATGCCGCCAAGGGGGTCAACACGCCGGAAGAGGCGCTGCAGGGCGCGCGCGCCATTCTGGTCGAGCATTTTTGCGAAAAGGCTGAACTCGTCGGGGCCTTGCGCGAGGATTTCTGGCGGCGCGGCCGGCTCGTGGCGAAATTGCGCGAGGGAAAGGCTCGGGACGGCGCGAAATTCGCCGATTATTTCGATTTTGCCGAAAGCCTGGCGAAAATGCCGTCTCACCGCATTCTCGCGCTGTTTCGCGGCGAGAAGGAGGAAATTCTCGATCTCTCCCTGGAGCCGGAAAGCGCCGCGGCCATGGAGACGGAGGGCGAGGTAGCTTACGAGCGCGCCGTCGCCGCCAGTTTCGGCCTGGCCGATCGCGGGCGTCCGGCGGATAAATGGCTGCTCGATTGCGCCCGCTGGGCCTGGCGCACGCGGATGAAAATCTCGCTCAGCGTCGATCTGCGCGGCCGGCTCTGGCAGAAGGCCGAGGAAGACGCGGTGAAAATCTTCGCCGGAAACCTGCGCGATCTGCTGCTCGCGGCGCCGGCCGGCCCGCGCGCGACCATGGGATTGGATCCCGGCTATCGCACGGGCGTAAAGGTCGCAGTGGTGGATGCGACCGGCAAGGTTGTCGACACGGCGACGATCTACCCGCACGAGCCGCATCGGCGCTGGGACGAGGCGCTTTCCGCGCTCGCGCGCCTGTGCCTCAAACACAGGGTCGAACTGATCGCGGTGGGCAATGGAACCGCCTCGCGCGAAACCGACCGGCTCGCCGGCGATCTGGCGAAAAAGCTCCCCGAACTCAAACTGACCAAGATCGTGGTCTCCGAAGCCGGCGCCTCGGTCTATTCGGCTTCCGCTTACGCGGCGGGCGAATTGCCCGATCTTGACGTGACCCTGCGCGGCGCCGTCTCGATCGCGCGCCGCCTGCAGGACCCTTTGGCGGAACTGGTGAAGATCGAGCCGAAATCGATTGGCGTCGGCCAGTACCAGCACGATCTCGCCGAGGTGAAATTGTCGCGCTCGCTCGACGCCGTGGTCGAGGATTGCGTCAACGCCGTCGGCGTCGATCTCAACACGGCTTCGGCGCCGCTGCTTGCCCGCGTTTCCGGCCTGAACGCCGGACTTGCCGCTGGCATTGTCGCCCATCGCGACGCTCATGGCGCCTTCCGGGCGCGAGGCGAATTGAAAAAAGTCGCGCGCCTCGGCGACAAGACCTTCGAGCAATGCGCCGGCTTCCTGCGCATCAGCGACGGCGAAGACCCGCTCGACGCGTCCGGCGTCCATCCGGAAGCCTATCCGGTGGTGCGCAAAATCCTGGCGGCGACCAAATCCGACATTCGCGCGCTGATCGGCGATTCCAAGACCTTGCGCGCGCTCGCGCCGCAGAAATTCGTCGACGAGAAATTCGGCGCGCCGACCGTGACCGACATTCTGCGCGAATTGGAAAAGCCCGGCCGCGACCCGCGTCCCGAATTCAAGACCGCGGCTTTCATGGAAGGGGTCGAAACCCTCGCCGATCTGAAGCCCGGCATGGTTCTGGAGGGCGTGGTCACCAATGTCGCGGCCTTCGGCGCCTTCGTCGACATCGGCGTGCATCAGGACGGCCTCGTCCACATATCGGCTCTGTCGAAGAATTTCGTTCGCGATCCGCGCGAGGTGGTCAAGCCCGGCGATCTGGTCAAGGTCAAGGTTTTGGACGTGGATGCGGCGCGCAAGCGCATCGCCCTGACCATGCGGCTCGACGACGCCGCCGATTCGCGGGCGCCGCGTTCGAGCGCGTCGCCGCGGCCGGAATTGCGAAAGGCGCCTGACAAGGCGCCGGCGGCGACTTCGGGCAACGCCTTCGCCGAAGCCTTCGCGCGGGCGCAAACGGCAGAGAAATCGCGGCGAAAATGAGAAAAACCGATGGCGAATCGCCACAATGCGTACCCTTGGGGCCACACTTCAAGCTTTTTGCGCCTCGATGCGCCAGCCCCGGCTGACACGTCAGTAAAATAAAGCTAAGTGCATGATCCCATGAAAGCCGCCGCTGCGATCGCCCTGGCTCTCGGCCTGGGGCTTTTCGCCTGCCTGACCCTTTACGAAGGGGCGGGCCAGGTGGCGCACGCTTTCGCCTCGGTCGGCTTCGGCGCGCTGTGGCTTGTGGTGATCCGATTCGTTCAGACATTCGGCGCCGGCTTCGCGTGGCGCACGCTGATCGCGCGGCCGCGCCCAAAGCCTTGGATTTTCTGCAAACTGCGCTGGGTGCGGGAATCGATCAATTCCCTTCTGCCGGTCGCCGCGGTCGGCGGCGACCTGATGGGCGCGCGCTTGCTGCGCAACAATGGGGTGAGGGGCGGGACCGCCGCCGCCAGCGTCATCGTCGATCTGCTGGCGCAGACCGCCACCCAGGTGGTTTTCACCTTTATCGGCGTCGTTCTCCTTTTTCATATCGGCGTCGGCGGCGGGCTTTCGCTCGTTATCGGCCTGGGCCTGGTGATCATGACGCCCGCTCTCGCCGGCTTCTGGCTGGCGCCGCGCCTGCTCGCCATGGGTTGGCTCGATCGTCTGGCGGAAAACGTGGAGAAGCGCACCGGCTGGGCTTCGCTCGGCGGCCTGCCGTCTTTGCGCGCCGGGCTGGATTGCGTTTTGGAACGCCGCTCCGGCCTCGCCGCGGCGCTCGCCATCCATATGACGGCCTGGATCGTCGGCGTGCTGGAAACCTGGATTGCGCTGAAACTGCTCGGCGACTCGCGCAGCTTCGCCGCCGCATTGGCCATTGAAAGCCTTGGGCACGCGGTCAGGGCGGCGGGCTTTCTCATTCCCGGCGCCTGGGGCGTGCAGGAGGGCGGCTACATCGCGCTTTGCGCCGCTTTCGGCATCAGCTCGCCCACCGCCATCGCTCTGTCGCTGATCAAACGCATTCCGGATTTCGTCTGCGGCGGGCCCGGCCTGTGGGTCTGGCGGCGGATGGAAGGTTCGAATCTGCGCTCGTTCTTTCTGGGGCAGAAACTCGTGTCCGGGGAGGAGCCGAATGGCCTTTGATCGTCGCGCCTTTCTCGTCGGCGCGGCCCTGTTGTCGGCGTCTTCTTTCGCGGCCTCCTCATTCGCCGCGCCCGGCGACGCGTCGGCGCAAGGTTCCGGCGACGCCGCCGCCGTGGTCAAGAACCTTCAGCGCTCCATGCTCGGCGTCATCCGCAACGCCGCGCATATCAGCCTGCGCAAGCGTTACGACGCCCTGCGGCCGGCGATCGGCGCGACGTTCGACCTTCCCGCCATGGCGAAAACCGCCTTCGGCCCCGGCTGGGACGCCATGACCGAGGCGCAGCGCCAGGAATGGACCAAAAGTTTCGGCGATTACATCGCCGCTTCCTACGCCGCCCGCCTCGACAGCCTCAACGTCAAGGATTTCGATCCCGACGCCAAATCGATCCCGCAAGGCGACGATGTGATCGTGACTTCGCGCATGATCCTCACCGACGGTCCCCCGGCGCCGATCAATTACGTCATGCGGCGCACGCCGCAGGGCTGGCGAATCGGCGACATTTTGGCTAATGGCTCGGTCTCGGAACTGGCGCAATGGCGTCGATCCCTGCACGGCTACAAGGCGGACGTCCTGCGCCAGCGCAAGGACGCTTTTCTGACGCCCTGAACGGTGTGGAAGGTACGTTTTATGGACGAAGTCTGGCGCCGCGCCTCCGACCTGATGCACCCGTCCCTGCTCGAACCGCTGTTTTATGGCCTGGCGCTCGCCGCCTGCCTTTACACGCTGCTGGCGATCTTCAGCCTGCGCCGCTTTCCGCGCGCCAGGCGTTTTCCCGTGGCGCTCGAGGCGCCGGGCGTCACCGTGCTCAAGCCGCTTTATGGCGCGGAAAAGGGCCTCTACGATCATCTGGCGAGCTTCTGCCGCCAGGATTACGCCGGCCCGGTGCAGATTCTCTTCGGCCTGCACGACGAGGACGACGCGGCCGCGCCGGTAGCGCACCGGGTCGTCGAGGATCTGCGTCTCGGCAGGATCGACGGCGCGCGCCATGACCTGACTGCGGAAGTGGTCATCGACCCGACGCAGCACGGCGCCAACGGCAAGGTCTCCAATCTCATCAATCTGACGCGCCATATCCAGCATGACGTCGTGGTCCTCGCCGACAGCGACATCAGCGTCGCGCCGGACTACCTGAACCGCCTCGCCGTCGCCTTGCGGCGGCCGGGGGTTGGGCTCGTCACCTGCCTCTATCGCGGCCTGCCGCTCGCCGGCCTGTGGTCGCGCCTCGGCGCCATGGGGGTGGACTATCATTTCCTGCCCAATGTCGTGACCGGCGTGCGGCTGAACTTGGCTAATCCCTGCATCGGCGCCACCATTGCGCTGCGCCGTACGACATTGCAGGCGATCGGCGGTTTTTGGGCGATCAAGGACCAGTTGGCGGACGATTACGTCCTCGGCGAAGCGGTGCGCGAATTGGGGCTGAAGACGGTTCTCGCCGATTTCGCCGTCATCCACGCCCATAGCGAAAGCTCGTTCATCGAATTGTGGCGGCGGGACATGCGCTGGGCGCGCACCATACGTTCGCTCGACCCGCTCGGCTATATCGGCACGGCCACGACTTTTCCGCTCGCCTGGGCGCTCGCCGCCCTGATCGCGGGCGGCTTTTCCGCTTCCGGCGCGGTCCTGACCGTCGCCGCCCTGATCAGCCGTCTGACGCTGCAGGACGAAGTCGATCAGCGTTTCGCCGGCCAGGCGCATGCGTTGTGGCTTTCGCCTTTGCGCGACCTTCTGAGCTTCGCCATTTTCATCGGCAGCTTTTTGCCGGGCCGGCTTTTTTGGCGCGGAAACGCGTTCGAAATGGGCGAGGACGGCGTCATGGCGCCGATCGGCGAAACACTCGTCGCGCCGAACGGCGAGCCTGCTGAGGCGACGGAGACCGAAGTCGAGGCGGCGTGAGGGAAATCCCTCACGTCTCCACGTAAATCTGGCCGCCCTTTTCCAAAAACTCGGCGCTTTTTTCCGCCATGCCCTGTTCGGCCAGGGCGGCGGCTAGCTCTTTTGATTCTTGGCGCAAATCCTGGGTGATTTTCATCGAA
>CAYRNB010000023.1:0-2742 GCA_964425315.1 uncultured Rhodoblastus sp.
CTCACGCCATCGCCTTCAAGCTCACGCCCGCCGGTACTGGCGTCTCCTCGGGGACGAAAAAATCCGGCATGAGCGGGCTCGACGGATCGACGCGATAGGCGTCGAAATCCTTCACCCCGTTTTCGCTCAAAAAAACGTCGTCGATGAGAAAACGTCCGGTCAGCTCGCGGCTCGGCGCGCGGAAAATCGCATGCGCCGCGTCGCCCATGATGTCCGGCTTGCGCGAGGCGCGCATCAGCTTTTCGCCGCCGAGCAGATTGTTGACCGCCGCCGTGGCGATGGTCGTGCGCGGCCAAAGCGCATTGACGGCGATCCCGTGCGGCCGCAATTCGCCGGCGAGGCCGAGAACGGCGAGGCTCATGCCGAATTTCGCCATGGAATAGGCGGTATGGGGCGCGAACCATTTCTCCTTCATGTCGAGCGGCGGCGCCAGCATCAGGACATGCGGATTTTGCGCATTCTTCAGATAGGGGACGGCGAGCTTGGTCGTCATATAGGCGCCGCGCGCGTTGATCTGATGCATGAGATCGAAGCGCTTCATCTCGATATGCTGGCTGTCGCCGAGCGCGATTGCCGAGGCGTTGTTGACGACAATGTCGACGCCGCCGAATTTTTCCGCCGTCTTCGCCAGCGCATCCGCGACCTGCGCCTCCTCGCGCACGTCCACGGCGAGAGGCAGGGCCTTGCCGCCGGCGGCTTCGATTTCCTCCGCCGCGGTGAAAATCGTGCCGGGCAATTTGGGATTGGGCTCGGCGGTCTTGGCGGCGATCGTCACATTGGCGCCGTCGCGAGCCGCCCGCAGCGCAATGGCGAGGCCGATGCCGCGCGAGGCGCCGGTGATGAACAGCGTTTTGCCCGCCAGTTCGCCCATTGTTTCCTCCAGCCTATCTGCTCTTGTTGAGAAAGGCGGCGAGCGCCGCCTGCGCGTGCGGCGTTTTCAGCGCCTCCTCGAAAGCCGCGGTTTCGGCGTCGATCCGCGCCAATATGTCCTTGCTGTCGCCGCGCAGAAAACGTCGCGCTTCGAGTAGCGCCGCGCGCGGCTTCGCCGCCAGGGCGCGGGCCTTTTCGCGCGCGTGAGCGAGCAGGGATTCGGACGGGACCAGGGCGTTGACCAGGCCGGCGTCGCGCGCCTCCTCGGCGCCGAAAGTTTCGGTCAGCAGCAGCCAGGCGCTGGCGCGCGCCATGCCGACGCGGCGGGGCAGCAGCAGGGAGGACCCGGCTTCCGGCAGCAGGCCGAGATCGACAAAAGGCAAGGAGAAGCGAGCGCTCGGGGCGGCGTAGATGAGATCGCAATGGAGCAGCATGGTGCAGCCGACGCCGACGGCGAGCCCGTCCACCGCCGCGACCAGGGGCTTGGCGAAGGCGGCGATTCTCTTGACGAAATCGCCGGCGACGATGTCCTCGCCGCGCAGCACGGCGGCGGCGAAATCGGCAATGTCGTTGCCGGCGGAAAAAACGCCGCCAGTCCCGGAAATCAGCACGGCGGCGATCGTATCGTCCCGCTCCGCCTCGTCCAGAGCGTCGATAAGGGCGGAATACATGGCGGAGGTTAAAGCGTTTTTCTTCTCGGGCCGGTCCAGCGTCAGTTCCATGACTGCGCCGGCGCGGGCTTTCGCCACATCGTTCATCCTGACCCCCTCGATCGGAAGCTTTCTTGGGCGGGAGAGCGAATGTAGAGTGATTTTTGCTTCCTGTCGCGCCAAAGGGAATGGTTCATAAGTGAACCATTTTTCGCGACAAAGGTCAAATGAACGGATTCGGACCCCCATTGAGCCAGCAAAGACAAATCCGCGCCACGCGAACCCTGCCCGCCGACGCAACGGGAATCGAGGAAGGCGCGCGGCTTTTACGCGCGGGGGGCCTCGTCGCTTTTCCGACCGAGACGGTCTATGGGCTTGGCGCCGACGCCTCCGATCCGCGCGCCGTGGCGGAGATTTATCGCGCCAAGGGGCGCCCGCATTTCAATCCGCTCATCGCCCATGTCGCCGGTCCCGACATGGCGCGCCGGGAAGGGCGTTTCGACGCTTTGGCGGAAAAACTGGCGGAAAAATTCTGGCCGGGGCCGCTGACCCTGGTTCTGCCTGTCGCGGAAGGGGGAAGCGTCTGCGATCTTGCGCGGGCAGGCCTCGCCAGCGTCGGCCTGCGCATGCCGGCCGATGAAATCGCGCTGAAGCTGCTGCGCGCCGCGGCGCGGCCGATCGCCGCGCCTTCCGCGAATCTGTCAGGCCATGTCAGCCCGACCGCGCCCGCCCATGTCCTCGCCGATCTCGCCGGGCGCATCGACGCCGTGATCGACGGCGGCGCCTGTCCGGTCGGGGTCGAATCGACCATTGTCGCTCTGCTCGGCGATAGGCCGCGCCTGCTGCGTCCCGGCGGCTTATCGCGCGCCGCCTTGCAGGAGGTTTTGGGCTTGGAGCTGGCCGACGAGGGCGAAGAAGAGGCGAAGGCGCTCGCGCCCGGCATGCTCGCCTCCCATTACGCGCCTCGCGCGCGAATGCGGCTGGAGGCGAAGGACTTGCGCGCGGACGAGGCGGGGCTCGATTTCGGCGGGCGCTTCGCCGGCGCGGCCAACGAAATTCTCGATCTGTCGCCGCAGGGCGATCCGGGCGAGGCGGCGGCCAATCTTTTCACTTATTTGCGGGCGCTGGACCGACGCGGCGCGCAAAAAATCGCCGTCGCGCCCATTCCCGACGACGATCTCGGCGAGGCGATCAACGACCGGCTGCGCCGGGCCGCCGCGCC
>CAYRNB010000023.1:2842-41947 GCA_964425315.1 uncultured Rhodoblastus sp.
GAAGCGATCTTGAATTTAGTTGCCATTTGAACCATTTTTGCGCCATGGGCCAGATTTCTTGGGACGATTTTCGCCTGGTGCGCGGCATTGCCGAATCCGGCTCGCTGGTCGGCGCCGCCGCCGCGCTCAATCTCAATCATTCCACGGTCTTTCGCCGGCTCGGCGCGCTCGAGGCGGCGATCGGGGCCAAATTGTTCGAGCGTTCGCGCAACGGCTACGCCGCCACCGCCGCCGGACAGGAAATGGTTGCGCTCGCCGAGCGCATGGGCCGCGACGTCACCGATTTCGAACGGCGCGTCGCCGGGCGTGACGAAAAGCCTTCCGGGCTGCTGCGGGTGACGACCAACGACGCCATATTCAATTACGTTCTTAGCCCTATTCTCACCAGTTTCCACGAGGCTTTTCCGGACATTCACCTTGACGTTCTGGTCATGAGCCAGCCGCTCAATCTGTCGCGGCGCGACGCCGATGTCGCGGTGCGCTCGACCTACGCGCCGCCCGAAACCCTGGTCGGTCGGCGCATCGGCGCCGCCGTCTGGGGCCGCTACGTGTCGCGCGAGCTTTACGAATCCGGCTTCGACCCGTCCGACAAGAGCCATTTCTATATTGCGTTCAACGAACATTTCGGCGGCGTCGACGTGGCGGAATGGATCGAGAAGGAAATTCCGCGCGAGCGCATCTCGATGCGCTGCAATACCGTGGTCGGCCTCGCCAAATGCATCGCCGAGGGCCTGGGCGTCGGCTTTTTGCCGCGTTTCGTCGGCGACCAGCACCCGGAGATCGTCTGCACCGACGAGCCCATGGCGGGAAAGGGCGCCGATCTGTGGCTGCTCACCCATCCCGATCTGCGCCATGCCGCGCGCGTGCGCGCCTTCATGGACCATGCCGGCGCGCAATTGGCGAAACGGCGCAGCATGTTGAGCGGCCAGACCGGCGAATGAATTTCGCGGCGCGCCGCGAAACGCTTCTACTCTTTCCGCGATTGCCTGACCTGCGCCGCGACCTTGGCGAAGGACGGCTGGCGCCCCTGCCCAGACTCCCGCAACGCGAGTTTCAGGAAGCGGACCGGAAAGCGGACCGCTTCGACGTTCGAATTTCGCATTTCGACGGGGCGGTTGGAGTCGACGGCGATCCGGCGCTCGACTTCGCTCAGCATGGAGCCGAGTTCCGCCTCGCTGAGCACAGCCTTGTCGAGCAGCGTTTGTAACAAGGCGGCCATCACGGCGTAGACGCCTTCCAATTGCAGATTGGCGGTATTCATTGTGGAGTCCCCGCTTGTATCTTCCAAACTGGAAAACGCCCAGGCGCCGAGACCGTTCGCGGCGCGGGCGCGCTTTCGCAAATTCTTCGGGAAAAACGCTCTTCCTCAGCCGATCTCGACGATCGTCCGCCCGCGCACCTTGCCCTCGAGAATCTGTTTCGCCGTGTCCATGATTTTATAGAAACCGATGGTGGTGCTGACTTCGGCGAGTTTCTCGCGGTCGAGATCGCGCGACAGCCGTTCCCAAGCGACGAGCCGGACGGACTTCGGCTTCATCACGCTGTCTATGCCAAGCAAGGAGACGCCGCGCAGGATGAAGGGCGCTACTGAGGTCGGCAGATCCATGCCCTGCGCCAGGCCGCAGGCGGAGACGGCGCCTTCATATTGGGTCTGGGCGAGCACATTGGCGAGCGTATGCGAACCGACGCAATCCACCGCCGCCGCCCAGCGCTCCTTGCCGAGCGGTTTTCCCGGCGCGGAAAGCTCCGCCCGGTCGATGACTTCCGCCGCCCCCAGATGTTTTAAAAAATCCGCCTCTTCCAGCCTTCCGGTCGAGGCGATGACCCGCCAGCCGGCTTTCGCCAGCAAGGGAATGGCGATCGAGCCGACGCCGCCCGCGGCGCCCGTGACCAAAGCCGGGCCGCGATCGGGCGAAAGCCCATGCTTTTCCAAGGCGAGGACCGAGAGCATGGCGGTATAGCCGGCGGTGCCGATCGCCATGGCTTCCGCAGGGGTGAAATTGGTCGGCAGGGGCACAAGCCAGTCGCCCTTCACCCGCGCCTTTTGCGCATAGCCGCCGAAATGGGTTTCGCCCAGGCCCCAGCCGTTCAGCACGACTTTGTCGCCCGGCTTGAAATCGGGATGCGAGGAAGTTTCCACCTCGCCGGCGAAATCGATGCCGGGAATCATGGGAAAGCGCCGCACGACGGGGCCTTTTCCGGTGATCGCCAGCCCGTCCTTATAGTTGACGGTCGAATGGCTGACGCGAACGGTCACGTCGCCGTCCATCAATTCGGATTCGTCGAATTCCGAATAGGAAGCGCGATAGCCGGATTCGTCCTTGTCGATGCGTATGGCTTTGAAACGTGACATGCTTTCCTCCTGCCCGTGCGACGATGAGACGCCCGCGGGCGGGCGGCGTCAAGGGGAGGGCGCCATAGCACTTTGCCGGGGTTGAACGTGTCGTTCGGGGCGGGCGCTTTCGGCGGCGCCGGGCCTTTGAGCAACGGCACAGTTTTCGCTTCTGGACGGCAATGTTCCGCCGCGGCTGCGGCGTATTGCCGCAGAGGCGAGGCGAGCGGCGGAAAAATTTCCGAACAACTTTTTTTGATCACATTCGGGCATTATGGGGGCTGCGCAATTCGAACAGCTCGGCAATACTCGGTGATATTTGAGCGGTCGTCCGCCGTTTCATCCGGCGCGACCGCTATCGCTTTGCCGCGGTCCGAGGATCGCGGCGTGAGCTGCGAATTTGCGTTGGAATTCCAAAGTCGCACGATCAGAAGGGCTTTTTGCAGCATGAAGTCTGTCGTATTCGCCTGCTTATCCGCTTTCCTCGCGCTTACCGGCGTTTCTACCGCATTCGCCGGCGGCGGCTCCTACGACGGACAATGGGCCGTCCATCTCGTCACGTTAAGTGGCCATTGCGACCGCTCGCTGTCGTGGAACGTCGACGTCGCAGCCAACCACATCGCCGACAACAGCATGTTCGTGAAGACCAGGGGAGCCGTCGGTCCGCATGGCCGCGTGAGGCTGGTGCTTACCCATGGCTCGGACCGCGTTTCAGCAAGCGGCAAGTTGAACGGCGCATCCGGCGCCGGCGCCTGGAATTCGCCGAGCCGCGCGTGTTCCGGCCGTTGGAGCGCCCGGAAGCAGGCCTGATCTCGACGGCCGCGGCGGTTTCGTCGCGCCACTCTTGCGGCGAGGTGCGATCCGCCTTGCCGCCTCGTCACAAGACCTTGCCGGGGTTGAGGGTGTTGTTGGGGTCGAGCGCCTTCTTGAAGCGGCGCATGACCTCCAGCGCCACGGGATCTTTGACCAGCGGCAGTAGCTCGCGCTTCAGGACGCCGATGCCGTGCTCGGCCGAAATCGAGCCGTGAAATTTTCCCACCACGGCATGGACGGCTTCGTTCAACTCCTCCCAGCGCGCCAGATAGTCCTGCTTGTCGGCGCCGACGGGCTGGGTGACGTTGAAGTGAATATTGCCGTCGCCCATATGGCCGAAGGGCACGGGCCGCGCGCCGGGAATGGTCTTTTCGACCACTTCCGTCGCCTCTTCGAGAAAGGCGGGAATCTGCGCCACCGGCACGCAGACGTCGTGCTTGATCGAGCCGCCTTCCATCTTCTGCATTTCGGATAGGTTCTCGCGCAAAGCCCAAAATGCTGCGCGCTGGTCGAGCGAGGCGGCGACAGCCGCGTCCTCGATCATTTCCTGTTCGAAGGCCGCCTCCAGCAGCCCCATCATCACGTCGTTGAGGCCGGTTTCGGATTGCGAGGCGAGTTCCAGCAGCACGTACCATTCATGCGCGCTTTCGAGTGGCGCGCGGGCGCCGGGCGAATGTTTCACCACGATTTCGAGGCCGAAGCGCGAGAGGAATTCGAAGGTCTTCAGGTCCGGTCCGGCCATGCTCTGCGCCAGGGTCAGAAGCTTCAGGCATTTGGCGGGGCTGGCGAGGCCGATGAAGGCGGTTTCGGTCGCACGCGGGCGCGGATAGAGTTTGACCGCCGCCGCGGTGATGACGCCTAGCGTTCCTTCCGAGCCGATAAAGACGTTTTTCACGTCGTAGCCGGTATTGTCCTTGCGCAATTTCGAGAGGTTCTGCAACAACCGCCCGTCGGCGAGCGCCACTTCGATCCCGGTGACGAGATCGCGCGCATTGCCGTAGGCGAGAACCGCCGTGCCGCCGGCGTTGGACGCGAGATTGCCGCCGATGGTGCAGGAGCCTTCGGAAGCGAGCGACAAGGGAAACAGCCGATCGACGCTTTCCGCCGCCTCCTGAACCTTCTGCAAAGTGACGCCGGCCTCGACGATCATGGAATTGGATTCGGGGTCGATTTCGCGAATCTTGTCGAGCCGGCCGAGCGACAGCAGGATTTCGCGGCCGCTTTCATCCGGAGTCTGGCCGCCGACCAAACCGGTATTGCCGCCCTGCGGCACGATTTTCAGGCCGCTGCGGTCGGCAAGGCTTAAGATCGCGGCGACTTCCTCAGCCGAGCCGGGACGCACGACGCAGGAAGCCTTGCCATGCCATTTTTCGCGCGGCTCGTCTAAGTAGCCCGCCATGTCGGCGGGGTCGGTCAGCACATATTTGGCGCCGACGATCGCCGCCATTTTTTCGGCGATCTCGGCCGGGGAAAGCGCGCTCATTGATTTTCCTCAAAACTTGCCGACTGCTTTGCCCAAAAGTTCCGGCCGCCGCAAGGCTTAGCCCAGCAGCCGCCGCGGCTTTTTCGCTCGCTTTTTGCGGAAGACGCCGACGAGTTCGACATGGGGCGAATAGAGGAATTGATCGACCGGCGTGACTTTTTCCAGCCCATAGCCGTTGGCGAGCAATATTTTGGCGTCGCGCGCGAACGTTTTTGGATTGCAGGACACGCCGACGACGGTCGCGACGGCGCTTTTCGCCAGTTCGCGCGCCTGCGCTTCCGCCCCGGCGCGCGGCGGGTCGAAAACCACCGCCTCATAGGCGTCGAGTTCGGGGCCAAGCAACGGCCGCGTGAAAAGATCGCGCGCCTCGCCTTTGATCGCCCGCAGGCCCGGCGCGGCGCGCCCGGCGGAAAGGCAGGCGGCCAGGGCTTCCGACTCGGTGTCGGCGCAGAAGATTTCCGCCTTTTCGGCGAGGCGCAGGGCGAAGGCGCCGAGGCCGCAAAAAAGATCGGCGATTCTTTTCGCCTCGCTCACGGCGTCGCTTACGAGGCCGACGAGCGCTTCCTCGCCTGCCGCGGTCGCCTGCAGAAAGACGCCGGGCGGGGGATGAACGAAAGCGCGGCCCATGCGAATGAGGGGAGGGCGGCGCTCGATCAGGGCGACGCCATGATTGGCGAGACGGGCGAGATCGCATTCCTGCGCCGCGGCGATCAGACTTTGCGCGACTGCAAAATCGACTTTGCCGCAGCCGCGCAAGTCGAGATCGAGGCCGCTTTCGCTCGCCGTGACGACGAGATCGAGCGGCTTTTGCAGCGGCGCGAGAATTTGCGCGATTTTGCGCGCCGCCGGCAGGGCGCCGACCATTTCCGGCGCGAGAATCGGACAAGAGTCGATTTCGCAAACCTTATGGCTGCGCGCCTGCATAAAGCCGACCTGGGCGCGGCCGCGCCCGTCGAAGCGGGCGTGAAAAGTCGCGCGCCGCCGCCCGGCGCCCCAGGCCGCGCGCAGGGGCGCGACTGCCGTCTCGACGCCGGCGTTGCGCAAGGCGTCGGCGACAAGGCTGCGCTTCCACGCCTCATAGGCTGAGGGTTTCAAAGTCTGCACGGCGCAGCCGCCGCAGGTTCCGAAATGCGGGCAGGGGGCGGCGATGCGGTCGGACGAGGGTTTGAGGATTTCGACCAGCCGGCCGCTTTCGCCATCGACTTCGGCGACAATTTTTTCGCCCGGCAGGGCGTAAGGAACGAAGATCATTCCATCGGGGCCGCGGGAAATTCCTTCGCCGCGCGATCCCAGTCTTTCGATGCGCAGGTGGGCGTTGAGGGAAATCACTGGAGCCTTTGCCGATCCGACGGCGTCGGATCGGGGCTCCAGGTTCTTGGTTTGACGCGTTTTCTTCACGAGAACCGGTTCCCGCTTCGCTTGAAAACGCTTTGGCGCCGCGCCGCGAGCAGGAATTCGCGATTTCCGTCCCCGCCGGCGATCGGCGAGGAGATCAGGCCCAAAACCTCCCAGCCGAGATTTTTTATCAAAGATTCGACCTTTTCGCAGGCCTGTTCATGCGCGCGGACGTCGCGGACGATCCCCTTTTTCGCCGCGTCCGGCCCGAGTTCGAATTGCGGCTTGACGAGGAGAACCGCCTCCGCCTGCTCCGCCGCCAGAGGCAGGATTTTGGGCAGGATTAGCGCGAGAGATATAAAACTCACGTCGCAGACCACGACCTGCGGCGCCTGTGGCAAATCCCCGGCTTTCAGGGCGCGGGCGTCCATCTTTTCCAGCGATTTTACGCGCGGATCGGCGGCGATTTTTTCATGCAGCTGGCCATGGCCCACATCGACGCAGGTCACTTGCGCCGCCCCGCGCGCCAAAAGGACGTCGGTGAATCCGCCGGTCGAAGCGCCGATGTCGAGCGCCGATTTGCCGGTCGGATTTATGCGGAAGGCGTCGAGCGCCGCCGCCAGCTTGACGCCGCCGCGCGAGACCCAGGGGTAGGGCGCTTCCGCCGTCAGCGTCGCGCTTTCCGCCACGGGCTCCGACGGTTTGGCCACGACGCGGCCGTCGAGCGTGACGAGGCCCGCTTCGATCGCCTCGCGCGCCTTGGCGCGGCTTGGAAAGAAGCCGCGCTCCACCAAGGCGAAATCGGCGCGACGGGTCATGGGGAGAGTCCCTTGTCGGGATGGAAATTCGAGCGAGCCGTGGATTAACATGGGAAAGCAGGCCAACCAAGCAAATCGCGGGGGCGGGGGTGATGGCGGAAACTGCGCGCGCCGACGGCGTCAAAGTCGAGCTTTTTCGTCAGATCCTCTTCTGGCCGCTGCAACTCATGCCGCTGGCGGATCAGGACGACGTTCACTGGAAGGCGCTGGACGGCGCGCCCTTCTGGCGGCTGCTCGAAGAAGATTTTCCTGAAAACCCCGGCGATTATCAGGAGCGCCACTACCGCGAATTCATCGCCTTCCTGCCCCAGGTGCAGAGATTTCTCTATGGCGAAAAATCGGCCGCGCGGAGCAGTTACGGCGACTCGCCCCTGCGCACCTACCGGCGCGACGACATAAAGTCGGTGCGGTTGAAAATTCCGGGCGATGCGGCGCCGATCACCTTCCGCGTCGATCATCTCGACGTTTGCTTCTTTTTCGACGCCGACGTGATGATCCCTGTGGTGGAAATTTCCGGCGAAAATCTCGATCTGGGCCAGGCGATGGAAATGCTCAACCGTTTCGGCCGCGCCTATCCGGCCGGCTGGAGCGTCGATGGCGATCCGGCGAGCTGTTTCGAACTCGTCGAATGGCTCGACGCGGAAGGCGTGGTTCTCTCCCGCGCCGATTATGCGCAAAGGCCGAAATTCTTTCGCGCCGTGGCGCGCGACCAGTTGATCGAGATCGCCGCGCACTGGGAGTTCATGCTCAAGCCGATGCAGCTCAATCGCCGCGGCGCCCAGGCGGGGACGCGCTACCGGCCGCTGGAGTTTCACCGCATGCCGCTCATGGCCTTCCTCGCCGTGCCGGAACCGACGCAATTGACGCGGCCCCAGCTCGTTCGGCTCGCCTATGCGACGCGGCCGGCCGCGCCCGACATTCTGCCCTTTTCCGCAAGCCATCTCGGCGCCTTCGAGCAAGACCATTGCTACGATCGGCTGTGGCAGCCGGGCCGCGACGACCCCGGCTGGATCAATGTGCGCATGTTGTGCACGCCCCAGGCCTTCGTCATGGTCGGCCCCTCTGGCGATTCCGCCTTTACCGATTGGGAGCGCGGCTATCTAGGGCAGTTCCGGCATCAATATTTCATGCTCGGCCTGATCGCCCATTTTCATCGCGCCGCCATTCTCATGATGTCCAACCGCCTGGTGGAGATCATCGGTCGGCTGAAGACGGGCGAACCGCGCTCGGTGGCGCGGTTCCGCCGCGACATCAGGAGGATTTTGGCGCAGTTCCTGCGCTTCACCCATCGCTATTATTTCACCGAAATATCCGACCAGTTGGTGCTGCGCGACATATTCCGGCTGTGGTCGAACCAGCTCGGCTCGGCGCGGCTGTATGCCGAATTGCGCGAGGAGGTCAGCGACATGGAGGCCTATATGGAGGCCGACTTGCTACGCCGTCAGGCGGTGACCATCCTGCAACTCACCGTGGTGACCTTGTTCAGCCTGATCGGCGCGGTCACCACCGGCTTTCTCGGTATGAACATTTTCGCCTATACCGACGAGCCGGCATGGACCCGTTTCGGGATTTTCCTGGTCGTTTTCGTCCCCACCACCGCCTTGACGCTTTATACAGTGAGGAAATCGCGGCGACTGGCCTTTTTCCTCGATGCGCTCGCAGACGAGAGGGTCAGCTGGAAGCATCGCCTCGCCGCGCTGCTCAATATCTGGCGCGGCGAGAGCGACGGATGACGGATAAAGCGGCCGGGTCGCTGGCCGCGGCCCGAAAGGCTTGAATTCAGGCGGTCCTGGCCGCCGCCTGGGGTTTTCCCAAAGCCTCGAAGACCTTGGCGACGATGCCCTTGGCGTCGAGGCCGGCCTTGGCGTAGAGCGCCTCCGGCTTGTCCTGGTCGAGGAAGCGGTCTGGCAGGACCATTGAGCGCACGCGCAGGCCCTTGTCGAGAAAGCCGTCTTCCGCCAATTGCTGCAGGACGAAGGAGCCGAAACCGCCGACCGAGCCTTCCTCGATGGTGATCAGCGCCTCGTGATCGGCGGCGAGACGGCGCAGCAGGTCGACATCGAGCGGCTTGGCGAAGCGGGCGTCGGCCACGGTCGCGGAAACGCCCTGCGCCGCCAGCATGTCCGCGGCCTCCAGCGCCGCCTGGAGGCGGCCGCCGAGCGAAAATATGGCCACTTTGTCGCCCTCGCGGACGATGCGGCCCTTGCCGATTTCGAGCGGAACGCCTTCCTGCGGCATATCGACGCCGACGCCGTCGCCGCGCGGATAGCGGAAGGCGATAGGGCCGGAATCGTAAGCCGCGGCGGTGGCCACCATATGCACGAGTTCGGCCTCGTCGGCCGCCGCCATGACCACGAAATTCGGCAATATGCCGAGATAGGCGACGTCGAAGGAGCCGGCGTGCGTCGCGCCGTCGGCGCCGACCAGGCCGGCGCGGTCGAGGGCGAAGCGAACAGGGAGGTTCTGGATCGCCACGTCATGGACGACCTGATCGTAGGCGCGCTGCAAAAAGGTCGAATAAATGGCGCAGAACGGCCTGTAGCCTTCAGTGGCGAGGCCCGCGGCGAAAGTCACGGCGTGCTGCTCGGCGATGCCGACGTCGAACGTGCGCTTGGGGAAGGCCTTCTGGAAATGATCGACCCCCGTGCCCGCGGGCATGGCGGCGGTGATGGCGACGATTTTCGCGTCTTTCTGGCCTTCCTTGACCAGGGACTGGCCGAAAACCTTGGTGTAGGACGGGGCGTTGGTCTTGGGCTTCTGCTGCGCCCCGGTGACCACATCGAACTTGGTGACGCCGTGGTATTTGTCCGCGGCGGCTTCCGCCGGCGCATAGCCCTTGCCCTTCTGGGTCACGACATGGATCAGCACCGGGCCGCCGACATTGTCGGCGTCGCGCACGTTTTTCAGAACGGGGAGCAGATGGTCCATATTGTGGCCGTCGATCGGGCCGACATAGTAAAAGCCCAGCTCCTCGAACAGAGTGCCGCCGGTGACATAGGTGCGGGCGTGTTCCAGCGCCCTGGTGACGGCGCGGTTGATGCTATCCGGGAAGTGGCGGAAAAAGCTCTTGCCGACGCTGCGCAGCTTCAGGTAGGCGCGGCCGGAAGCGAGCCGCGCGAGATAGGCCGACATGGCCCCGACCGGCGGCGCGATCGACATGTCGTTGTCGTTAAGGATGACAATCAGGCGGGAATGTGAGGCCCCGGCGTTGTTCATCGCCTCATAGGCCATGCCCGCCGACATCGAGCCGTCGCCGATCACAGCAATGACTTTGTTGTCGCGCCCGGCGAGATCGCGCGCAACCGCCATGCCGAGGCCGGCGGAAATCGAGGTCGAGGAATGGGCGGCGCCGAAAGGATCGTATTCGCTTTCGACGCGCTTGGTGAAGCCGGACAGGCCGCCGCCCTGGCGCAGGGTCTTGATCCGGTCGCGCCGGCCGGTGAGGATTTTGTGAGGATAGGCCTGATGGCCGACGTCCCAGACGATCCGGTCCGCCGGGGTGTTGAACACGTAATGCAGCGCCACCGTCAGTTCGACCACGCCGAGGCTGGAGCCGAGATGACCGCCGGTCGCGGAAACCGCGTCGACGGTCGCGCGGCGCAGCTCTTCGGCCAAAGCGGCCAAATCGCTTTCCGGCAAGAGACGCAGATCCGCGGGAAGTTTAATCTCATCCAACAATGGGGTGGCGGAATTATTGTTCACGGCGAACTCGATCAATTCTTCCCCCTGTTTTCCAAGGGCATTGGGCTGCTTTACACGCAACCGGCGACCGGGGCAACTGAAGCCCGGGTATTTCCGCAATAGGCGTTAATTCTGTCGAAGCGCGTTGCCGATTGGCCGCATATCTTAACGCGCCTACCGGCCGGCGCTTCGAGCCCCCTCTCAACGCGATAGGGCGGGAATGAGCGCCATTCCGGGAGATTACGAACCTTTGGGCGCGTTGAGGCAATTGATCGAAAGGATGAGGTCACGCTTGCCGGCGGCGCCCGGGGCCTCGGCTAGGCTTTCGCCAGCGCCGTCGGCGTCTTTCTGGGCGCTCGCCCGGCCGCCGGCCCCAAAAATCATGTCTTAGCGGTAGGCGTCGCCGCGACCCTTCCCGGCGTCTTGATCCTCGTCAACTCGCCGAACAACGGCATGCTTATTCTTGCAACGCTGTCGGGCGCCGATCTTGTTTGCGATGGCGCAGGCGGGATCGTCCTTGGCCTGAGACTGCGACTTCGACTATGGAATTGGCGCCTTTGGCGGTTGAAAAACGCAGCCGGGAGCCTTATCGACGAAGGTCTATGGGGGAGGCGCGCGGCGTCGATTCCGCGCACGCTTAAGGAATTTGAACATGGCAAAATGGGTCTATTCTTTCGGCGGCGGCAAAGCGGAAGGCGCCAGCTCGATGAAGAATCTTCTCGGCGGCAAGGGCGCCAATTTGGCGGAAATGGCCAATCTCGGCCTGCCGGTTCCGCCCGGATTCACCATTTCGACCGAAGTTTGCACGTATTATTACGAAAATGGCCACACTTTTCCTGCCGATCTCGCGGACCAGGTCGAGGCGGCGCTGGCCCAGGTGAACGCGCAGACCGGCCATGTCTTCGCCGATCCGCAAAATCCGCTGCTGGTTTCGGTGCGTTCCGGGGCGCGGGCCTCCATGCCCGGCATGATGGACACGGTGCTCAATCTCGGCCTCAACGACGTGACGGTCGAGGCCGTGGCCAAATCCTCCGGCGACGAGCGCTACGCCTGGGACAGTTATCGCCGCTTCATCCAGATGTATTCCAATGTGGTGCTCGAAATCGAACACCATAATTTCGAAGAGATTCTCGAAATCTTCAAGGACCGCAAGGGCCTGACCCTGGACACAGAGCTTTCCGCCGACGATTGGCGGCAAATCGTCGCGAGCTACAAGAAGGCGGTGGAGCGCGAGACGGAAAAGCCCTTCCCGCAGGATCCGCGCGAACAATTGTGGGGCGCGATCGGCGCGGTCTTTTCCTCGTGGATGAACCAGCGCGCCATCACCTATCGTCGGCTGCATGAAATCCCCGAGAGTTGGGGAACGGCGGTCAATGTCCAGGCCATGGTCTTCGGCAATATGGGCGACGATTCCGCCACCGGCGTCGCCTTCACCCGCAATCCTTCGACCGGCGAGAACGCGCTTTACGGCGAGTTTCTGGTCAACGCCCAGGGCGAGGACGTGGTCGCCGGCATTCGCACCCCGCAGAATATTACTGAAGCCGCTCGCATCGCCGCCAAATCAGACAAGCCGTCGCTGGAGAAGCTGATGCCGGAGGTTTTCGGCGAATTCGTGCGCGCCACGCAATTGCTCGAAAAGCATTACCGCGACATGCAGGACATGGAATTCACCGTCGAGCGCGGCAAATTCTGGATGCTGCAGACCCGCAACGGCAAGCGCACCGCCCGCGCCGCCCTGCGCGTGGCGGTGGAAATGGCGAATAGCGGGCTGATCACCCGCCAGGAGGCGATCGCGCGCATCGAGCCGGCCTCGCTCGACCAGTTGCTCCATCCCACTATCGACCCCAACGCCGAACGCAAGATCATCGGCGCGGGCCTGCCGGCCTCGCCCGGCGCGGCCAGCGGCGAGATCGTCTTCACCGCCGACGAGGCCGAGGCCCTCAAGGCCGATGGCCATAAAGTCATTCTGGTGCGCGTCGAAACGTCGCCCGAAGACATTCACGGCATGCATGCGGCGGAAGGCATTCTCACCACGCGCGGCGGCATGACCTCGCACGCCGCCGTGGTGGCGCGCGGCATGGGCAAGCCCTGCGTTTCCGGCGCTGGGAGCCTGCGCGTCGATTATGCGACGCAGACGCTGATCGCCATGGGCAAGGTCCTGAATAAGGGCGACATCATCACCATCGACGGCGGCGCCGGCCAGGTGATGGAAGGCGCCGCCAAAATGCTGGCGCCCGAACTTTCCGGCGAATTCGCCGTGCTGATGGGCTGGGCCGACGCCGATCGCCGGCTCAAAGTGCGCGCCAACGCCGAGACGCCCGCCGACGCCCGCACGGCGCGGCAGTTCGGCGCGGAAGGCATTGGGCTGTGCCGCACCGAGCACATGTTTTTCGAGGCGGACCGCATCATCGCCGTGCGCGAAATGATCCTGGCCGAAGACGAGGCCGGCCGCCGCGCCGCCCTGGCGAAAATCCTGCCGATGCAGCGTTCGGATTTCGCCGCTCTGTTCGAGATCATGCGGGGCCTGCCGGTGACCATACGCCTGCTCGATCCGCCACTGCATGAATTCCTACCGAAAACGGAAGAGGAAATCGCCGAGGTCGCCGCGGCCATGGGCGCGTCGCCAGAGAAGTTGAAACGGCGCGCCGACGAACTGCACGAATTCAACCCCATGCTCGGCTTTCGCGGCGTGCGTCTGGCCGTCGCCTTTCCCGAAATCGCCGAAATGCAGGCGCGCGCTATTTTCGAAGGCGCGGTCGAGGCGCAGAAGGAGACCGGGACGCCGGTCACGGCCGAAATCATGGTGCCGCTGGTTTTCTCCAAGCGGGAACTCGATCTGGTCAAGGAGCGCATCGACGCCATGGCCGAGGCGGTGGCGAAAGACACGGGCGTCGCCATTCCCTATCACGTCGGCACGATGATCGAATTGCCGCGCGCCGCGCTGCGCGCCGACGAAATCGCCGAAACGGCGGAATTCTTCTCTTTCGGCACCAACGACCTCACCCAGACGACTCTCGGCATTTCGCGCGACGACGCCGGCTCCTTCCTCGGCGCCTACGTCGCCAAGGGCATATTGCCGCACGATCCCTTCGTCACGCTCGACCAGCGGGGCGTCGGCGAACTGGTGGCGATCGCCGCCGAACGCGGCAGGAAGACGCGCGAAAATATCAAGCTCGGCATTTGCGGCGAGCACGGCGGCGACCCGAATTCCATCGCCTTCTGCAACAAGGTCGGGCTCGATTACGTCTCCTGCTCGCCCTATCGCGTCCCGATCGCGCGCCTCGCGGCGGCCCAGGCCGCCATCGGCGAGAGTGGCAGTTCGACGGTGTGATAAAATGAGTGGCGCGACGGTTCAGACCGTCGCGCGCAGGCAAGCAAAACCTTTGTCGAGGTCTTCCTTGAGGTCCTCGACATCCTCCAGCCCGACGGAAAAGCGCAGGGCCGGGCCTTCGGGATTCCATTGCGTCGCGGTGCGATAGGCTTTGGCGTCGAAGGGAATGACCAGGCTTTCATAGCCGCCCCAACTATAGCCGAGGCCGAAAAGCTCCAGACCGTCGAGCAGCGCGGTGAGGGCTTCTTTCGACGCCGGTTTGAGAATGACCGAGAACAGGCCGGAGGAGCCCAGAAAATCCCGCTTCCATAAGGCGTGGCCGGGGTCGTCTTCGAGCGCCGGGTGAAGCACGCGGGAAACTTCCGGCCGCGTCGCGAGCCAGCGCGCGAGCGCGAGGCCCTGGCGTTCGGCCTCGCGCAGGCGCAGATCCATGCTGCGCAACCCGCGAAGCGCCAGAAAACAATCCTCCGGTCCGGCGCAGTTGGAAAAGAGATGGAACGTGTGCCGCAGGCGCCTTGCCCATGCGGCATTGGCCGAAACCAGGCCGAGCAGCAGGTCGGAATGACCGGAGAGATATTTGGTGCCGGCCTCGACCGCCAGATCGACACCGCGTTCGTGCGGCGGAAAGAACAAGGGCGTCGCCCAGGTATTGTCCATGACCACGCAGGCGCCGCGAGCATGGGCGACTTCGGCGATCGCCGGAATGTCCTGGATTTCGAATGTCTGTGAGCCCGGCGCCTCGACCAGCACGGCTGTTGTGTTCTCCCGCATCAGAGCTTCGATTCCAGCGGCGATCAGCGGGTCGTAATAGGTCGTTTCGACTCCGAAGCGTTTCAGAAAGCCGTCGCAGAAATAGCGCGTCGGATCGTAGCAGGAATCGGTGACGAGCAGATGGTCGCCGCTTTTGAGCGCCGTCAGCAAAGCGAGAGTGATGGCGGCGAGGCCCGAGGGCGCAAGAACCGTGTCCTCAGCGCCGGTGATTTCCGTCCAGGCTTTTTCCAGAGCCTCCGTGGTCGGCGTGCCGTAAGTGGCGTAGCGAAACCGCGCCGAGCGCCGAGTCTCCAAAGCGGCGACATTTTCAAAGAGCACGGTCGAGCCGCGATAGATCGGCGTATTGACGAAGCCGAATTGCTCGGACGGCTCCCGCCCCGCATGAGCAAGCTTGGTGCGCGCGCGCATTTTTTTCCGCGAATCCGGGGTCGATTGGGTCATGTGCTTCGGCCTTTCCTGCGCGGGATTTGCCGGACCCGCGGCGCGCCCGTCAAGAGGCGCGCGGTCCCACGCGAAAAAAGGTGCTATAGGACGCGGTATTAGGAGGGCCGATGTCGAGATTCGTCCAGCCTTTATTGCATCTTCTGCTCGCCGGCCTTTTCGCGGCTTTCGCTTTGGCCGCGAAAGCCGACACTTTGAGCGACACGCGCGCTCGCGGCTATCTCGTTTGCGGCGTCAATCCCGGCCTCGCCGGCTTCGGCCTGCCCGACGATCATGGCGTTTGGCGCGGCTTCGACATCGATTATTGCCGCGCCGTCGCGGCCGCCATTTTCAACGATCCCAAAAAAATCAAATTCGTTCCGCTCACTGGCAAGGACCGTTTCACTGCTTTGCAATCGGGCGAAGTGGACGTGCTGGCGCATAACACCACCTGGACCGAATCGCGCGAGGCGGAGCAGGGGCTTCTCTTCGCCGGGATCAATTATTTCGACGGCCAGGCCTTCATGGTCCACAAGAGCCTCGGCGTGACCAGGGCGAGCCAGCTTTCCGGCGCGACTTTCTGCGTGCAGCAGGGCACGACCACCGAGCTCAATCTCGCCGATTATCTGCGTTCGCACGGGATGAAGGCGGAAACGGTGGTTTTCTCCTCCTCCGACGAGGCGATCAAAGCCTATGATTCCGGCCGCTGCGACGTCTTCACCACCGACGGTTCGGCGCTTTATGCCGAACGGCTGAAGACCATGCATCCCGACGACCAGATCGTTCTGCCGGACGTGATCTCCAAGGAGCCCTTGAGCCCGGTGGTGCGCCAGGGCGACGACCGCTGGTTCAATGTTGTGAAATGGACCGGCTTCGCGCTGATCGACGCCGAGGAACTGGGCGTGACCTCGGCCAATGTCGAAGAGATGCGCAAGTCGAACAATCCGAAAATCCGCCGCCTGCTGGGGGTCGAGGGCGATTATGGCGCGGGGCTCGGCCTGTCGCGGGATTGGGTCGTGCGCATCATCAGGGCGGTGGGCAATTACGGCGAGATTTTCGCGCGCAATCTCGGGAAAAATTCGCCGCTGAAAATTCCGCGCGGGCTCAATGCGCAATGGCGCGACGGCGGGCTGCTCTATGCCCCGCCGATCCGCTGAGGCCGCCACCGTGAAGAGACGCCTGCGCGATCTCGGCCTTCAGGCGGCGCTGCTGCTGGCGGTGGGCGCGCTCTTCTTTTTCGCCTTTTACAATGCGCGCAAAAATCTTGCGGCGCTCGGCATTCCGACCTCCTTCGCCTTTCTGAACAATGTCGCCGGCTTCGGCCTCAACCAAAGCGTCATCGCTTATTCGCCCGCTTCCACCTATGGCCGCGCGCTGCTTGCCGGCGTCGTCAATACGTTGCTGGTTTCGGCTCTCTCCGCCGTCCTCGCCACGATCATCGGCTTCGCCGTCGGCTTCGCGCGATTGTCTCGCCACTGGGCTTTGTCGCGCCTCGCCGGCTTTTATGTCGAGTCGCTGCGCAATATTCCGCTGCTGCTACAAATGCTGTTCTGGTATGTGGCGGTTCTGACGCCGCTGCCCGGCCCGGAACATTCCCTGCATTTCGCCGGTCTTCTGCTCAACAGCCGCGGGCTTTATTTTCCCGCGCCGGTTTTTGTCGCGCCGCCTTTCCATTGGCTTCTGTTCGCCGCCGGAGCCGCCGCTTTTGCCTCGGCGGTTTTCGGTCTGCGGGCGCGCGAGGCGAAGCGGCGCGCGCCGGCCGTTCTTCTCGCGCTCGTCGCTCTGGCTGCTCTTATCGTCGCGGCAAGGCCGGCGGGGATCGATTTTCCCGTCTTCGATGCGCAGGTAAATCGCTTCAACGTTGAAGGCGGCTTGCGTCTGCCGCCGGAAGTTTTCGCTCTGGTTCTGGCCCTATCGCTTTATACCGCGACCTATATTGCGGAAATCGTCCGCGCCGGCGTCAACGCCGTGCCGCGCGGGCAGATCGAGGCGGCGGCGGCGCTGGGCTTGAGCGCCAGGGACGCGCGGAAGCAGGTAATCCTGCCGCAGGCCATGCGCGTCATCATGCCGCCGCTGATCAGCCAATATCTGGCGCTGACCAAGAATTCCTCGCTCGCGGCTTTTGTCGGCTTCGCCGATCTGATGCAGGTTTCCGGCACGATCATCAACCAATCCGGCGCCGCCGTGCAGGTGATCGCGCTCGACATGGCGATCTATCTCGGTCTGTCGCTGGTCACGCTTGTCATCCTGCGGCTGTATGAAAGGCGCTTCGCCTGGGGAGCGCGGGCATGAAGGCGACTTTTGCTGCGCGGCCGGGTCTCCTGCGCAATCTTTTTGGCGACGCGCGCGCCAGTTTCATCACGCTCGCCGTCGCCGCTTTTCTCGCCCTCGTCCTGCCGCCCCTCTGGCGTTTCCTCATCACCGATGCCGTGTGGCGCGCGCCCGACGGCGCCTTGTGCCGCGCGCCGGGCGCCGGGGCGTGCTGGGCCTTTATCGCCGCCAAGGCGCCTTTCCTTCTCTATGGCGCCTATCCCCCGGCCTTTTACTGGCGCGTCGATCTGACTTTTGTGATCGCCGCCTTTCTGATCCTCTGGTTGCTGTGGCCCGGCGCGAGGGCCAAGGCGCAGGCGGCTTTCGGCTTTTTCGCGCTCCTGCCGGTCGGCGGATTCATCCTGCTGCATGGCGCGCCGATTTTTGGTTTGCCGGTCGTCGGCACGGACCTTTGGGGCGGCGTCATGGTCACTTTGATCGTCGCGCTTTTCGGTTTGGTCGTCGCTTTGCCGGGCGGCGTGGCGCTGGCGCTCGGGCGGCGCTCGCGCCTGCCGGTTCCGCGTCTCATCAGCGTGGCTGCGATCGAATTCGCGCGCGGCGTGCCGCTCATCGCGGTTCTGTTCATGGCCAACGCCATGCTGCCCCTGTTCCTGCCGCCGGACTGGTCGCCAAATCGCCTATTGCGGCCGCTGGTCGGCATCGCCTTTTTCGCTTCGGCCTATATGGCGGAAGTGGTGCGCGGCGGTTTCGCCGCCGTGCCGCGCGGACAGATCGAAGCGGCGCAGGCTTTGGGTCTGAGCCGCGCCGCGACCATGCGCCACGTCGTCCTGCCGCAGGCGCTCGCCGCGGTCATTCCCGGCATCGTCAATAATTTCGTCGCCTTGTTCAAGGATACGACCCTGGTGGCGATCGTCGGGATTTTCGACTTTCTGCGCGCCGTGGATTCGGCGCGGCTCGATCCGGTCTGGGCCGGACCAAACATCGCCGTCACCGCTTACACTTTCGCGGCGGTTTTCTATCTCGCCTTTTGTCTCGCCATGTCGTTCTATGCGAAAGGCGTGGAAGCCCGGGCGCGCGTCCGGGGGCTCGGGCGCTGATCAAGAAAATGGAGAAGGCGAATGGCCGGCATTGGCGATCCGTGGCCGAAATTCGAAGTGATCGGCGTCAAGCCGGGTTTCAACGACCGCGAGGAAGACGGAGTCAACGCCTTCGAGACCCTGACCCAGGACAGTTTCGCCGGCAAATGGAAGGTGTTCTTCTTCTACCCGAAGGATTTTTCCGCCCTGTGTCCGACCGAGATCGCCGATTTCGCCGCGCTCGCCAAGGAATTTTCCGACCGCAACGCCGTCGTGCTCGGCGGCTCGACCGATAATGAATATGTGAAGCTCGCCTGGCGGCGCGCCCACAAATGGCTGGACCGGCTGGCGATCTGGCAATTCGCCGACACGCGCGGCGATCTGGTCGACGGACTGGGGATTCGCGCGCCCGCCGGCGTCGCCCATCGCTATACGTTCATCGTCGATCCGCAGAATGTCATCCAGCATATTTGCGCCAACAACCTGAAGGTCGGGCGCGATCCCAACGACACATTGCGCGTGCTGGAGGCGCTCCAGACCGGCGAATTGGTCGCCTGCAGGCGGCCGCTGGGCGGCCCGCCCAAATAAGCGATTGTGAGGACTCTTGCCGCTCCGGGGCGTCGCGTCTATAAGCGCGGCGCCTCACTCTTTTTTCCGGGAATTCCGCGCATGGCGATCGAACGCACATTTTCCATTCTCAAACCCGATGTCACCCGCCGCAATCTGACCGGCGCCGTCAATGCGCGGATCGAGGCCGCCGGCCTGCGCATCGTCGCGCAGAAGCGCGTGCACATGACCCGCGGCCAAGCCGAGACTTTCTACGCCGTGCACAAGGAGCGCCCGTTCTTCCAGGAACTGGTCGAGCAAATGTCGGCGGCGCCGGTGGTGGTGCAGGTTCTGGAAGGCGAAAACGCAATCAAGGCCTATCGCGACGTCATGGGCGCGACCGATCCGGCCAAGGCGGCGGACGGCACGATCCGCAAGGATTTCGCCCTGAACATGGGCGAGAATTCGGTGCACGGCTCGGATGCGCCGGAAACCGCGGTCAAGGAAATCGCGCAATTTTTCTCCGGCAACGAGATCGTCGGCTGAGCGCACGAAAATTCGACCGAAGCGAGCCGGGCCCTGCGCCCGGCTTTTTCTTTGAGCGCCGTTCAAGCTTGAACTTAAGCGGCGCCTGAGGGGCCGAAAACGCCCCAGCTCAGGATGAGTGTATTATTTTACACGCGCAGCTTATTATTTATAATATAAATATTTGCTGCATCGCAGCATGATAATGATAAGTAGTTTATAATGTAGTTCACAATCTTGTTACTGGTATATCAAAAAGGTGATCCCCCTCACAAAGCGCTCATTATGGAAATAATTATTGCTGCAGATCGCCTTCTTATCGTCACATTGCCTTGCGAAATGGCTGCCAACGTCAACAACGTGAGGACTGTGCATTGAGGAAGCTTGCTGTTGTGTGTTTGTCGCTTGGGTTCGCGCTCATATTCTCGCCCGTTCAGGCCAGGGTCTTTGTCGGGAAGGCGTCCTTCTATTCATCGCATCACCGCACCGCTGACGGCGGCCATGTCGGCCCCCTGACGGCGGCGCACCGCTCCCTGCCTTTCGGCACGCGGGTGAAAGTCACCAATCTGCGCAATGGCCGCGTCGTCTATGTCACGATCAACGACCGTGGCCCCTTCGTGCGCGGCAGGGTGATCGATCTTTCGCGCGGCGCCGCCCGCGTCCTGGGCATGCTGCATGCCGGCGTGGCGCGCGTCCGCGTCCAGACGATGTGACTTCTTTCAGCTGATTGAAATTCAGCGAAAGGCCGCCAATCCGGCGGCCTTTTTCGCGTGGCGCGTCAGGCGAAATATTTCGTCCTGATCCGCTCGCCATAGGCGACGAGATTGGGCAGGCGCTCGGCTTCCTCGCGGGTGGCGCTGTCGAACTGGGGACAGAGCGCGCCCATGACGAAAGCGCCGAGCGTCGCGTCCGCCCCATGCGGGCTGTCGCCGAACAGAAACGGCGTCTCGCCGAGGATGGTCGAGGCCGCGGCGAGCGCGCGGCGCGCCAGCAGCCGCTTCTCCTCCGGCGAATGACGCAGCAGGCCTTGCGCGTGGCAGGCGGCGCGGATCTTGCGCCTCACGGCCGCGCGGATCAACGGCCGCAGCGGCGCGGGGAGGGCGTCGAAAAAATGTGAGACGCCTCTGGCGAAATTGCCGTTGTCAAGCCAGCGATCCGCGAGGATCAGCCAATAGAGGTGTTCCTCGCACATTTTCTCCAGCGTCCAGCCGATCGCCTTCTGCTCGCCGGTGAGGCCGGCGTCGTAATCAAAGCCGTATTTCTTCTCGATGTGGAAGCGGATGAAGGTGGTATCCGGGATTTTCTCGCCGTCGTCGTCGATATAGGGCAATTTGCCCTTGGGCGCCTTGCGAAGACCCGTGCGGTCCTCGACGAAAGCGAGGTCGGCCATTTTCAGCAACAGCATGGCCTTGGCGACGAAGGGGCTGAGGTCGGGCAATTCGGCAAAGGGGCCGAACGTATATAGCGTGATCACTTACGCCTCCTCACTTGCGAACCCTGACGCGCCTTGAGAGGACGGAAAGCTTACACCAGCGGGAACGCAAAGCCAGGGCGGTATTCAGGCGCGCGGGGCGCCCCTGCGACATTCCGCGCAGTGAGAAGATTCAATGACGGGAATCCGGACTCCGCCTGTTGGGCTTTGCTTCGCCGTCGAGCAGGGCGGGCCGTCATGGAAGGAATAAACGCCGTTGCGGTCCGCCGTTTTCGCCCGATGGAGAGCGATATCGGCAAAGCAGACGATTTTCTCGACGCGGTCGCGCTCCGTCGGGACGATGGTCGCCATCCCGATCGCGGCGGCGAGTCGCCGGCCGGCGCGGTTATGCGCATCGGCGAACCCGCTCATCTCGATCACGCTGCGAAGCTCTTCGGCGAGTCTTTTGGCGCCCTCGTGGTCCGTTGCCGGCAGAGCGACGGCGCACACGTCGTCATCATAACGTGCAATGAAACCCCTTTCGTTTTCCGAGGCGCCGAATACGACCTCCGCCACGGTTTCCAGAAGCGCGTCGCCGCAGGAGGGCGTCTGGTCGTCGAACGGCGCAAGCGCGGCGACGCTGATCAATAGCATTGAAATGGGCGCGCCGGCGTGAACGGCCTTACGCCATTCCTCCGCCAGCGCGGCGTCGAAGGTTCGCTTCGTCGATAGGCTGATCGCGTTCCCTGGCGGGGTCTCGTTGACGCTGGCGGACAGATAGGCCTGAACAAGTTCCGAAAGGCTTTCCGAGCCCGTCTTCAGCATGATGTCGGCGCGATGCTTCTCGACCGTCCGTGCGCTGATGCCCAGTTCATAGGCGATGACTTTGTTCAGCTTGCCTGTGATGAGACCGGCCAGGACATCCCTTTCCCTCCCGCTCAGCGTGGCGAATTTCTTGTACAAAGCCTGCCTTTGAGCGGCGCGCGCCGCGAACTCGCGGTCGCTGGCGAGCGCCGCGCGGACCGATCTCAGGAACGCATCGGCGTCCACTGGCTTTTCCAGGAAATCGACAGCGCCCGCCCTCATGGACTTGACCGCGAGCGGAACGTCGGCATAGGCGGTTATGATTATGGTCGGAAGCGCAAATCCCATCTCGCGCATCGCCGACAACATTTCGATTCCGCTCATGTCAGGCATCATGACGTCCGCGACCACGCACCCGCCCTCTCCGCGGGACAATGCGTGGAGAAATTCGCGCGCCCGATCATAAGTTCGAACCGTAAGGTCTTCGTCTTCCAACAACCTTGCAAACGATTGGAGAACGGCTTGGTCGTCGTCGACGATGTGGACGATCTGTTTGTGTTGCATGGAAGCAACCCTTCCTCAGCAAGCGCTGATTCAGTGAAGAGTATCGGCCCCGGGCCCCGGTCTCGGTCGATCCATATCCCGAACAAAATCCGGCGGGGCGTCGATCGGCGTGGTCACCACGATCGCAACGCTTTTCGAGCTGTTGCGAAAAATGCTAGCCGGCTGATCTCCCAAGTCGGAAAGACCAAAATCAACAGGCGACGACAGGAGGGGACCCCCGAATTCAATTCATACAACACAAATTATAGCAGCATGCGCCCAGAGGTCTTTGTTCTATCGCAAATATTCCGAACGGTCGTCGCCAAGGAAGAATTGAGATTTTGTGCTCCTGCTGCAGTACGCGGGAGGCGGCGCAGATCGGCGATTTTAAGCATCCAATAACCGTACGCTGCGTTGTCGGAAACTGTGGCGTTTAGGTGACAGACATGGGACCTGTCTTGGGCGAAAATCGACTCCTAAAAATTAAAAACCCGGACGCAGTAACGCCGCGTCCGGGGCCAAGACGGACGCACACACAAAGAGCCCGCTTGACTAACCCGCACAGCGTTCGCCGAGGGGGCGGCGTAACGCCGTGCGGGTGTTCTCTTTTTATGACGGGTTTTGGTAAATTTTCGATTGTGGCATTTACTCTTTTTATTGTGCATTGCGGCGTAACGTCTCTTTGCCGCAGCGATTAAGTTCATGTATCAAGTGAAAAAATCCGCCACAACTTCCTTCATTCATTCCATAAATGAGCGTTAACCGCGCCGCTCACGAATTGAGGGGGTGATAGACATAATTTCATTAAGCATAGACGCAAAAGAGGCGTTTTCTGCGTTGATTTCTCATGCGGGGGCGCAAACCGCGCCTCATTTGAGAGGTCCTCGCTGGTTTGCGCGTCCGTGGCATGTCCGCCGCGCTTGCGACCGCGTCCATCGGCGCACGACGCAGTCCCAACACCTCTGTTCAGGCGCAGCCCTTCCGGCGAAAGCGCTCCGTGGCGGTCAAGTTCTTAAACCAATCTGTTAACTCACCGGCCAAAGCAGGGCGGCGGGGAGCGCCGCAGCGGTTTCTTCCGTGCGAACCCTCGAGCCCTCCAGGCGCGCCGCGCCGCCAGCCGCCAGTTTCAGCGCCAAAGGATAGATTTTGTGTTCCTGCTCCAGCACGCGGGCGGCGAGACTTTCCGGCGCATCGGAATCGAGCACGGCGACGGCCGCCTGGACGATGATCGGTCCGGCGTCCATTTCCGGCGAAACGAAATGCACCGTGGCGCCGTGGATTTTCACGCCGTCGGCGAGCGCCCGCTCATGGGTGTGCAGGCCGCGATAGGAGGGCAGGAGGGCGGGATGGATGTTGAGCATGCGCCCGCGCCACTGCTCGACGAACCAGGGCGTCAGCACGCGCATGAAGCCGGCGAGGCAGACAAGGTCGATCCCATGGGTCAGCAGGGTTTCCTGCACGGCGCGCTCGAAAGCCTCGCGGTCGGGGAAAGCCTTGTGATCGACCGTCGCCGTGGCGATTCCCTGCTGGCGGGCGAAATCCAGGCCAGCGGCGGTTGCGACGTTGGACAGGACGAGGACGATTTCCGCCGGATAATCCGGCGCGCGCGCGGCTTCGACGAGCGAGCGCATATTGGAGCCGCGCCCGGATATGAGAACGGCGACGCGCTTGCGGTTCGCGCTCACAGGGCCAGATTCCCGTCGAAAATCACGCGCTCGCCTTCCGCCGCCACGACCTCGCCCAGAAACACGGGGTTTTCGCCCTCGCCGCAAAGGACTTCCTCCGCCTCCTGGGCCTTGGCCGCCTCGGCCACGACGATCATGCCGATGCCGCAGTTGAAGGTCCGCAGCATTTCGCGCTCGGCCACGCCGCCTTCCCGCGCCAGCCAGGCGAAGACCGGCAGGACGGGAATTGCGCTCAAGTTGAGGCGCGCGCTTAAGCCCTCGGGAAGGACGCGAGGAATGTTTTCCGGGAAGCCGCCGCCGGTGATATGGGCGAGGGCCTTGATCGCCCGCGTCTGCCGCAGGGTGGAGAGCAGGGGCTTGACATAGATCCGTGTCGGCTCCAGCAGCGCCTGCGCCAGCTTGTTTCCGGGCGCGAATGGGGCGGGATCGGACCATCTCAGCCCGGCGCGCGCCACGATCTTGCGCACCAGCGAGAAGCCGTTGGAATGGACGCCGGAAGAGGGCAGGCCGAAGATCGCGTCGCCTTCTTTGACGTCTGGCCTCGGCAGAAGGTCGCCGCGCTCGGCGGCGCCCACGGCGAAACCGGCGAGATCGTAATCGTCGCCGGCGTAAAGGCCGGGCATTTCAGCGGTTTCGCCGCCGATCAAAGCCGCGCCCGCGTCGAGGCAGCCCGCGGCTATACCGCTGACGATCTCCGCGCCGACCTCGGGGTCGAGCTTGCCGGTCGCGTAGTAATCGAGGAAAAACAAGGGTTCCGCGCCCTGAACGACGAGGTCGTTGACGCACATGGCGACGAGATCGACGCCGACGGTGTCGTGAACGCCGCTCTCGATGGCGATCTTGACCTTGGTGCCGACGCCGTCATTGGCGGCGACGAGAATTGGATCGACGAAGCCCGCCGCCTTGAGGTCGAACAAGCCGCCGAAACCGCCGATTTCCGCGCCGGCGCCGCGACGGCGGGTGGCGCGCGCCAGAGGCTTGATCTTTTCGACCATGCGCGCCCCGGCGTCGATGTCGACGCCGGCTTCTGCATAAGTCAATCCCGCGGATTTGTCGCCGGGCTCGTTCATGCGGAATCCTTCCTTCTTGCGATGCTCTAGCGGCTGGCGGATGCGCTGGCAAGGCGGGTGAGCCGGGCTTGCCGCCTTTTCGTCCACCGTTCATATTGGCGGCGGCCCTGCGCAAAAATGTTCAGCCATGTCGAAACAATGGTTCGCCTTTCTGCCCAATCTCATCAGCCTGGCGCGGCTGGCGCTGGTTCCCGTCAGCGTGGACATGATCGCCGCGCGCCGATGGCCTTGGGCTTTGGCCATTTTCGTCATCGCCGGCGTTTCCGACGCGCTCGACGGTTGGATCGCGCGGCGTTTCGACCTTCGTTCGGAGCTTGGGGCCTATCTCGACGCCATAGCCGACAAGGCGTTGCTGATCTGCAATTACGTGTGGCTGGCGATCGCCGGCGTCCTGCCCCTGTCTCTGGCGCTCTTGGTCGTCACCCGCGACGTCATGATCGTCGGCGCGGTCATCCTGTCGTGGCTCCTGGACCGGCCGATGCAGATCAAGCCCCTGTGGATATCCAAGGCCAATACCGGGGCGCAGATCGGCTTCGCCGCCCTGGTTCTCGCCATGCTGGCCTTCGACTGGCCCAGCGGCTGGTGGTTCGTCGTGTGCGAATGGCTGGTCGCGGCATTGACGCTGGCCTCGCTTGCGGCCTATTTCAGGCGCTGGGTCGCGCATATGACCGCTTGAATCGCGGCCCTGTTCAAAAGGGCGCCGCCGATGCGCATTGAGTGGCAGATCGCGTTCTGGCTTTTCATGCTGGTTCTGCTCGGCTTTGGCGTCTATCTCTCCGCCAATGTCATAGCCCCTTTCGTCGCGGCCCTGGCGCTCGGCTACGTGCTCGACCCGGTCGCGGAAAAGCTGCAAAAAATCGGCATGAGCCGACTGGTCGCGACGCTGGTCATCCTCGCCATTTTCCTGTTGGTGCTGGTGGTGATCATTTTCGGCATTGCGCCGATCCTGGGCCGGCAGTTCGTCGGCTTCGTGCAGACCCTGCCGGATTACGCGACCAAATTGCAGGTCCTGGTCTCGGATCAGGCGGCGCACCTGCTGCACAAATATGGCGGCGCCTGGCTCGGGAAACTCGGCCTCGCCAACGCCGCCACCGCCAGCAACATTCAGAAAACGCTCGGTAATTTCGTTGGCGACGGCGTGCAATGGTTCGCCAATTTCCTCAAATCCATCTGGGCCGGCGGCCAGGCCCTGGTCAGCGCGGTGACGGTGGCGGTGATCACGCCGGTGGTGACCTTTTATCTTCTGCTGTCCTGGCCGGAAATGGTCAGCATCCTGCGCAGCCTGGTGCCGCCGCGCCACCGCGCGACCGTGTTTGAATTGACCAGCGAGATCGACGCCGCCATGTCGGGCTTTTTCCGCGGCCAGTCGCTGGTCTGCCTGTTCCTCGGCCTGTGGTACGGCGTCGGCCTGACCCTGATCGGCCTGAATTTCGGTTTCCTCATCGGCCTGTCCGCCGGCCTCCTGAGCTTCATTCCCTATGTCGGCTCGCTGACGGCTTTGATCTTCTCCGCCGTGGTCGCCATCGTGCAAGGCTGGCCGCATTTGGGCCTGCTGGGGCTTGCGCTGTCAGTGGTCATCGCCGGCCAGTTCCTCGAAGCCAACGTCCTGTCGCCGAAACTTGTGGGCGGATCGGTCGGGCTGCATCCGGTCTGGCTGATTTTCGCCCTTCTCGCTTTCGGCTCTCTCTTCGGCTTCGTCGGCCTGATCATCGCCGTGCCCGTGGCGGCGGCGGCCGGCGTGCTGATCCGCTATGCGGCGCGGCGCTATAAACAGAGCGCCTTGTTCAACGGCCTGGGGCCGGACGCCGCATGAACGGGCAATTGCCGCTCGATCTTCCGCATCGTCCGGCCTATGGCGAAGAGGATTTTCTTGTCGCGCCATCGAACGAGCGCGCCCTGGCGATGGTCCGCCTTTGGCCGGACTGGCCGCACCGGACCTTGCTGCTGACCGGTCCCCGCGGCGCGGGCAAGAGCCATCTCGCCGCGATCTGGGCGCGCCGGGCCGGCGCAGAGCCGGTTTTCGCCCGCGATCTCGGTCCCGACTCGCCGCCCATTCTGGCGCGCGAAACGGCGCTGGTGGTGGAAGAGGCCGATTTTGGGCCGTTGCGCGAAAAGGAAATGTTCCATCTGCTCAACCTCATTGGCGAACGCGGCGCTTTCCTGCTGATGACGGCGAGGGCGGCGCCGGACTTTTGGGGCGTGGCGACGCCGGACCTGCTTTCCCGCCTGCGGCGCGCGCCCCGGATCGCCATAGAGGCGCCGGACGAAGATTTTCTGCGCGCCATTCTGGTCAAGCTCTTCCACGACCGCCAGCTTCTTGTGGATGCTTCGGTGATCGATTTCCTCGGTTTCCGCCTGGAGCGCTCCTTCGAAGCGGCGCAAAACATCGTCGCGGCGCTCGATCGCGAGGCCCTGGCGCGCGGGCGCGCCGTCACCCGGCCGCTGGCGGCGGCGGTGCTCAAGGCGCGGCCGGATCTTGCCGCCGGCGGCGAATACGAAGAAGAGTGAATCCCGGCGCCAAGCTGTGGAAATTGTCGCGCGACTTGCGTAAAAAGGTCGGCGAAAAGGCGTAAGGACGGGGGCGCGCCGTGACCCAAGAAAGTGAAGCCGTGGCCCTGGTGCCCGAAATCCATCCGACGCCCTCCGCGCAGCCGCTCGATGGCGAAAGCCTGCACAATTCGCCCAAACGCTTCATCAATCGCGAATTGTCCTGGCTGGAGTTCAACCGCCGCGTCCTGCTCGAAGCCGCCAATCTCTCGCACCCCTTGCTCGAGCGCGTACGCTTCGTTTCGATCTCGGCCAATAATCTCGACGAATTTTTCATGGTGCGCGTCGCCGGCCTGCGCGGCCAATTGCGCAGCGGAGTCGAGACCTTGTCGGAGGACGGCCTGACCACGGCCGAGCAGCTGGCGCTGATCAACGAGCGCGTCGGCGAACTCGCCCAGGCGCAATTGCGCTTCTGGAGGCAGTTGCAGGAGGAGCTCAAGGCCGAGCATATCGTCTTTTGCGAGCCCGCCGAATTGACCAAGGCGGAAAAATTGTGGCTGGACGACCACTTCTTCCAGCATGTCTTTCCGGTGCTGACGCCTCTGGCGGTCGATCCGGCCCATCCCTTTCCCTTCATTCCCAATCTCGGCCTGACTTTGGCGCTCGACCTCGCCGATAGCGTCAATGGCGCGCGGATGAAGGCTCTGGTGCGCATGCCGAGCAAGATCGACCGCTTCATCCGCCTGCCTGAATCCTCGGGGAGCGGCGCGCGCCTGGTGCTTCTTGAAGCCCTGGTCGTCACCCATATCGAAAAATTGTTCCCCGGCTTCACCGTCAAGGCGCAGGGCCTGTTCCGCGTCATCCGTGACAGCGATCTCGAAGTCGAGGAAGAAGCGGAAGACCTTGTGCGCCTGTTCGAGACGGCGCTGAAGCGCCGGCGGCGCGGATCGGTGATCCGCCTTGAAGCCGATGCGCATATGCCGCCGGACTTGCGCGCCTTCGTCGCCGAGGAGCTGGAAATCGAACCGGAGGAGACGATCGCGCTGGACGGCATGTTGGCCCTGCAGGACTTGGGCGAAGTCGTCGGGCTGTCGCGCCCCGATTTGAAATTCACGCCCTATAATCCGCGTTTTCCTGAGCGCATCCGCGACAATGGCGGCGATTGCTTCCTCGCCATCAAGCAGAAGGATCTGGTGGTCCATCACCCCTACGAATCCTTCGACGTCGTGGTGCAGTTCCTGCGGCAGGCGGCTGGCGATCCCAATGTGGTGGCGATCAAGCAGACGCTCTATCGCACCTCCTCCGACAGCCCGATCGTGCGGGCCCTGATCGAGGCGGCGGAAGCAGGCAAATCGGTCACCGCGCTGGTCGAATTGAAGGCGCGCTTCGATGAGGAGGCCAACATCCGCTGGGCGCGCGACCTGGAGCGGGCCGGCGCGCAAGTGGTGTTCGGCTTCATCGAGCTGAAGACCCACGCAAAATTGTCGCTGGTGGTGCGGCGCGAAGGCGGCGCGCTGACCACCTATTGCCACGTTGGCACCGGCAATTACCACCCGATCACCGCCAAGATTTACACCGACGTGTCGTTGTTCACCGCCGAACCGGCGATCGGCCGCGATGTTTCCCGCATATTCAATTACATCACCGGCTATGCCGAGCCGGTCGGGCTGGAGCGCATGTCGGTCTCGCCGATCTCGCTCAAGAAGAAGCTTCTCGACCATATCGCCCAGGAGATTGCTCACGCCAAGGCCGGCCGGCCCGCGGCGATCTGGGGGAAATGCAACGCGCTGGTCGATCCGCAGATCATCGACGCGCTTTACGAGGCGAGCGGCGCCGGCGTGTCGATCGATCTGGTGGTGCGCGGCATCTGCTGCCTGCGGCCGGGCGTTCCGGGCCTGTCCGAAAATATCAGGGTCAAATCCATCATTGGCCGTTTCCTCGAACATACCCGGATCTATGCTTTCGGCTGCGGCCACGACCTGCCGCATCCCAAGGCCGCCGTTTATATTTCTTCCGCCGATCTGATGCAGCGCAATCTCGACCGGCGCGTCGAGGTGCTGATGCCGGTCACCAATCCGACCACCCACGAGCAAGTGCTGGAGCAGATTCTCGTCGCCAATTTCATGGACAATCAGCAATCCTATCGTGTGCTGCCCGATGGCTCCAGCGTGCGCGTCGAATGCGGTTCCAAGGAAGAGCCGTTCAACGTGCACAAATATTTCATGACCAATCCTTCGCTGTCGGGGCGCGGCAAATCCTTGCGCGAATCCAGTCCCAAGAGCCTGCGCAAGCGGGGGGGACGGAACTGACATGAGTCAACCGCAGGGACGGCTGCGCGATTCGCGCCCGACGGCCATTGTCGATATCGGCTCCAATTCGGTGCGCCTTGTCGCTTATGAGGGGCTGACGCGCGCGCCGACGCCGATCTTCAACGAAAAGGCCCTGTGCGGCCTGGGCAAGGGCGTGGCCAATACGGGCGCGCTGGCGGAAGAAAGCATGGCGAGCGCGCTCGAAGCGCTGCGGCGATTCCGCAAACTCTGCGAGTTCATGCAGATCGACGACATTCGGCCCGTGGCGACGGCCGCGGCGCGCGACGCCTCCAATGGCGCGCAATTCCTGGCGGAGGCGGAAGAGGCGATCGGTCGGCCGATCGAACTGATTTCCGGGGCGCGCGAGGCGCGGCTTTCCGCTTTGGGCGTGGTGTCGACGGTTCATTACGCCGATGGCGTCGTCGGCGATCTTGGCGGCGGCTCGCTGGAGCTCGTCGACGTCAAGGGCAGGGACGTCGGCGAGGGGACGTCGTTGCGCCTGGGCTCGCTGGCGCTGATGGAGGCTTCCGGCCATTCGCCGAAAAACGCCGCGCGCCTCGCCCGCGCGGCGCTGGAGTCGGCCGGGCCGCTCGACGTCCTGCGCGGACGCGCCTTTTACGCCGTCGGCGGCGTCTGGCGCTCGCTCGCTAAATTGCATATGCGGCAGCGCAATTATCCGCTCGAAGTCATGCACGGCTACGTCATTCCGGCGCGCGACGCGGCCGATTTCGCCTCCTTGGTCGAGAGGGTCGACACGGAGACGCTGGTTTCCGTCGGGGCCATTTCGGCGCAAAGACGGCCGACGCTCGCTTATGGCGCGGTGGTGCTGGAGGAAATCATCCGGCGCGGCAAGCCGAAGAAAGTGATGATTTCGATCGGCGGCCTCCGCGAGGGTCTGCTTTACGATAAACTCTCCGACGAAATTCGCGCGCGCGACCCTCTGATCGAATCGGCGCGCGAATATAATGTCCTGCGCTCGCGCTCGCCCGGCCATGGCGAGGATCTGATCGCCTGGAGCGACGCCTTCATGGCGTCGAGCCAAATCGACGAAACCGCGGAGGAGAAGCGGCTGCGTCACGCCGCCTGTCTCTTCGGCGATATAGGCTGGCGCGCCTCGCCGGACTATCGCTCCGATTTCTCGCTCAATCTTCTCGCCAATACGCCGATCGTTGGCGTCGACCATCCTGGCCGCGCTTATCTCGGCATGGCGGTGGCCTATCGCCACCTCGGCATGGGCGAGGACGTCAATCCGCTCATCCGCAGCCTCGCGACGCCGCGGCTGATGGACAGGGCGCGCATTCTTGGCGCGGTCCAGCGCGTCGGCTATATCGTTTCCGCCTCGATGCCGGGCATTCTTCCACGCACTAAACTGCTGTGCGTCAAGGGCAAGGTGGTTTTAACCCTGCCGGCCGATCTCGCCGATCTCGTCGGCGAAAGGCTGAACGGGCGCTTGAAGCAATTGGCCCGATTGATTGGCCGCTCGCCCTCTATCGTCATCGATTGACCGCGATTCGCCCTGGGGCGCCTTAGTTGCATGGTGAATCCAGCGCCGGGGGCTTAGGCTTTAAGAAAAATCGATTTTGCGTCAGACGCATGGCGCGTCGGCGGCCGTCCGCCCCGACGGGCGATCGACGCATTTTGGGGAGAAGGAAATGCCAGGGATGCGACCGGGCCGCGCTCGGCGCCGCGCCTTCTTGAAGCTATTGGCGGCGGCGTTCGTCGCGGCGATCCTGGTTTGCGCCAACGCGGCGGGGGCGCTCGCCTCGACCCTCACCCGCGCCGATATGACGCGCCTTTTTCCCCCACCTTTCCGTGTCGGCCAACGCGACGCTAAACTGCCGATCTGGCCGATCTTCATGCAGAGCTACAACGGCGACGTCCTCGTCGCCTACGCCTTCGAATCGATTGACTTCGAGCCGATCCCCGGCTTTTCCGGTACGCCTATCGACCTGCTGGTCGCGATCAAGCCTTCCGGCGAATTTCTGAACGTTCGCGTCCTCAGCCAGCACGAGCCGGTTTTCGTCGACGGCCTCGGTCCCGAGCCGCTGCACGATTTCGTCAAGCAATATAAGGGCGCATCCCTGCGTCGGGCGATCAAGGTGGTGGCGCCGGGAACGCATGCGCCCCATGTCGACAGCGTCGCGACGGAAATCGACGGCGTCGCCAAGGCGACCGCTTCGATCCGCATCATCAACGCCACCATCATCAATTCCGCCCTGCAAGTGGCGCGCGCCAGGCTCGGCTTCGCCAAGGGGCGCGATCCCGCCCACGTCGCGCGCGCCAAGCCCAATGTCTTCCAAAAACTGACCTTCGCTCAGATGTTGAAGCGTGGGTTTGTCCGCCATCTTCACCTCAGCAACGCCGATGTCGAAAAAGCCTTCGCGGGCAGCGACGGCGCGGGCCTCGACAAAAAAGCCATTTCCGATCCGAACGGGACATTCGTCGACGTCTATATGGCGGAGGTCGACGTGCCGATCGTCGGGCGCAATCTGCTGGGCGACGCGCAATGGCGCAAGATGATGAACCAGCTCAACGGCGCCCAGGCCATGCTGGTCATGACCAAGGGCCGCTGGACTTTCATGCCTCCGTCCTACGTGCCCGGCGCCACGCCCGACTTCATCGCCCTGAGCCAGGACGGCGCGCCGGTCGATTGGCGCGATTTTCCTCTGGTCGACAATCTGGTCGTGCCGGATTTCGACGCGGCGGGCCTCGGCGGGGGAGATGTCACCGTCTTGCGCATCGCGCCGCAGGCCGCCTTCGATCCCGCGACGCCGTCGGAACTGTCGATCAAAGTGTTGCGTGAAAAAGGCCAGATCTATCCCGAGCGGATCGCGCGCGATTTCAAGCTCGATTACAGCCTGCCGCAAAAGCTGTTCATCCTGCCGCCGAGCGAGGAAAGCAGCCAGGTCGTCACCATCTGGCAGGGGCGCGAACGCGACATCGCCATTATCTGCGCGGCGTTGCTGATCCTCGCCGTCGCTTTGGCGCGCCAGGAGACGCTGACCCGCTCGCCGCGCGCCTTCAAGATTTTCCGCCTCGCCTTTCTCGCCTTCACGCTCGTCTTCATCGGCTGGATCGCCCAGGCTCAGCTCTCCATCGTTTGGCTGTTCGGCCTGATCAAGGCGATCAAGGGCGACGGCAGTTTCGTCTTCTTTCTGTGGGACCCGCCGACGCTGATCGTCACCCTGTTCGGCCTCGCCGCTCTTTTCGTCTGGGGACGCGGCACGTTCTGCGGCTGGCTCTGCCCCTTCGGCGCGCTGCAGGAATTCGCCGGCGAAATCGCCAGGGTTTTGCATCTGCGCCAGATCAGGCTGCCGCCGCGCTATGAGCGCCTGGCGCGCGTTCCGAAATTCCTGGTTCTCGGAGTCATTCTCGTCACCGCCTTTTTCTTCACCGCCTATGCGGAACAGGTGGCGGAGGTCGAGCCGTTCAAGACCTCCATCACCCTGGTTTTCGTGCGTTCCGCTCCTTTTGTGATCTATGCGGTGGCGCTGATCGTCGCCGGCATGTTCCACTACAAATTCTTTTGCCGCTATATGTGCCCGCTCGGCGCTTCGCTCGCCGCCATGAGCTTCGTGCGGCGGTGGAAATGGATTCCGCGCCGCAAGGAATGCGGGACGCCCTGCCAGATGTGTCGGGTCAAATGCCGTTATGGCGCGATCGAGCGCAGCGGCGAGATTGTCTATTCCGAATGTTTCCAGTGCATGGATTGCGTGGTGATCCTCGACAAGCCGGACCTGTGCGTGCCGGTCGTTCTGGAGGAGAAGCGCGCGCGGAGAGCGCAGCGCAAGCAGATGGAGGCGGCGCCATGAAGCGCAATCGTCGGCAGATGTTGCAACTCGCATTGTTCGGCGCCGGAATGTCCGCCGCGGGCGCCTTCGCGGCGGAACATTCAGATGAGCCGGTTTTCCGGCGCGATGGAATAGCCTTCGACACGGGCGTCGGCCTCACGATCGTCGGCTTGGACGAAAGGGAAGCGCAGGAGGCGCTCGACGCCGGTTTTGCCGAAATCCGCCGGCTGGAGAAAATTGCCGGCCTCTCCACGCCAGACAGCGACATTCGCCGCCTGAACGCGACGGGGCGCCTCGACAAGCCCGATCCCGCCATGATCGCCATGCTCGATGTCGCCCGCGACGTGCACGAGGCCAGCGGCGGCGCTTTCGATGTGACCGTGCAGCCTTTGTGGATTCTTTACGACGCTTTCGCTAAGGGCGGCGGCTGGCCCACCACCGAGCAGGCCGCGCCGGCCCGCGCTCTGATCGGCCAGCATCGCATTCGCTATGATGAGGACGCCGTTGTTTTCGAGCGCGAGGGCATGGGGATCACGCTCAACAGCCTGACCCACGGCTATGCCGCAGATCGCGTGGCGAAGCTTCTCAGCCAGCGCGGCGTCAAGCGGGCCTTCGTCGATACGGGCGAAATGGAATCCCTGGGGCGCAACGCCAAGGGCCGCGACTGGGTGGCGGCGATCAGGAATCCGCGCCGGCCCGACGCCTTTCTCGGCACGGCGCCGGTGACAAGAGGCATGGCGACGGCGGGCGATTACGCCTACACATGGTCGGCCGATTTTACCCGCTATCACATCCTCGATCCGCATAACGGCCAGTCGCCGCCCTATTTCGCCACGGTCACCGTGCTCGCGGACCGGGCGGTGGTCGCCGACGCGCTGTCGACAACCGTTTCCGTGCTGGGGCCGGAGAAGGCCCTTGCCTTGCTGCGCAATTTCGACGCCGACGCCTATGGCGTGACCAAGGCCGGAAAGGTCTGGGCCACTCCCGGCTTTCCGCGGGAGCATTTGGCTTAGAAGCGCGGGACGCCAAGCAGAAAAATGGTTCTGATAGGAAAGCCGCGATTGCCCAAATATTATTCGCGCGCTATCGAGTTGCCATGGCGCAATTTACCCCTCATCCGCCGCGGGCCTTTGTCAACGCCCGCCTGATCGATCCCGATAAGGGCAGCGAGACGAGCGGCGGCGTGCTGGTCGAAAACGGCCGGATCAGGGATGTCGGCGCCGAAGTGACCGCACAGAACCTGCCGGAAAATATCGCCGTCATTGATTGCGGCGGCGATGTCGTTTCGCCCGGCCTTATCGATTTCCGCGCCTTTGTCGGCGAACCGGGGGCGGAACATCGCGAAACCATCGCCACCGCCACCGCGGCGGCGGCGGCGGGCGGCGTGACCACCATCGTCGCCAGCCCCGAAACCAATCCGCCGGTGGACGTTCCCTCCGTCGTCGATTTTCTCAAACGCCGGGCGCGCGATCAGGGCCGCGTCCGCGTCCTGCCCGCCGCCGCCGTCAGCAAGGCTTTGCAGGGTCAGGAGATCGCCGAATACGGCCTGCTGCGCGAGGCCGGCGCCGTCGCCTTCACCGACGGCTCGCGCTCGATCCGCAACAGCCAGACCTTGCGCCGCGCCATGACATATGCGCGCGACTTCGACGCCTTGATCGTGCATTTTCCCCAGGACGACGATCTTGCCGGGGCCGGCGTGATGAACTCCGGCGAACTGGCGACGCGCCTCGGCCTGTCCGGCGTTCCGCGCGAGGCGGAAGCCATTGCGCTCGACCGCGACATAAGGCTGGCGCGCATGACCGGGGCGCGTTATTGCGCCGCTCCCATTTCCACGACTCTGGCGCTCGAAGTCATGGCCAAAGCCAAGGCGGAAGGTCTCGAAGTCTTTTGCGGCGCGTCGATCAACCACCTCACTCTGAACGAAAACGACATCGGCGACTATCGCACCTTTCTCAAACTCAAGCCGCCGCTGCGGCGCGAGGAGGAAAGGCTGGCCCTGGTCGAGGCGGCGGCGAGCGGCCTGATCGACATCATCTTCTCCGATCACGATCCGCAGGATGTCGAAACCAAGCGCCTGCCTTTCGGCGAGGCCGATTTCGGCGCCGTCGGCCTGGAGACTCTTCTGGCGGCGGGCCTGCGCCTGGTTCACGCCGGCCAGATTTCGCTTCCCCAACTTTTGCGCGCCATGAGCAGCCGGCCGGCGGAAATCCTGCGTTTGCCGCAAGGAAAATTGAGCCGCGGCGCGCCCGCCGATCTCATCCGTTTCGATCCCGACGAGCCTTTCGTGCTGGTCAAGGACAATCTCAGATCGCGCTGCAAGAACACGCCCTTCGACGAGGCGCGCCTGCAAGGCGTGGTCAAGGCCACCATGGTCGGCGGCCAGATCGTGCATGGCTCGTCGGCGCCGACGGAGCGCGCATGATGGCGCTTCCGCCTCTGCCGCCGGCGCTCGGCGCTCTCCTCATCGGCTATGGGCTTGGTTCGATCCCCTTCGGCCTGCTGCTCACCAAGGCCGCCGGTCTCGGCGACGTGCGGGCGATCGGCTCCGGCAATATCGGCGCGACCAATGTCCTGCGCACCGGCCGCAAGGATATCGCCGCCGTCACGCTCCTTCTCGACGCGCTCAAGGGAACCGCGGCGGCGCTGATCTTCTCGCATTTCTCGCCGCTGGCCGGATTGCTGGCGGGCTTTGCCGCCTTCCTCGGCCATATTTTTCCCGTCTGGCTTCATTTCAAAGGCGGCAAGGGGGTGGCGACCTTTGTCGGCTGCCTCTTCGGCCTCGCCTGGCCGGCCGGGCTTTTTTTCTGCGTCATCTGGCTCGCGGTCGCTTTCGCTTCGCGCTATTCGTCGCTGTCGGCGCTGGTCGCCAGCGCCGCCTCACCCTTCTTTCTATGGTTTTTCGGTCTGCCGGCTCAGGCTGCGGTTGTTGCCCTCATGGCGGCGATCCTGTGGCAAAGACATTCCGCCAATATCTCTCGCCTGCGCGCCGGGACGGAAGGGCGCATCGGCCAGAAGTCATGATCCTTCCGCGCCTCTCGACCGAGCAGAAGCTCGACTGGCTGCAATTGATCCGCTGCGAGAATGTCGGGCCGCGCAGCTTTCGCGCTCTGGTCAATCGCTATGGCGGCGCCGCGCAGGCGCTTGCCGCTCTGCCGGACCTGATCCGCAAGGGCAGGGGACGCCCCATCGTTATGGCGCCGCGCGAAAAAATCCTGCGCGAATGGGAGACGGCGGAGAAATGCGGGGCGCGTTTCATCGCCTTGGGAGAGCCGGACTATCCGTCGGGATTGCGCGTCATCGACGCGCCGCCGCCGCTGATCGCCGTGCGCGGCTCGGTGGATTTATTGCAAAAGCCGATGGTGGCTCTGGTCGGCGCGCGCAACGCCTCCGCCGCCGGCCTCGCCATGACCGAAAGACTGGCGCGGGGCGTGGGAAGCGGCGGCTATGTCGTCGTTTCGGGACTTGCGCGCGGCATAGACGCTTGCGCCCATCGCGCTTCGCTCGCGACCGGCGCCGTCGGCGTGCTGGCGGGCGGGCTTGACCGGCCCTATCCGCCGGAAAATGAAAAGCTGATCGACGAGATGTGCGAGAAGGGCGCGGTGATTTCCGAAATGCCCTTCGGCTACGAGCCGCGCGGACGCGATTTTCCCCGGCGCAACCGCCTCGTCTCCGGCCTTGCGCTGGCGACGGTGGTTGTCGAGGCGGCGCGCCGCTCCGGCTCGCTGATCACCGCACGTTTCGCGCAGGAACAGGGGCGCGAGGTTTTCGCCGTGCCAGGCTCGCCGCTCGATCCGCGTGCGGAAGGCGCCAATGATCTTCTGCGCGACGGCGCCAATCTCTGCGCAAGCGCCCAGGACGTCATCGACGTCGTGGCGCCGCTCGCCGAGCGCGGGACGGCGCAATTCGGCCTGCTGTTCGAAGCGGCGGCGAACGTCGATGACGAACCCTTATGGGACGAATGGGATGCGGCGGAATCGCTGGACCCGCCGGCAACCGCGCCCGCGGCGCCGATCGAAAGCTGCGAAGCGGAAATATCGGTGGACGTTCCGCCGGCGGTTGCGGATCCCCGCCAGCGCGTTGAGGACCTGCTCGGGCCGGCGCCGATCGGCGTGGACGACCTCGCCCGCGCCTGCGCCTTTTCGGTCGGCGACATGCGCCTGATCTTGCAGGAACTGGAAATCGAAGGCCGCATCGAGCGGCATGGCGGCGACCGCGTGTCGCTTATCGGGGGCGATTCGGGTCGCTGAATCGCGGAAAACTCATTCCTCCGGCCTGTCGTCTTCTGGCGTTTCGCTGCGCCGGCCCTGCAATTCAGCTTCGACGCGCGCCATGTTGAGGAGATAAGTCAGAAGATCGAGCTTGGCTTGGCCCGCCATGCCGGCGAGCGCGCCCACCATATCGGCGATATAGCGCGCGGTTTCCTCCGCCGCGCCAGCGTCGGACTCTTCGTCGTCATCGCCGTAGCTGAAGTCGAATTCCGGCGCGGGAGGCGTTGCGGTTTTCTCGCTCTCGGACGGAGGGCCGTCGGTTCGGCCCGTGTCGTCCGTTTCTGTTTTCGATTTCTTGAACATGGCTCCTCGATGCGGTTTCGCTCCCGACCCGAACGGTGCTTTCACCGCTTATTTTTCGGCGGCGCCTCAATCGTCCTAGGGAAGAGCGTCGCAACCGGCGGGTTGCGCTATCACCTTGTTTTCAAGCCAAAAATCACCAAGGCCACGTTCGCGAAGAGGCCTGGCGGCGTCAAGCGCAAAATCAAGCAAACTCACCCGCGCAGCAAGGCCGCTCACGCCCGAAAGTATCCCTAACCTATTGTGAAGTCGAGAAGTTCCTGGCCGAGGACAAGAAATCTCAACTTCAGCGTTAACCCGCGTCAACCGAAACGCTTTAAGCGGTCGAGCGCGCCCTGCAGAATATAGGCGGCGGCCATTCGGTCCACGACTTCGGCGCGTTTTGCGCGCGAAACGTCCTGCGCGATCAATTCGCGGGTCACGGCGGCGGTGGAGAGGCGCTCGTCCCAAAAGACGAAGGGGCGTCCGGCGAGCGGCGCGGTCTGGCGGACGAAGGCGCGCGTCGATTGCGCCCGCGGGCCTTCGGAGCCGTCCATGTTGAGGGGCAGGCCGATGACGAAGCCGGCGACGCCGTGCTTTTGCGCCAGCGTCAGCATCTTTTCCACGTCCTGACGATATTTGACCCGTTTGATCGTCTCGATCGGCGTCGCCAGGCGCCGTTCCACGTCGGACAAAGCCAGGCCGATGGTCTTGGTTCCGAGATCGATGCCCATCAGCCGGTCGTGGCGGCGCAGCCGGCCGGCAAGCTCCTCGATCGTGACAACGGGCGCAAACTTTTCCTCTTCGTCCATTTCGTTCGCCTCTCAGGGGCAAGGCCCGTTTCATCCGCCTTTGGGCGAGTCTTGCGCTTCGCCGATGCGAAGATAAACTTCGGGGCCAAACCTTGCGAGGCGAAACAGATGAAAATCACCTGGTTGGGCCATTCGGCCTTTCGCGTCGATCTTTCCGGCGCGCATATCCTCATCGACCCTTTCCTGACCGGCAATCCCAAATTCACCGGTTCAATCGACGAAGTCTCCGAGGGAATCACCCATA
>CAYRNB010000024.1:0-41306 GCA_964425315.1 uncultured Rhodoblastus sp.
GACGACTTGATCCCAGGCGCAGGCTCGAATTCGTACAAGGTCACAACAGGCCCGGGATGAACGCTGATAATATCGCCTCTAACGCTGAATTCTTCGAGTACGCTTTCGAGCAGACGAGCGTTTTGCTCCAATGACTCGTGACTGACGCTCCCAGCCGATTTTCTTCCGATAGTCAGCAGACCAACCGGGGGCCTCACATAGTCAACGTTCTTATGTTGGATGGCGGTTTGCTGGCTTCTTCGGGAAGCCTGTCCCTTACCCATCCCGCGACTGCTCGTCGACGTTAGAGAGCCATCGTTCGAAAGAGAATGCTGAGCGGTCAGACCAAAAGAGTCAGGATCATAATGAGCTAAATTTGGGTTGCCCACGGTCGTCGAGTTTGGGCAGGGCCAATGTGGGTCTTCGACGCTCGAGGAGCGGTCGGCTTGTTGTCTCCTGACGTTCACGTCGCTTGGAGCGGCGAGGGAGAACTGTCGCTTTAACGCGTGGACAACGTGATTGATGGAAAAAAAGGGTCGAGCCAACTCGGGTTCAGGCACAGTTTGGCGGTGGTTCATCGGTCTTGAGCGTTCTGCAACGGGAAATCGGATGGTCGGGTCTTCGGCTTCTCCAGCCGCCGTCGAGAAAGGCGCGCCGAAACCGGCTGCTGCTGACAGAGAAAATATGGCTATGACGAAGAATGCTAACCCTGACACAGCGAGACCAACCGATGAAAAATAGTGCTTCGGCAAATAGATAACTGCGTCGCCGACGACCCCACCCAGTCCCGTTGGCAAGGGCCATGGATCGGTCGTGGGCAATAAGGACGCGACGGCCGCAGCGGAAAGCATGCCCAGAAACCAAAATCCTGCACGACGGGGTCCATGACGAATTTGCTCGTGGTGGAAAATGCGCCACCCGATGAGGCCAAGAGGCGCGAGAAGTGCGATCGAACTTACTCCGATCAATTGCATGATCAGATCCGCGATCATGGCGCCATTGGCGCCAAGGACGTTGTGAACGGGGGCATCCGTAGCGTGATTAAGACTTGGGTCGCTTACCGACCAGGTGGCCAAAGCAAGGCCGAGGGCGGCGGTCAGCAAAATAACTGCAAGCCCAGCAACTTCACGAAATCTGCGCAGGACAAAAATCCGCGCTGAATCGGGCAGCATCTCACCAAAGGGGAATGTTATCGTGCGCATTCAATTTTTTCATCCCCGCAAGGCCTCAGCTGTCTCGGCGAGGCTAAGTTGCGACGGTTAACTTTGACTTAACCTTATTGAACGCCTCAAATGTCATATGCTTAAACCCGAGCTAAAAAAGGCGGCGCAATCGCGCCGCCTCCAAGAAAATTCAAACTCTTCCAGTTACTGACGATTGGCTTCAGGCGGCCTCTTCCACGTCGCTGTCATTGGCAGGCGCCGGCTCTTCGGGCTTAGCCGCGCGGCGTGGCCCTTTTTGCAACTGCGACTCGATGAGTTTCAAGGCGTCAGCGTCAGATAGTTTCTGGACGACAGCGATTTCCCGAGCCATCCGATCAATGGCCGCCTCATAAAGTTGGCGTTCCGAATAGGATTGCTCTGGCTGAACTTCCGATCGGTAAAGGTCGCGCACGACCTCGGCGATCGAAACCAGATCTCCGGAGTTGATCTTCGCTTCATATTCCTGCGCCCGGCGGGACCACATTGTCCGCTTCACTCTGGCGCGGCCGGTCAAAGTGTCGAGCGCTTTTTTAACGAGATCAGCGTCCGCAAGTTTCCGCATGCCGACGGCGGCGACTTTGGGCGTCGGAACCTTGAGCGTCATTTTGTCCTTGACGAAAGAGATCACGTAAAGCTCAAGCTTGAAGCCCGCAACTTCTTGCTCTTCGATCGCCAAAATCTGGCCAACGCCATGCGCTGGGTAGACAATGAATTCGTTGGTCTTGAATCCGGTTTTAGTGCCGGTGGCCTTCGCGGACGCCTTAACAGAAGATGTGGCGACTTTGCGCGGATCAGAGGAACGAGGGGTGGAAGGAACGGCATTCGCCGCCGAGGAGGGTTTTTTCTGCGTCACCTTTGTCCAATCGCTAAGGTTCGAGGTCGGTTACTACAGCGAAAAAAGTCAACTACGACTATCACGCTGAATTTACGCCAATATCGGATTGCCAATCCGGACTGGCTAGCGCCTTTAGGGCGGCGCGCATCCCAAAAATGTCTCTGTTGGAGTTCCCGCTGTACTGACTCACCTTTGTGGGACCGCGCACTTCGCGGTCGTTCGAATCCTCACGCGTGGCTTAATCAGGGCCAAACCCCTGCCATGCCGCACGGGTCATTCAAGCCATCCGCCTTGATCCGGCATTCGCTCTCAACACACCCAGAGCCAATCATGCAACCATATTCATGGCGTCAAGGTTCTGGATCTTAAGGCAAAAACAGGCTCCGCGCCGAAGCGGGAGCCGCATAGACTGTCACCGAGCGATGGACTTGCGTTTAGCCGACTGACCTCAGTTGGATAAATACCACAAATTAACGTGCGAATCAAAAAAATATTGAATCGCACAAAAAAGCACGACTACGATGGTTAATTGCATCGTTTCCCGAAAGGCCATCTATCATCCGAGCAGGATACTACTTGAAACCCGGCGTGGCCACTAATGTTTTCATTATGGATTGAAAAAGTGTCTAATCGCCTTGGCCGGGGTTTTTACTGAAATAAGCCTCAAGTTTACCAGGACGCCCATCGAATTCCTTCGCCTCCGGCATCGCATCACGCTTGATCGTGACATTTGGCCACAACTGCGCATATTCGGCGTTCAGGCTAAGCCACTTCTCGAGATCCGGCTCAGTGTCTGGCTTTATGGCTTCCGCCGGGCATTCCGGTTCACAAACGCCGCAGTCAATGCATTCATCGGGATGAATCACGAGCATATTTTCGCCCTCGTAGAAACAATCGACGGGGCACACTTCCACGCAATCCATATATTTGCATTTAATGCAGTTTTCGATGACGACGTAAGTCATTTCCCACTCCGCGCCCAGTCTGGCGGCCAGGCGATTGACTCGATTGGGTGGCTTGCTAGCGCTTTTGCCGTTTTCTTGCAAGCCCGAGAAACTTTTCGCCATTCCATGCGCCCCGGGGGCGAAACTCGATCGTTCCTAGCCAGCGGTCCTTCCCAAAGATTTCAATTTTTGCTCTGCTAGGCCGGATGCGTGGCTCCCATAATTCGCTCGATCAACTAGACGCCCGATCAGCTAGAAATGTGGATAAGGCTGCAGGCGGACTATGAAGCAAAAATTGAAATCTTTGGGAAGGACCGCTTGCAATGAGTATATCTGCGTTGATGAGTTCTGTGGCGCCAGCTTAATTTGGTTGCTCACTAAATAACTCGGCTAATTTCTCTGTCATTGCTCCACCAAGTTCTTCGGCATCAACAATGGTTAGGGCGCGTCGGTAATACCGCGTGACATCGTGGCCAATGCCTATCGCAAGCAATTCGACCGCTTGTAGTGTTTCAATTTCTTCAATTTTTTGGCGGAGATGGCGTTCCAAATAGGAGCCGGGGTTGACGGATAGAGTGGAGTCGTCAACTGGCGCCCCATCGGAAATCATCATCAATATTTTTCTTTGCTCGGGTCGACCGAGCAGCCGACGGTAAGCCCAATCGAGCGCCTCCCCGTCAATGTTCTCTTTGAGCAAGCCCTCGCGCATCATCAATCCGAGATTTTTCCGAGCGCGTCGCCATGGAGCGTCTGCGGCTTTGTAGATAATATGGCGCAGATCATTTAGACGACCAGGGTTTGGCGGTTTGCCAGCTTGCAGCCAAGCTTCCCGCGATTGACCGCCCTTCCACGCACGGGTCGTAAAACCCAGAATTTCGACCTTGACACCACAACGTTCCAGGGTCCGGGCCAAAATGTCGGCGCAGGTCGCGGCGACGGTGATAGGTCGCCCACGCATCGAACCGGAATTATCGATCAACAGCGTAACAACGGTATCGCGGAAATCAGCCTCTTTTTCCCGTTTGAAGGACAGGGGGGTCTGTGGATCGACGATCACGCGCGATAAGCGGGCGGGGTCGAGCATTCCCTCTTCGAGGTCGAATTCCCAGGCGCGATTTTGCTGCGCCATGAGCCGTCTTTGCAGTCGATTCGCCAGACGCGCCACAATCGAAGAAAGCTTCTGCAGCTGTCTGTCAAGGAAAGCACGCAGTCTTTCCAGTTCCTCAGCGTCGCATAAGTCTTCGGCACGGACAATTTCGTCAAATTGCGGTGCGTAAGCATGGTAGTCGCGGCTCGCAGCGGGCGCGTTGGAACTGGGAAATCGAAACGGCGCGCCCGGTTCCTCGCTTTCGCCGGTTTCCATGCCGTCTGGATTGTCCCCGGGCGGGCCCTCTTCCGTCGCCGATTCGTCGCCGGCGATCTCTTCCTCCGCGTCCTCGATACGTTCGCTTGACAAGGCTTCGGCGGCTTCTTCCTTTTCCCCTTCCGCGTCCTCATCCGAACGGTCCGACCGCCGCTCTTCGTCGTCGCCTAGATCATCTTCCATATCCTGATCTGTTTCGCCAAGCTCGGCCATATCGAGATCCGCAAGGATCCTGCGTATGAGCTTTGCGAAGGATCGCTGATTGTCGAGAACGCCTTCGAGGCGCGCAAGATCAGCGCCCGCCTGCGTTTCGACGGCGTCACGCCAAAGTTCAGTTAGATGGGCCGCCCCGGGAGGCGGTGGCAGGCCAGTCAGTCTTTCACGGACCATAAGCGCCAAGGCGTCGTCGAGGGGCGCATCCGAACGTTCCTTTATCGCGACAAAACGACCCTGTTCATATCGATCTTCCAAGGCTGCAGTCAGGTTTTGCGCCACGCCTTCCATTCTACGCGCGCCAATGGCTTCGACGCGCGCCTGTTCCATCGCATCGAAGACGGCGCGCGCCAATCGCCCAGTCGGCGCCAGACGACGATGCAGGGTTGCGTCGTGACACGCCAGGCGCAACGCGATCGAATCCGCTTGGCCTCGCAACGTCGCGGCGGCGCGCGCGTTCAACCGACGCGCAGGCTCGACAAGGCGGGCTCTGTTTTGTTCTACCGCGCCAATCTCACCAGGCTTTTCGGTGACATAAGCGACTTCAAGCTCGGGAACCTGGGCCATGGCGCGCAAACAACCGGCGATTGCGCGTTTGAACGGCTCCAAAGGCGCTTCGCGCGCCGCCGCAGCTTTTTGATTCGAGAAGCTCACCCGAGACCCTTGTTTTCCGACGAAGCATTTGCGTCGGCGACGGCTAAATTCAGCTTAACGCAACGTTTATGGCGCTTTCCGGCAGGTCCTTCCCAAAAGACCTCTGATAGAATTCCGCCACCAAAGGACGTTCGAGTTCGTCGCATTTGTTAAGGAATGTCAGACGGAAAGCGAAGCCAATGTCGCCGAAAATCTCAACGTTCTCGGCCCAGGTGATAACCGTTCGCGGACTCATAACCGTCGATAGATCCCCGCTCATGAAGGCATTGCGGGTCAAGTCGGCGACGCGAACCATTTTTCCGATCGTATCGAGACCTTCCTTGCTCTGGCGAAAATGCTTCACCTTGGACGCGACAATTTCGACTTCCTTGTCGTGTGGAAGGTAGTTCAACGTCGTGACGATCGACCAGCGATCCATCTGGCCCTGATTGATTTGCTGGGTGCCGTGATAAAGACCAGAAGTGTCGCCGAGACCAATCGTGTTGGCTGTGGCGAAAAGGCGAAACCCCGGATGCGGCCTGATGACCCGATTTTGGTCGAGCAAGGTCAGGCGCCCGGAAACTTCAAGAACGCGCTGAATAACAAACATAACATCGGGTCGGCCCGCGTCATATTCATCGAAACAGAGCGCGACGTTGTTTTGCAACGCCCAAGGTAGCATGCCGTCACGGAATTCCGTGACCTGCTTGCCTTCGCGCAGCACGATGGCGTCTTTGCCGACGAGGTCGACGCGCGAGACATGACTGTCAAGATTGACGCGCACACACGGCCAGTTCAGACGGGCGGCGACCTGTTCGACATGGGTCGACTTTCCGGTCCCGTGGTAGCCCGTGATCATGACGCGTCTGTTGAATGCAAACCCAGCCAAAATCGCAAGCGTTGTCGTGCGATCGAACAAATAATCCGAATCAAGCTCTGGCACATGCTCGTCTTGCTCGGAGTAAGCGGGAACGCTCATATCCGAATCGATGCCAAAGACCTCGCGCACCGAAATCGTTTTGTCCGGCAAACCACTCACCGGCGCGCTGGAAAGCGAAACTTGCATCTGACCTCCGTCTCCGCGCGGTCTATCCTGTTCGTCGACGACGTGACCCGGTCGTCGGAGCGCATGACATCGGCGGACTCATACAATTTATTGCGCCCGAGCTCAGAGCTTGCGCGCATTCCCCTTTCGACGATAGCCTCTCGCGGGGAAAGCTCACAAGGGGCGCCATCGCACGTTATGCACGAGGTTGGCCATATTTCGCCACATCGGCGACTCAGACAGCGCGAAATGACCTCAATACATTGTATGCATTGATGATTTCTCGCAGCCTGTCCTCATTGGAGCGATCGCCGCAATTGGCGTCGGGGTGCAGGCGTTTGACCAATTCCTTGTAGCGAGCTTTTATTTCGGGCGCTCCGGCATTGTCGTCAAGTCCCAAGACGTGAAGCGCCTTGCGCGCAACAACGCCGTGTCTCGGCGATTGGGTCGCATGATCAGGGGTCGGCTTCGCTCCTTTCATGGCGAAAGGATCGCGCATCCCGAATGTGGTCGCATGCGGCCGATTGGCGCCCATTTTCCATGTCGGACGATGACCGGTCGTCGCGTCCTTTTGATAAAGCATTACGGCTTCATCAGTCATTCCATTAAAATAGTTGTATGCCGCATTATATTCCCGAACATGGTCCAAGCAGAAAAAAAAATATTGGCCTTCACGCAACCTTCCCATCGGCGCCCGAAATTCTCCGGTCGCTTGACATCCGGGATACTGACACCGCAGCGCCGAACGTCGCGCCTCCGTCGAAGTTGCGTCGCGTCGCGTCCTGATGCGGTCGAATAGGGGCGAGTTAAGATTCATGGTACGCACAATATGTTCGTTCAGGGGCTGGGAGCAAGAACGCGTTGTCGATTAAAATGCTTGACAGCCTCACTGCTGGGCTCCTCGCCGCAAGGGAGAGAAAAACATGGCTGAATCGGGTAAGCAGACTGTCCGCGAGAGAATTGCGGAAAAGCTTTCCGCCGCCTTTGCGCCGGAAAGCTTGCAGGTAATCGACGAATCGCAACAGCACGCCGGCCATGTCGTGCATGAAGGGGGCGCGGGTCACGGCGGCGAAACCCATTTCCGCGTGCGAATTGTTTCCGCGGAATTCAGCGGAAAGAGCCGGGTCGAGCGTCATCGCGCCGTTAATGGCGTATTGGCCGACGAATTCGCGGCGGGCGTTCACGCCCTTGCTTTGGAGGCGCGGGCGCCGGGAGAACGATGAAATATTCTCGCCATGATTTCGCCGCATCGGCGTTCATGCTCGAGACCGTCTCAAGGCCGGCGCACGGCGGCTCTGCAATTCAGCGACACACGCCCCAAACGCAAACTGAAGACCGGCTAGCGACGGTCTTCATTATTGGAAAGGGATCGGCCAGAAGCGGTGTTGCTTGCGGAATGTTTCCAGGCGGATAAAGATTTTGGATCTTAGAATGAATGGGCAAAAGATGATCATCTCTGTGGGTCAGTTTCATATTTGGAGACGAATATGGGCCTCCGCTATCTTCGTGCTTTCGCTGCAGCTTGTTCTTGGCGTCGCTGATCCAGCCGCAGCCGCTCGAAAACATCTACGGAAAAAACGCCCCACAGTTCATAGGATCGCTCCCCCCATACGTCATATAGCGACGCCATTTATCGTGATAGATGAGGCGAGTGGGAGAGTCATCGCGCAAAGAAACGCGACGCATCGTTGGTTTCCCGCGTCAGTAACCAAATTGATGACGGTTTATGTGGCTCTTCAGGCCGTACGGCAGGGACGGTTGACCTTGGACACGCCGTTGGTTGTCAGCGCTCGCGCCGCCCGCATGCCGCCGTCCAAAATGGGTTTTGCTCCCGGCACCGAGGTCACCCTCGGCAACGCCCTGAAAATGCTGATGGTCAAGTCCGCCAATGATGTGGCTGTGACGGTGGCCGAAGGCGTTTCGGGTTCGGTCGAAGCATTCGCCGCGGAGATGAACAATGCGGCCAAGGCGCTCGGAATGCGTGATTCGCATTTCGACAATCCCAATGGCCTCCCCGATCCGAACCATTTCAGTTCCGCGAGGGATATGGCGATTCTCGGCCGCGCCCTGCTCTTGACCTTTCCGGAACACGCCAATCTTTTTTCCATCGGGGCGATGAAGCTAGGCGATCGCGTAATCCCAAATTACAATCGCTTGATCGGACGCTATCCGGGCGCCAATGGTATGAAAACGGGCTATACGTGCGCGTCCGGCTTCAACTTGGTCGCAAGCGCTACGCGGAACGGCCGTCAGATCATCGCCGTCATCATGGGCGACGCCTCGGCGCGCATACGGACCGCGCATATGGCGGATTTGTTAGACCGCGCTTTTGCGGATCCACGATTAGGCGAACCGGCTTCAGACTTGCCCGATATCGCCGGCGCGCCACCCGATATGCACCCCGAAATCTGCAATTGGCGCGGGAGGAAAGCCTTCATTCGAGCCGAAAATGAGTATTTTAGCGCGGCGATGCGGTCAACTGGCGGCGCGGCGGAAAAGTCTCAACCTGACGAGGGAGCAAGGATAGCCGCCCTGCCTCGGCCAACCTTTGATCCGGTTCGGGTTTTTGTCGGACCGGCGCCAGGTTATCAAGGGCCGGTCGCCGGGCCGCGACCGCCAAACACGCCGATTGGCCTCATCGCTTATGCCCCGCCCGTAAAGCCGAAGGCGAAAGCGCACCATCCGCGCAATCACGCAACCACCGCCAGGCATAGAAGCAAGGCGTCCAGACATCATTACAAACATAAGACGAAATACAAAGCATCAGCTCGCGCTCGGAAGAGCAACATCTCTAAGGAAGACCACAAACATTCAACTAGGAGTGGCCAATTTTCAAGAAATATTACGCCTGAAAAACGTCAGGCCAACGATGGTAGCAAGGCGACGAAAAATTGAACGCATCGCTGACTGACGAACGTCGCGCCCCCGCGCCAATACCTGTTATGATTGTCACGGGATTTCTTGGCGCAGGGAAGACAACGCTGCTCAATCGCTTGCTTCTTGATGCAAGATTAGCCAGAGCGGTAGTGTTCATTAACGAATTTGGCGATATCGGCCTCGATCATTTGTTCGTAAAAAAAATTGATGACGATATGATCTTGATGGCCTCCGGCTGTCTGTGTTGCACAATTCGCGGCGAGCTGATTGATGCGTTGGAAAACCTCTTACGCGAGCGTGACAACGGTCGCCTAGGGGAATTCGACCGAGTTATCATCGAAACGACGGGTCTCGCCGATCCTGCGCCCATCCTTCATACGTTTATGAGCCATCCCTATTTGCTTTTGCGCTTCCGGCTCGACGGCGTGGTTACTGTGGTAGATGCGATCAACGGCGCCGAGACGCTGGAAAACTACCCGGAAGCGCTAAAACAGGCGGCGATCGCTGATCGTCTCGTGGTTTCAAAATCCGATTTGATAAACTCGGAAGATTTGCGACACAGGCGGGAGCGCCTCTTCACGCGTTTGGCAAAACTGAATCCGACGGCGCGGTTGTTGGATAATTCGCACGACTTTGACGTCAAGAATTTGCTGGATGCAGGGCTATTTGACCCTTCAACGAAATCGCCGCAGGTTGCGAACTGGCTCAACATAGAGAAATTATTGTTGGAGCGGAGGTCGCCCGGTCAGGGAGAAAGCATCGCTTGCGGCCACGACCACGTTCACGAGCACGACGAAGTCCACGCCCATGCGGTCGAAAATGAAAGGGCGGAAATCAATCGGCACGGAGAGGCCATTCGTAGCTTTTGTCTCGTCAGCGAATCGGCGCTGGCTCTTTCCGCTTGCAATCTCTTTCTGGAAATGCTGCGAAGCGCGCACGGGCCAAACCTCTTAAGGATAAAAGGGGTTATCGCGTTGGCCGATGACTTGTCGCGTCCTTTGGTTATCCATGGGGTACAGCACATATTTCACCCGCCTGTGCGCCTCGAATCGTGGCCCGATTCAGACCATCGGACACGCATTGTCTTCATCGTGAAGGATTTGGATCCAAATTTCGTCGAGGGCCTCTATTCTGCATTCGCCGGGCAAATTGCGGTGGGCGCCGCCGATGCGCAAGCGCTCGCGACAAATCCGCTAAAGCCGAGTCTGGACGGGCTCTTACGCTAATATGACGTTAAGGATACGAGCGAGCGACGAAGCGCGCCGCTTGTTGATTTCGATATTTATTCGATAATTTGCGGTTCGACGCGTTCAAGTTCTCTTGCGGGGTACGTGAGAGCGGATGCGTTGGCCCGCAAATTGTTTCTTAATACGTCCAGCGGGCGAATTGCGGCGGTTTCCGCGTCATAGTGAACCAGGAGTCCCATTTTGGTCGTCGCCAGCGGTCGGAGTTGAGCAAATTGGCCGATAGTTTCTGGGTTCCAAATCGCGTCCTAAGGGGGGCGCCGCCCGAGGCGTCCGTCAATATCGGACAGCCGCCTATTGCCTGGCGCGTCCGCGGCGCGGGCCATCCGTCGCGCGACGGTTATTCTATTGAATGCCTCGGCGTCGAAGGAGCGCAAAACCATGTCGCCGAATGGATGGATTTGGCGTCTCGCTCGCTTGAGCCAAATGTATTCTATGAACCGTCTTTCGCCTTGTCGGCGGCGCGCCACATTTCGGGGACCACGCGCCCGGATTTTCTTTTTGTTTGGGAGAATGGAGGCGGGGAGACGGACGTGAGACTCGTCGGGGTTTGGCCGCTGGTTTCACAGCGAAGTCTTTTTGGCGGGACCGTCAAGACTTGGGTTCACGATTATTGTTGCTCCGGCGCGCCCTTGTTGGACAGGGCGCAAGCGCGCCCCGTTATCGAGCAGATTTTCAAATGGCTTGGCGATCGTTACCCGAATATTCATAGTCTGGCTTTTCCTCGAATAGACAAGTCGGGGCCGATTTTCGCGTTATTGCGCCAATTTGCCAGCGAGCGCCGCCGTCCCCTCAGCATCGTGACGCAGCATGATCGCGCGGCTCTCGACGCGGCGGCCGAGGGCGTTAAGTCTGTGGATTTGATCGCGACCAAGAAGAAAAAAGAACTGCTGCGGCAGTTTCGCCGCTTGAGCGAATTGGGGCGGTTAAGCTTTGGCGTGGCCGAGCAGGGAGCGGACCTGCGTGATCGAATTGAGGCGTTCATGGCGCTCGAGTCGATGGGTTGGAAGGGACGCCGGGGTGGCGCCTTCTTGATCGACGCCCGACGTGCGACGTTTCTGCGCGCCATGACGCGCGGCATGGGACTGGAAGGTAAGTGTCGGGTATATTGGCTCGCGTTTGATGGCCGCATGGTCGCGGGCCACATTGTCCTGTTGAGCGGGAATACAGCCTATTTTTGGAAAACCGCCTATGACGAAGGACTTGGCTTTGCTTCGCCGGGTGTCTTGCTCACTCTGGACATGACCGACCGACTCCTGGGCGAGACAGGCGTTTTGTCGGCCGATTCCTGCGCCGTTGCCGACCATCCGATGATCGACCAAATTTGGCGCGGGCGTTTGCGCGTGGCGGACGTAATGGTCTCGCTGCGCGGAGACGCGGGTAAGTCGTTCAGTACGGCGGTGCATCGCGAACAATTTCGCCTGCGACTGCGTCAAAAGGCAAAATCGATCTTGGCGCAATTCCGGTCCGCATGAAAGTCGAGACGACTGGATGTCTGCCGCGACCTCACGCCAGCGACTCGATAAATGGCTTTGGTTCGCTCGGATCGTAAGAACCCGTCCTTTGGCCGTGGAACTGATCGTGCGTGGTTATGTGCGGGTCGACGGTAAAAGGATTGAACAGCCCGCCAAATTGGTCGGCGCCGGCAATATACTGACCATAGCCTTGGAAGGGCGGATTTTAGTTGTAGAGATCCTCGGCTGCGCGGAACGTCGAGGACCTTTTTCGGCGGCGTCAAACTTATATCGATTGATCGGAGAGCCGATAACCTCGTCCGGATCAGGCGATTGATACGCTTGACCCTTGCCTCTGAATCGTCGGAAGCAAAGGCGTCCGGCGGCGTCAGTGGCCGCTGGCGCGGATACGAACGGCCATCTTCTATGCCCGATAGTAAGAGGCGATTTCCGCGAATCTCGCCCTCAGTTCACGTAAACAGTTGGCGCCCCTTGAATTCTTCAGCGCTTACGAGGTCTGTCGTCACGCCGCATTTTCGAGGAGGCGACGGGCGATGACCTGCGCCTGAATTTCCGCCGCCCCTTCAAATATATTCAGGATGCGGGCGTCGCAAAGGACGCGGGAAACCGGATATTCCAAGGCGAAGCCATTGCCGCCGTGAATTTGCAGGGCGTTGTCCGCCGCCGCCCAAGCGACGCGGGCGCCAAGCAGCTTCGCCTGCCCGGCCTCGAGATCACAACGTTTGCCCTCATCTTTCGCGCGGGCGGCGAAATAAGTGATCTGACGCGCGATATGCACCTCCACCGCCATCGTCGCGATCTTATCGGCGACGCGCGGGAAATTGATCAGGGCCTTGCCGAATTGAATACGCTCCTTCGCATAGCGCAGCGCGAGTTCCATCGCACATTGCGCCACGCCCACGGCGCGAGCGGCCGTTTGGATCCGGGCGCCTTCAAAAGTTTGCATCAGTTGCTTGAATCCTTGTCCTTCGACTCCGCCAAGCAGATTTTCCGCAGGAACTTCAAAACCGTCGAAGGCGATTTCATATTCTTTCATGCCGCGATAGCCGAGAACCTCGATTTCGCCGCCCGACATGCCTTTGGCGGGGAAGGGATTTTGATCGTCGCCACGCGGCTTTTCGGCGAGCAGCATGGACAGGCCCCTATATCCCGGTTCGCTAGGGTTGGTGCGAGCGAGGACGGTCATCAAATCCGCGCGGACCGGATGCGTGATCCAGGTCTTGTTGCCGTTTACGATATAATTGTCGCCTTCGCGGACGGCGCGGGTCCGCAGCGAGGCAAGGTCGGAGCCAGTATTTGGTTCGGTAAAGACGGCGGTCGGCAAGATCTCGCCCGATGCGATCTTCGGCAGGTATTTTTCTTTTTGCGCCTGCGTGCCGCCCGACAAAATGAGTTCGCCAGCGATTTCCGAGCGGGTGCCGAGTGAGCCGACGCCAATATAAGCGCGCGACAACTCCTCGGTCACGACGCACATCGCTACTTTCCCAAGTCCCATTCCGCCGAACTCTTCGGGTATGGTCATGCCGAACACGCCAAGATCGGCGAGTCCCTGAATGATTTCGAGCGGAATGTATGCGTTCTTCAAATGCCATTCATGGGCGTGAGGCACGACTTCCGCTTCCGCATATCGGCGGATTTCCTCGCGAATGGCCTCCAATGTCTCGTCCAGGCCGGGCGCGCCAACTGTGGCGGAGGCTTCCGCGTGATCGATCAGGTCAACGAGCCGCGCCCGATTGGCGACCGTATTGCCGCTGGCGATCAGGGCGTCTATTGCGGCGACACGGCGAGAGGCGACAGCCTCGGTGGTCAAGCCGAAGTCCGACAAGCGGACGAATTCGCCCTGGCTCATCGGAATGCCGCCGAAGATTTGCGCGAGATATTCGCCGACGCCGATGCGGGTCAAGAGTTGCTCGGTCTCGCCATAACGGCCTTCGCTTCGCATGCGTTCGGCGTAAGCGATCATTTCCCGCACGGATTCGACGTAAGTGGCGAACCAGGCGAGCCCGTGAGCGGCATGTTGTTCGCTTTCGATCAGTGCCGCGGACAATTTGCCGTTTTCGCTGACCTTCTCCCGAACGGTCGCCACGGCGTCGTCATATAAAGCTTCGATCGCGTGGGTAGCCTCAAGACCCAGTTCAAAAAAATTCTCACTGGCGATCGTTTGCGCGGCCTGCGTCATCCATGGCTCCTGCTGCGATGTGACGGACGAAATGTGGGAGGCTCAAGCCTATTCTTTTGCCAGCCCCTTTTTCGCAGTGCAATAATTTTGTCGTCACGCCAAGCCCTTCTTGCGGATGACGGCGTCGGCCCGTGGCGGCCGCCCGCGAAATAGAGCGAAAGCCTCATTGGGGTCGCGTCGATTGCCAGCGGCATAAACATAGTCGCGCAATTTCGTCGCGATCACGGGATCGAAGAGGTCGCCTGCCTCCTCGAATGCCGCGAAACCGTCAGCGTCAAGCGTTTCCGACCATAAATAGCTGTAATAGCCAGCCGCATAGCCGTCGCCAGCGAAAATATGGGAAAAATGCGAAGCCGCGTGGCGCGGGACGATCTGCGACGGCATGTCGATCTCGCGCAAAATTTCCTGTTCGGCCCCCTGAATGTCATGCGGTGGGTCCGGTCGCAAATGAAGCAGAAAGTCGACATAGGCCGAGGCGCAAAATTCGACCGTCGCGAATCCCTGGTTGAAATGTCGTGCGGCGGTGATGCGTTCGATCATTTCGGCCGGGATGGGGGCGTCAGTTTGCCAGTGTCGGGCGAAACGCTGCAAAATTTCGGGTTGCAGCGCCCAATGTTCGTACATTTGCGATGGAAATTCCACGAAATCGGTTGGAGTCGCTGTCCCGCTCATTGAGGGATAAACAACGTCGGACAACATGCCGTGCAAGGCGTGGCCGAATTCGTGGAATAGCGTCAGGACTTCGTTCGTTGTCAGCAAAGCGGGACAATCTGGCAATGGCTTTGGGAAGTTCATAACATTGAGAACAATGGGACGAACCTCGCCATCAAGTTTCTTCTGGCCGCGGAAATTAGACATCCACGCGCCGGACCTTTTAGAACTGCGGGCGAAATAATCACCGAGAAATATCGCGACGTGCTTATCTTCGGTGTCGACCACCTCGTAGCCGCGAATGTCGGGATGATATACGGGCAAGTCGTCCCGTCGAATGAAGCGCAAACCGAACAATCGTTCAGCGCAATAGAAAGCTGCTTCGATCATGCGGTCGAGCCGAAAATAGGCCGAAAGCTCAGCCTGATCGAGATTGTAGCATTCGCGGCGCAGCTTTTCGGCGTAGTAGCGCCAATCGTGCCCTGATATCTCGAAATTGGCGCCTCCCAGATCGGCGATCGCCTGAAGTTTTTCGCACTCTTCCCGAGACTTGGCGCGCGCGGGACGCCAAACCCGCTCTAGCAGTTCGAGCGCGGCTTGCGGGACAGCCGCCATGGTCCGCTCCAGCTTGTATTGAGCGAAATTGGCGTAGCCAAGCAGCAGCGCCTTCTCCTGTCGCAGTCGCATGATCTCGGTCATGAGGGGGCGGTTGTCCGTCGGTCCGACATGAGCGCCACGGGAAATCCAGGCGTTGAACAGGTCCTCGCGCAAATCGCGTCGCTCTGCGTGGCTGAGGAATGGCTCGACACTCGATCGCGCCAGGGTCAAGGCATAGGGCTTAGTTGTTTTCCGCTCGGCGGCGATTTGGGCGGCGGTGGATTTGGCGTCGACTGGAAGACCAGCAAGATCGGCTTCGTCTAACTCCATGACGAAGTCGGATTCATCGGCGAGCAAATTCTGAGCAAATTGTGCTTCGAGCCCGGCCAAGTCTTCAACGATTTGGGCATAGCGGGCGCGCTCGGCCCCCTCCAGCAAAGCTCCGGTTCGAACAAAGCCTTTGTAGGTCAGTTCAAGGAGGCGGGCCTGTTCCTCGGTCATGTCCAGCACCGCCCGCTGGTCATACAAGGCGGCGAGGCGCGCAAACAGTCTGGCGTTCAGCGAAATGGCCGCGTAGTGGCGCGCCAAAACAGGCGAAATTTCCCTTTCGATCACGCGGAATTCTTCGGTGGAATCGGTCGAAACAAGATTCCAGAAGACGCTGGAAATTAAAGTCAATTTTTGTCCCGCGCGTTCGAGCGCATCCACTGTATTCTTATAGTTTGGAATTGAGGAATTCTTTGCAATCGCGTCGACTTCGTCGCTATGCTCTTTCATGGCCGCCTCGAAAGCCGGACGGAAATGCTCCGGTTTTATCCTGTCAAAAGGAGGCAGGCCAAAAGGGGTGCTCCAGTCCGCGAGCAGCGGGTTTTGCGGATCCATCGTCGGACCTCCGATCGCAGCAAAATGGGCGCAAGTTTCGGCCGCGCCAGTTTGCTTTCAGCTAGAGTTTAGGGCCTCGGCGCGAATCTTTGAACCGGTTTAGCCGACGGAGACCCGCGACCGCAGTCTGTGGGCCAATCGGCGCGGCGCGACACGCGACTTCTCGTGGCAGTCAAAGGCGACGACGGCGTCTTCGCTGAGCCATTCGACGGTTTTTGCGCCGAATGAATGAAGAGGGCTACAGCTCCACGAGCGCTGCCTATGCGCGCAAAGAAATGAAGTTTAATGCGTAGCTTATACCGACCGATGACCCCATTGCGTCAAAGACAACCGTCCCTGACGCAGTTCAGTCACGCGTAAACCCGATTTGGCGTGCTTACGGAGCCTCGAATCGGGCGAAAATGTCGGGTCAAAAGTCTCGGGGGTCGTCGTCGCTGCGGAAAGTCGAACCAATTCTTCCTGAACCGTCGTAGGCATCAAACACGCGCCCTGCTTCACATGGAGTTCAGCGTAATTGACGAAGCTCGTCCGCGACTTTCCGGGCGCGTCCTCAAATACAGCGGAAAATGCATCATTGGCCGCCTTGCCGCCCGATGGAAGAAGCAAAAAAAAGCGCCCCGAAAGGCGCCATCAAGCCATGTCATGTGTAGAGGCTTTTGGGCGTCGTCCCCATCCGCATGAACGCCGCCCGCGCGTCCCGCAAATAGGCTTCGGCCTTGGCCGCCAAATCGCCGTCTTCTGCATGGGAGGCGTCGGCGTCCCGAGCGTCTTCCAGTCCCGATTCGACCACCTGCCGCAAACCGGCGAGAATTGGCATGTCTTGGCGAAACATTTCCATCTCAAGACTGTTGCGGCGGTTCGGGCTGGCCTTGCGATCATATTCGGCGACAAGGCGCACGATATACGCGCCGGGAGTTAGACCTGCCCGCCGCGCCGCAACCGCGACTCGCTTTTGCAAAGCGCCGCCGATGCAGGCCATGGCCGCGGCGGCGACATGCTCGTTGACGCAGGATCGGAACAATTCTGTCGATCGCATGAATTTCTCCGTGTTCGATCTTGCGCGCCAAGCCCGACGCAATTCGCCAAGCTCGGGCGTCTCGTGGAAACGCGGGTTCAAAATGTTACGGCTTCGGAAACAACGGAAGGATAGCAAGCCGGTCGGTGGCCACCGAATCACATTCCCGTGAGAATGACGCTTTTTTGCGCAGTTTCTTTGCGCGGGTTAACCCTTTATTAACTCTTTTTGTCGGCGCCGGGGCCGTAAGCGGCGAATTTCTCCTTCAAACTCAATATTTCCGCTTCAGGCAGAATGACCGGCGCGCCCGCAAGGCAGGCGAGATAATGAAGCTTGGCCAGCGTTTCCAGCTCGCCCGCCAGCCAGATCGCGCGTTTGAGGTCGGGACCGACCGCGATCATGCCGTGGCTGCCGAGCAGCACTCCTTGACGGTCGCCCAGCCCGCGCAAGGCGAGATCGGACAGTTCCTGCGTGCCGAAGGGCGCGTAATCGGTGCATTGAATCTCGACGCCTCCGTAAGCGGCGATCATGTAATGGCTGGCCGGAATCGGTCGCCGCAGCATGGATAGAACCGTCGCATAGGGCGCATGCGCGTGGACCACAGCGCCAACATCGGCGCGGGAGCGCAGAATATCGCGGTGAAAGCGCCATTCGCTCGATGCCGCGAGACCGGTCTTGCGGTCCCGCGCCGGCGCTTCTGCGGTCAGATCCATGCGCAGGATCATCTCGGGCGCCAAGTCATCGTAATCGACGCCGCTCGGCGTGATGAGCATGGCCTCGCCCAAACGCAGCGAAATATTGCCGGCCGCGCCCTGATTGAAATGTTGCGCGTTCATAGCGCGGCAGGCGGCGACGATTTTTTCGCGCGCTTTACATTCCGCGCCGTCGGGCCTCGCCATCACCAGCTCCCAACATTAGGCGCGCTGGCCCAGGGCTCCTCAATCGGCATGGCCGCGCCTCTTTGCAGCAACTCGATGGAAATGCCGTCAGGTGAGCGGATAAAGGCCATGCGGCCGTCGCGCGGTGGCCGGTTGATGACAATTCCCGCTTTGGCCAGCCGTTCGCAAGTCGCGTAAATGTCATCGACCTCATAGGCGAGATGGCCGAAATTGCGGCCGCCAGCATAATCCTTTTCGTCCCAATTATGAGTCAGTTCCAGCAGGGGCGAATGAGCGGCTGCGGCGGGCGCGGCGTCGCCCGGCGCGGCTAGAAAGACCAGCGTGAAGCGGCCTTTGTCATTGTCCTGCCGGCGGATTTCGACCATGCCCAATTTGCCGACGAAAAAATCGAGTGCGGCGCGGAGATCGCCGACGCGGATCATCGAATGAAGATAGCGCAAGACCAGCCTCCTTTAGTCCATCACCGTTTCATACCATTTGCGCGGCCAATTGGCTCCTGCCGCGTGAAAACTTGCCGAAAAGTGCGCCGATCTGGTAATCCAGTTCGGCAAGGGGGGTGTATCTCGTGACCGATTCCAAGGCGCTCAAGGAAAAGGTCGCCCTCAGCTCGATATTCGCCAGCGCGGTGCTGACGCTCGGCAAATTGGCGGCGGGCCTATTCTCCGGCTCGCTGGCGCTTCTGTCGGAAAGCGGCCATAACGCGCTCGACACCGGCGCAACCATTCTCACCTATTTCGCGGTTCGCGAAGCGAACAAGCCGGCCGACGAACATCACCATTATGGTCACGCCAAGTTTGAATCCCTCGCCGCCTTGGCCGAAACCGGCCTGCTAGCGGGGCTTGCCTGTTATGTGCTGGTGGCGGCGGTTCACCGGCTATGGCAGGGCGGGGAAAAGGTGGACACCAGTTGGCCGGTTTTCGCGGTGCTCGGCGTCTCCATCGCCGTCGACCTGACCCGCTGGCTGACGTTGCGCGCCGTGGCGAAAAAGACCGGCAGCCATGCCCTCGCCGCAGATTCTCTTCATTTCGCCAGCGATCTCCTCTCTTCCATTCTTGTTTTGATCGGCCTGATCGGCAACGCCTACGGCTTCCAACAAGGCGACGCGCTCGCCGCCGCCGGCGTCGCTCTCTTCATCGGGCTTGCCGGTTTCCATCTCGGTCGGCAAACGCTGGACAATCTGCTCGACACGGCGCCGCAAGGCTTAAGCGAAAAGCTGCGCGCCGTTATCGTCCGGACGCCGGGCGTGGTGTCGGTGGAAGATATCAAACTGCGTCCCAATGGTCCGCTTGTCGTCGGCGAAGTTGGCATAGCCGTTGCGCGCTCACTGCCGCTCGATCGCGTCGCCGAGATCGAGGCGGACGTGCGCGCGCGCGTCGCCGAGGCCTCGCCGGAGACTCAAGTGAGCGTCACCGCCGCGCCGCGCGCTCTCGACGATGAGACCTTGACCGAGCGCGTCATGTTGATCGCGGCGCGCAAGAAGCTTGCCGTGCATCACGTTTTTGTTCATCACCTAGGCGATAGGGACTGCATTGCCTTTGATCTCGAAATTGACGGCGCCATGTCCAACGGCGCGGCGCATGAAATCGCTTCGGCGCTTGAGGACGACATTCGCGCCGAGATCGGCGCGGAAATGGAAGTCGAAAGCCATGTTGAGCCATTGCAGGGCCACGCCCTGACCGGCCATGATGTCGACGCCGCCATGTTGACCGCCGTTTCCGACGCCTTGCGCAAAGTGGCGCGGGAGGGCGGCGTCGTGCAGGACATTCACGACGTGCGCGCCCGCATGACCGAAGAGGGTATGGTCGTCAATTTCCACGCCACCGTCGATCCCGCGCTTTCAGTCGCCGCCACCCACGCGGCAGTCGATGCGGTCGAGCGCGCCTTTCGCGGCGCGACGCCGGGCCTGCTGCGCGTCGTCGGTCATGCCGAGCCCGCTCCGTCTCTTGCGAGGCTTTGACTTCGCTCCTACGTTTCAAAGATTGAGGTGAGCGGGTGGAGGAAACCCCATGTCCAACGTAAATAAAACCACTGCTATGCCAGAAGCCCAGCATCTCGAGCCGAGGGCGGAGATGTCGGATCTCCCGCCCTGGTCGGAAGAAATCGCCCGCAATATCGCGGGGCAGGAAGGCATTGAAATGACCCCCGAACATTGGGAAGTCGTTCATCTGCTTCGCAATCATTATACTTTGCATGGCCACAGCATGACGGGGACGAAGTTGACGAAGGCGCTCGAAGAGCCCTTCTGGACGCGCGGCGGCCTGAAGCGCCTCTATGAACTTTTCCCGGGGGGCCCTGTGAGCCAGGGCAGCCGAATCGCCGGCGTGCCGGCGCCGCCCTACAGCCGAGATCTGTCCTTCGGCAGCGTCCAATAAGTTGCAAAAGGCGACGCGAGGGCTTGGCTTCACGAAGAATTGAGCGCTCACGCTTAACGTAATAGCGTCGCCTTTACCCACCAATCAGGATGCCCGCGCGCGATCACCCGCGCGGCCGCACCGGCTTGGCGACAGGTCTCGAACAAAGCGAAACAAGTGGCGCCCGACCCAGACATGCGCGCGAGCCGGCAGCCCCGCGCCCCGCTCAGCACGGAAAGCACATGCCCGATGACCGGGGCGATGACGCAGGCCGCGTCCTCGAGATCGTTGCGGCCCTTTTTCAGCGTACGCAAAAGCGTCTCAAAATCCATATCGGGGGTGATCGGCGGATGTGGACCGAAGCCGAATTTTTCGCCGGGTTTCAGACCGAGCTTGTGAAACACCTCGCGCGTTTCCACCATTTTGCGGGGATTGACCAGGACGGCGAAGAGTGGCGGCAATTTGACCGGCGGGCCGAGCTTTTCACCGATTCCGCCCATCATTTTCGCGCGAGGATCGAGGCAGACCGGGATATCCGCGCCGGTCAGGCGCGCGGCGGCGAAGAGGGCCGGATCGTCAGCGGGTAGGAAATTGGCCTGGGCCAGCAGGCGCAGCGCCGCCGCCGCGTCCGAAGAGCCGCCGCCTATCCCCGCCGCAACCGGCAGCCGTTTCACCAGATGAAACGCGCCAGAGCGCAGGTCTCGTTTTTGAGCGCGCAATGCCCTTTCGGCGCGGGCGACGAGATTGTCCCCTCCGTCGCCGGCCTCGATCGCCGTCGGCCCTTCCAGGGTCAAGGCGAAATTTTCGCCCGGTCGGAAGGTCAGGAAATCGCCGGCGCCGGCGAAGGCGACCACACTCTGCAATTCGTGATAGCCGTCGGGCCGCCGCCCTTCGATATGGAGGGTCAGATTGATCTTGGCGGGAGCGCGGGCGGAAAGAATCGTTTGATGCAGAGTCATAAAGCCTTCAGCTCCGGCGCTGGAATGAATTCGGGATCTCCCTCTATGGTCTTGAATCTGCCAGCGACCCAATCCGCGCGGGCGGCGATGATGCGCTCGCGGCTGGAGGAGACGAGATTCCACCAGACGAAGCGCGGCCCTTGCAAAACGTCTCCGCCGAGCGCGACCAACCGGCTTGGCGTCCGCGCCCGTAAGGCGATTTCCTCGCCAGGGCGCAGGACGACGAGCTGCCCCGCCTCGAATATCCCCCGGTCGATCTCAACCTCGCCGGAAACGAGATAAAGCGCGCGCTCCTCATGTTCGGCGCTCAAAAGGAATTCCGCGCCTGCCGCAAGATCGATATCCGCAAAAAAACAGGGAGAGAAGCTTTTCACCGGCGCGCGCAGGCCCTGAAGCGCCCCAATGGCCAGGCGCAGGCGAAAATCCTTGCCATTCAGCAGCGGCAGATCGGCGCGTTCGTAATGTTCGAAACTCGGCTCCGTCTCCTCGAAGGCGAGCGGCAAGGCGATCCAGCATTGCAAACCCGCCATGCGGCCGCCTGCGGCGCGAAAATCCTGCGGCGACCGTTCTGAATGCACGATTCCACGCCCGGCGACCATCAGATTGACAGCGCCCGGCGTGATGATTTGGGCGCTGCCTAGCGAATCGCGGTGAAAAAGCTCGCCATCCAGCAGATAGGTCAGGGTGGCGAGACCGATATGGGGATGCGGCCGCACATCGATCCCGTGGCCTGCGGCGAAATCGACCGGTCCCATGTGATCGAGAAAGACAAACGGCCCCACCATGCGCCTTTGCGCCGACGGCAAAGCGCGACGCACGCCGAAGCCGCCAATGTCCCGCGCCTGCGGGATGATGACGGCGTCAACCGACGCGGGGTTGAGCGAGGACATGGGCCTATTCGACGTCGAGCGGCGCGACGCCTTTCACCTCGCCATCGGCGCCCTGAACGATCTTTTCGATCCGGGCTTCGGCGTTTCTTAGCAGGCTGTCGCAATGCTTCTTCAGGATTTCGCCGCGCTCATAAAGGGCGATGGATTTATCGAGATCGACATTGCCCTTTTCCAGTGCGGCGACGATTTCCTCCAGCTCGCGCATGGCGGCCTCGAAGGTCAGTTTGGCGACGTCTGCGGCTGCGCTCACGGCAAAATCCCGTCTTTCGTTAGCAGGACAACAATATAGGGCCGCTGAACCCGCCGCCGCAAGTTCAGCCCCTGATCCCGACGCGAAGGCCGGGGGCGGGGCGCTCGCGCAAGACTTCGCGGCGGAAGCGGAACAGGGCCGCTGGCCGCCCGCCGGTGGCGCGCGTCATTTCCCCGGTCGGTTCGACCGCGGCCGAGGCTTCGACCAGGCGTCGGAAATTCTGCTTGTGCAAGTGGCGGCCCGCAATGGCCTCGACCGTGGTTTGCAGCGCTGTGAGGGTAAAACTTTCCGGCATGAGCTCGAAAATCACCGGACGGTATTTCATTTTGGCGCGTAACCGCCCCATGGCGGTGGCGAGAATGCGGCGATGATCGGCCTGCATGCATTCGCCAAGCGGCGGCAGGTCGGAAAATCCCGGCGCCGGCTTGCGTCCGTCGCGCACGCTCTCCTCGACAAGGCCGGCTTCGTAAAGCAGTTCGTAGCGGTCCAGGACATTTTCCTCGTCGAACCGGTCGTCTTGCTCGCCGAACAAAAGCCGCACCCTTTCGAGCCGGCTCAGGCCTTGGCGATGCGTCGCCGCGCCCGCCTCCTTTCCCCGCTCCACAAAGGCGCGAAGGCCCGGCATGATGTTCGAGTCGATTACGCTTGGCCGGCCTTGGCGCCAATCTTCCCAAGGGAAGAAGCGATACCATTCGCGAAAGCCGGCGCCGGGCGCGATCGGCGAATCCTCGTCGCCGAGGCGCGTCAGGGCGAGATAGCCGACGGAAACCTCGTGCGGGTCGCGGCTGCCGGCCCGCGAATGGCGGCCGCGGTCGCCAAATGTGTAAAGCTGTTCGACGTAGCCGACTGGCACGCCGGTCTGTTTCGTCACCCAAGCGCGCAGGCCGATTTCGAAGGTTCGGTGATTCACGGGGTCGAAGGGGCCCGAGGGCAGCGCCGCCCCGCCGCCGCCCTCGGCGCCGCGCGCCACCAGAATCAGCGGCGCATCGGCGCGCACAGCGACAATGGCCGCGGTCAAGCCGATTTCGAAGGGAACGGAAGGACGAGGAACTATACTCATGCCAATTCCATGCAAAAGACTTCGCCCTCGGAACTCTCGACGCCGCGTCCGATGGATTCGATCGCGGCGACCATCCGTCCCTGCCGCGCCAGAACGGCGTCGCCCAAAGCGACGAGACGTGCGTTGGGCGTAGCCGAAGGCGAAAGACGACGCAAATTTTTCGCGATTTCGATTTCCGGTCGCGACGTCAGCGCGCAAAGACTGACGAAAGCCGCGGCGGGCGAGCGGCTGATTCCGGCGTAACAATGTATGACCAGCGGGCGCGCGCGTTCCCAGCGATCGAGAAAGGCGAGCAGGCGTTCGACATGCGCCTCTTGCGCCAGCACCTGGCCGTCCTGTGCTCCGACAATGTCGGAAACTCCGAGCGCCAGATGGCGCTCGGCCGCGATCGAGGCGGGACGCCAAACCCCATGCGGCGGACTGAGCAGCGACACCAGAGCTTCCGCGCCAGTTGTCGTCACGACTTCCTCGACCCTACTGAGGGGACAAACATAAAGGCGCGCCATTCAGAGCCCCCCAAAAAAGCTGTCAAATTTCGTCAGGAACAGCCCCTGCGCCCTATCGGGCGCCATGGGCGCAAGAAAATCCTCGACGCGCCGCAATTCGACGGCGGGCGCTCCGAATAATCTGGCCGCCTCCTGCTCGTCGAAGCCAGCGTAAAGCGTCGCCTCGAAGAAGGCGGAAATGCGGTCGGCCTGTTTGGTTAGCCGGCTGAGGGCCGCCGAAGGCTCCGGGTTGAGGGAGAAGCGCTGCAAAATGGCTCGCGCCAGCCGCGACTCGACCTCAGAATAACTGGCGCCTAGGGCCGCCTTGAAAGGAGAGATCATGTCACCGATGACATATTCAGGAGCGTCGTGCAGTAGCGCGAACAGCCGCCAGCGCGCCGGGGCGGCGGGATCGAGCAGGCCGAGAATTTCCGCCACCGCGACCGAATGCTGAGCCACCGAAAAAATCACGCCTCCGCGCGTCTGGCCGTTCCAGCGGGCGACGCGCGCCAGGCCGTGGGCGATATCCTCGATCTCCACATCGAGCGGCGAAGGATTCAATATGTCGAGCCGGCGCCCCGAAAGCATCCTTTGCCAGGCGCGCGGCGGCGTATTTCCGTTCATGTGCGACCCATTCGGGCGAAGGCGGCCTGGCAGGCCTCGTAACGACAACAATCGACAAGATGATCGTTGACCATTCCGACCGCCTGCATGAAGGCGTAGACGATGGTCGGGCCACAGAATTTGAATCCCCGCCGCTTCAGTTCGCGTGCGATCGTTTGCGAAAGCGGGGTCTCCGCCGGAACCTCGGATGTTGCGATAAAGCGGTTGACGACCGGCCGGCCGTCGACGAAGCCCCAAAGGAAATCGGCAAAGCCTTGCTGCGCCTCGATTTCGAGATAGGCGCTCGCCGAAGCGACGGCGCCGAGGATTTTGGCGCGATTGCGAACGATGCCGGCGTCGGCCATCAGGCCATCAATCTTCGCCGTGTCGTAAGCGACGATTTTTTGCGGATCGAAAAAATCGAAAGCGCGGCGAAAATTGTCGCGCTTGCGCAGTATCGCGATCCAGGAGAGGCCCGCCTGAAAACCGTCGAGGACCAGTTTTTCAAACAAGGCGCGGGAATCGAATTCGGGAACGCCCCATTCCTCGTCGTGATAGGCGAGATAAGCCGGGTCGAAGCCTGGCCAGGGGCAGCGACGCAATCCGTCGGGATGCGCAATGGCGGTTTTTTTCGGGACGGCGGTCATGCGCTTGATTTAGCCAATCCCCAGCCATTCGCCAATGCCGGAGCAAACCCGAATCTCGGGAACCCCACTTTCAACTCAAAGTTGACTCCAAGCGGACGGCGCGTCCGCTCTTTTCGGCGATTTATCGCCGCGAAACCGGGGGGTCGTCATGTCAGTGAAAATCTTTCTTGCCATTCTCGCCATTTTGGCTGTGGCTTTCGGCGTCGGATTTCTCGTGGCGCCCGCGGCTTTGGGCAGCGTCTACGGGACGCAGAATACGCCGACGTCGGAGCTCATGGCGCGCTTCTTCGGCGACGCGCTCCTCGGCTGGGGCCTGATCCTTTGGTTCGCCAGGAATTTCGACGGAGCGCCCCTGCGATTCGTGCTGCTCGCCACCGGCGTGGCGGACGTGGTCGCGGTCGTGTTCGCGGCCGAAAGCGTCATGGCCGGAGTGGTCAACGCCATAGGCTGGTCGACTGTGCTCATCTATCTTTTCGGCGCGGTCGGAAGCTTCTATTTTCTGATGGCGGGACCGCACCAAACCACGACCAGTTGAACCGGGGGTCGAGACGGCGCCGGATTAGGCGGAAGATTCGACAAAGGTCCTCAATCTTTCGGCCAGCGCCGTCTCGTCACGCGTTTCGCATTCCCAGACGGTCAGAACCTTCCAGCCCATCGCCTGATATTCCGCCACATGCTTTTCGTCGCGGGCGCGATTCTTGGCGATCTTCTGGCGCCAATACGCGTTATTGGCTTTCGGCATGCGCGCGCCGCGCTTGCAGTCGTGGCCGTGCCAGAAACAGCCATGAACGAAAATCGCCTTTTTGCGGCCGAGAAAGGCGAGGTCGGGCGCGCCGGGGAGATCGCGGCGATACAGGCGGTAGCCGGGAGCGAATGGGCGCAGGAGCCGGCGCACCAGAAGTTCTGGCGTGGTATCGCGGCCTTTCACCGCGCGCATGACGTCGGAGCGATCCATTCGCCTCACCCTTTGGGAGGCGGCAGCCTCAGCATTTCCTCGGTTTGATGCGCCATCAAACTCTTCGCCTTTTCAGCGACCATTGCCAGAACCCAGGGCAGCTCCAGCGACACGCGCACGCAATCAGGCAGGAAATCCATCGCCGCCTTGAGCGAATGGCCGAAAATGGCGATCGTCAGATCGGCGCGCGCCTCGCCCCAATCGACCTGGACGATCGAAAGCGTTTCGCCATATTTGCTTTTTAAAGCCTCGATTCCGGCGCGGACGCGGCGCTCCGCTTCCTCGGCCCCCAATTTATGCGGCACGTCGACGCTGACTGTCTGTCCCATGAAAAGTTCTCCGTCCGCTGGGGCGGGCGCAAAATCTCAGTCGTTCTGCAATATCATATTGCGCAGGATGGGATAGACCTGACCTTCCCATTTCTTGCCGCTGAACACGCCGTAATGGCCGACGCCGGCCTGCAAATGATGTCTGCGGCGAAAGGGTTTCAGGCTGGAGGCGAGATCATGCGCCGCCATGGTCTGGCCGACGGCGCAAATGTCGTCGCGCTCGCCTTCGACCGTCAGCAGCGCGGTCTGTCGGATCGCTCGCGGATCGACCTTGCGTCCGCGGTAGGTCATTTTGCCGAGCGGCAATTGGTGCTCCTGGAACACCCATTGCACGGTCTCGAGGTAAAATTCGGCCGCCAGGTCGAGAACGGCGAAATATTCGTCGTAAAAGGCTTTGGTCTGGTTGGCCTTTTCGGATTGGCCGCCGGCAAGATTATGAAAGAGATCGACATGGGCCTTGATGTGGCGATCGAGATTCATCGCCATGAAAGCGGCAAGTTGGACGAAGCCAGGATAGACGCGCCGGCGGGCGCCTTTGTAGCGCGAGGGCACGCGGGCGATGAGATTCTTTTCGAACCAGGAAATCGGCTTTTCCTTGGCGAGTCGATTGACCTTGGTGGGACTGATGCGCGTATCGATCGGACCGGCCATGAGCGTCATGGAATGGGGCTGCGCCGGATTGGAATCCTCCGCCATGACCGCTGCGGCAGCGAGAACCTGGACGCAAGGCTGGCAGACGGCGACAATATGGGCGCCTGGGCCGATATGCTCGATGAACTGGATCACGTGCGCGACATAATCCTCGAAACCGAAGGCGCCGTCGGCAACGCTGACGTCGCGCGCATTGCCCCAGTCGGTAATATAGACGTCGTGATCGGCGAGTAGCGTCTGCGCGGTGGACCGGAGAAGCGTGGCGAAATGGCCAGAAAGAGGCGCGACAACCAGCACGCGCGGCTGGCTCGAGGCGATCTCCTTGCGAAAGTGGACGAGATTTGCGAAAGGCGTAGCGAGGGCGACTTCTTCCGCCACCGGCACAAGCTCGTTGCCGACCAACGCCTTTCTGATGCCGTAATCCGGGCGCGTATGGGTCAGGCCGACGCGGTCGATCATTTCGTAAGTGGCGGAAAGATTGCGTGAAAGAATGTTGGCGTTGAAATGCGGAAAAGGCCCGTCCAGGACATTCAACGCCAGGCGCGCGAAAGCCTTGATCGGCGCCATCAGGTCGGAATGAGCTTGGTAGGCTTGGTACAGCATGCAAGTTACGCCGATCCCGGCGCCAGCGCCGACGGGCGCCGACAAAGACTGGTTCAGTTCTAAATCATTACGATGGGATGTGGGTCGCGTACAACCTGTCAATGGTCTAAAAACGATTCCAGAAACGGAAAACTGCGGAATTCGAGTGTTTTCCTCATTTATGGAGCTTATTTGATCAAATTCCCAGCTAATTGTCCAAAAGATACGCATTGCGAATGAGCGAAGGGATGTTTTATTTAACGATTGGGTGGGAGCTCATCAAATGGCCAAGGCAGTTCTAACGATCAGCAGCAAAAATTATTCGTCCTGGTCGCTGCGCGGCTGGCTGCTATGCAAAATGTCCGGACTCAAATTCGAGGAAAAGCGCCTGCCGGTGGACGATCCCAACACGCGGGCCGAACTGCTCCTGTTGTCGCCGTCTCTGTTGACCCCGGCGCTCGAACACAACGGCCTGCATGTGTGGGACACTTTGGCGATCGGCGAATATCTGGCCGAAATCTGTCCCAAAGCCGGGATCTTGCCTGCCGACGTCGCGGCGCGCGCGCATAATCGCTCGGTTTCCGGCGAAATGCATTCCGGTTTCAGCAATCTGCGCTCGGCCTTGCCTATGAATATGAAGGCGACGTTCCCCAATTTCCGCGTCTGGTCGGGCGCCAAACCGGATATCGAGCGCGTCTGCGCCATTTGGCGCGACTGCCTCAGCCGCTATGGCGGTCCTTTCCTTTTCGGCGCCAAGCCGACGCTCGCCGACGCCATGTTCGCGCCCGTCTGCTCGCGTTTCGAGACCTATGACGTGGCGCTCGATTCCGAATGCGCCACTTTCCGCGACCATATTTTGCACTGGCGACCTATGGTCGAGTGGGCGGAAGCGGCCAAAGTCGAGCCGGAGGAAATGGAAGAACTCGACGTCGAATTCTAAGCCAATCTCATTTCGGTATTAGGTAGCAAGCTCACCTAATACCGTCTCATTTTTCCGTCTGCGCCCACCGCCAAAGCGTCAGGCGCTCGTCCTTGTCGAGCGGAGCGGCGGCGCCGGGCGGCGGCATGGCGCGCGAAAACACGGCGGCGCGCAAAATTTCTCTGCGATGCCGGACGAGGGCGCCGGCTGCGGCGAAATCCAAGCCGGCGGCGGCGTGAGCCAGGCCAGGCAATTGCGGCTTCGCCGAATGGCATAGGACGCAATGATGTTGAATGATGGACTGGGCCGCCCCTATGCCGGGATGCAGGACCAAAGCCATGGCTTCTGTCGCCGAATTCGCGGCTCGCTTTTCCCGCGGAGCCTGCGGCGCCGACAGAGCCAGGCCGGCGGCGACGCAAGATGCGGCCACCCCGGCGAGCCCCCAGTCGGAACCGAGACCGCGCGCTCTTTTCAGGAAGAAGCGGCGAAGAACAAATCCGGCGGCGAGAAACAGGACCGCGACGAGCCCGTTGTACGGGCCGGCGAAAAACAATGGCGCATGGCCGGATAGCATGAAAAAGACCACCGGCAAGGCAAGATATTGATTATGCAGCCCCCGCGCTGCGGCGCTTTTCGACTCAGCTTCGTCGGGTGGCTGGCCTGCGCGCAGGGCCGCAAGCCGCCTCCTTTGGACCGGAACAATGGCGTGCCCGATATTGGCGGCCATTATGGTGGCCAGATTGGCGCCGATCAGCGGATAGGCCGCCCGGCCGGCGAAGAGATGGGTCAGCAGAAAGGCAAGCGCCGCCGAAAACAGAAAGAGCGCGATGAGCAATCGATCGCCGGCGAGGCCGCTTTTCTTGCACAGCAGATCGTAGACGACCCAGACGGCGGGCAGGAGGCCGACCGCAACCAGGATGGCCGCCCACGCGGGCGCGTTCCAGATTTGCGGATCGATCAGATAGAGTCGCGGCGAGGCCAGGAAAATCAGGCAGAGCAGGGCAAAGCCGCTCAACCAGGTGGCGTAGGCTTCCCATTTGAAATTAAGCGCCGGTTCGGCCGCGTCCGCTTCCGCCGTGCGCATTAAGCGGAAGGCCGCGCCGGCGTTGACGAAAAGGGTTTGCGGATCGGACGCGCTTTTGCGCGGACGCATGCCGAGGTCGAGCCGCGCCAGGGCGAAAGCCGAGCCAACCCAGACGATGGCGGCGATAACATGCAGCCAGCGGAGCAGAACGGTCGCGTCGTCGAGCAGGAGAGAAAGAAAATCCATGGCGGCTTTCCGTCTTCGGCAAAATCGGGACCAGATGGCGCGGGCGGCCCCACTCTCAACCCGCCTGGCATTTCTTGGCGGCGAGCTTTGATATGCGGAGCTTACCCTCCCTCCGGATGCCTTGAATACCAGCGATGAAGGCCGAGTACGATGAGGAAGGTGAAAAGCGCGGCGAAAACAACGTCCGATAAATAATGGCCGCCGAACGCCATGCGCAGTTTGCCGACCATGGCGGTAAAGAGCAGCGCCCCGCCGATAGCCAAGGGCCGAACGACCGGCGGCGCCAGAAGCGCCGGCGCCAGGGTCCAGGCGGCTGCGGATACTTCACCGGAGACGAAAGAGCAGTTATGGCCGCATTGGCCGTCCATGCGATCATAGGGTCGGAATTTCCATCGGCCGCCGAATTCCTGCGTTTGCACCGGACGCGGACGGTGGGAATGTTCTTTCAGCAGGCCGTTGACCAGCAGACCGGGCCCAAGCGCCAGGCTCAGGGTCAGAAACAGAATGGCGCGGCCGTTTGGACCCCGTGGCGAGAGTTGAAAGGGCCGGCGCGCAAAAGCGCCAAGAAAGAGGGCGAACACGACGTAGGGCGCATAATAAAACAGATAGCGGAAGAATACGCCGATTGGGGTGTGTCCGATGAAATGGCCGGCGACAAAATAGGGACGTTCCGCCGCCAGATCGAGTTGCGGCCAAAGCGCAAAAATCACCATAAAGAAGAAAGTGACCCAAAGGGTCATGATCAAAAGCTTGCGTGACACGGACTTTTCCGGGGGCGAGGATCTTTGCGGTCTAAAATAGTATGAGCTAAAGGGAAAGCCGATTTTCCGGCCTTCAGGCTGGCGCAAAGGCGCATCCGCCAAATCGCCCATGGATTTCGCTGCGCTTCGGGCGTGAGATGACGCCCGTCTCGTCGGAGGGCGCGAGGGAAAGAACAATGGCCCGGCTCGATTTCTGGTATGAATTCGCCAGCTCCTACTCCTATCTGGCGGCGATGCGCGTCGCGCCGCTGGCGGAAGCGGCGGGCGTGGAATTGCGCTGGCGGCCTTTTCTGCTTGGACCGATTTTCGCGGCGCAGGGCTGGCGGGACTCGCCTTTCAATCTCTATCCCGCCAAGGGGCGCTATATGTGGCGCGATATGCAGCGCATTTGCGCCGCGCGCGGACTGGCGGTGCAAATGCCGCCCGGCTTCCCGCAGAATTCGCTGCTTGCAGCGCGGCTAGCCCTCGCAGCGCCGGAAGAAAAGCGGCCGGAATTCAGCCGCGCGGTTTTCCACGCCGAATTCGGTCAGGGCAAGTTGATTTCCGAGGAAACGGTTCTCGCTGAAATCCTGGCAAACCTGGGGCTGCCGGCGGCGGAAATGTTGGCCAAGGCCAAATCCGACCCCATCCGCGCATTGTTGCGCGAAGAGACCGAAAATGCGCAACGGATCGGCCTTTTCGGCGCGCCGACTTTCGTCACCGTGGATAGCGAGATATTTTGGGGCGACGACAGGCTCGAACAGGCGCTGGCCTGGGCGAAAAACACAGGAAATCCATGAAAGACCTGCCCGATCTTTCGGCGGAAGAGGTCGAGCGCTACGCCCGCCATATCGTTTTGCGCGACATTGGCGGGCCAGGCCAGCGGAAGCTCAAAGGGGCCAAAGTCTGCGTCATTGGCGCCGGCGGCCTTGGCGCGCCGCTCCTGCTTTATCTCGCGGCGGCGGGAATCGGCCAGCTCACCGTCATCGACGATGACACAGTGACTCTCTCCAACCTGCAGCGCCAGATCCTCTTCGGCGAAGCCGACCTCGGCCGACCCAAGGCGGACGTGGCGGCGGAGGTTTTGTCCCGGCTTAACCCACATGCCCGCATCCTTTCCCGTTGCGTCCGGTTGACGCAGGAAAATGTGCGCGAACTGATTGCCGACAGCGACATCGTCGCCGACGGTTCCGACAATTTCGACACCCGCTATAGCGTCTCGGACGCCTGTTTTTTTGAAAAAAAGCCGCTGGTGACGGCGGCGGTCGGGCAGTTCGACGGTTCGCTGACCACTTTGCGGCCTTTTGAGACCGGACCGGACGGCAAGCCCAATCCTACCTATCGCTGCCTCTTTCCGCAGAAACCGCCGCCGGGAAGTCTGCCGACCTGCGCGGAAGCCGGCGTGCTCGGCGCCCTCACGGGCGCGATCGGCTCCCTCATGGCGCTGGAGGTGGTTCGCGAGATCGTCGGTTTCGGGACTTCCATGGTCGGGCGTCTGGCGCTGTTCGACCTCGCTGCCATGCGCTGCGAAATCCTCACTTATGGCTGGGACGAGGACAACCCGCTCAATGGCCGAAACGCGCTCTGAATCGCAGATTCTTGGTTGGCTCGAGATCGAAAATTACAGCGGCGACGGACACTTAAAGCCCCAGAAGACGCTCGAAGAAATTTCGGTGATGGTGCGCGTCGCGCCACCGGCGCGTCGGCGCGTCGGGAATACTTCCCGGCGGAACTGGGTTATCTTCCCGTTGCGGCCTCTCAGCCGCAGGCTGGCCGGCGCCGCTCATGGTCGCTGGCGCGACGGGGTTGCCCGCATCCGTATGAAGGGCCCGCGATCGCCGGGCGTCGGTCGGCGACGCAGAATGAGGCCATAATGAATTGGCCAGGCCGCCGAACAGAGATTCGCTGCGCCAACCGCCGGTCGGCAGGCCGACGATCTGCACGCCTTTGAGAGCCCGGCGCATATATCGAGACCAGATTTCCACCGGCAGATTTCCCCCGGAGACATGTTTCGTCGGCGAATCGTCATCATTACCGAGCCAGACGCCGGTGACGAGCTGGCTGGTATAGCCGACGAACCAGGCGTCGCGATAATCCTGGCTGGTGCCGGTTTTGCCCGCCGCCTCCCAGCCAGGCAGGCTGGCCCTTCTGGCCGTCCCGATAGTGAGGGTCTTTTCGAGCATAAAATTCATCATCGCCACATATTCCGGTCGGATCACCCGGCCTCTGCTCGATCCCGCGCGCGAATAGAGCAATTTACCGTTTGCTGTGCGCACCTTGGTGATGATGTATGGCTGCACGCCAATGCCGCCGTTGGCGAAAGGCACATAGGCGGACACGAGTTCGAGCGGCGTCACGTCAGAAGTGCCAAGGGCGATCGAGGCATTGGCCTGGAGGTCGGAGGTGATCCCTAGCCGACGGGCGGTCCGAACCACGGCGCGCGGGCCGACCTCAATCCCCAGCCGCACCGCCACTGTATTGAGCGACAGGGCGAGAGCGGTGGTGAGGTCGACCGGCCCCATATATTTGTGCTCGGCGTTTTCGGGTCGCCAGCCATGCAGATTGATCGGCGCGTCATCACGCACCGAGTCCGGCGTCAAACCTTCTTCGAGCGCCGTAAGGTAGACGAAGGGCTTGAAGGCGGAGCCCGGCTGACGGCGCGCCAAAACGGCGCGATTGAACTGGCTGTCGGCGTAACTGCGCCCTCCGATCATAGCCCGGATCGCCCCCGTCCGGTCCATCGAAACCAGCGCCCCCTGAGAGACGCGATATTTCGGACCCTCGCGTTTGAGCACGCCGACAAAAGCGCGCTCGGCCGCGGACTGCATGGCCGGCTTTATGGTCGAAGTGACGACGATATCCTCGTTGATGGCGCCAATCGTCTTATCGAGTTCGTCCATGACATAATCGGCGGCGTAATTGAGCGAACCGCCAGCCTTGGGCTTAACCGCGTGGGCGGGGTGCGCTAGGGCGACTTTCGCCATGGCCTCGGTGATTCGCCCCTGCTTCGCCATGGCGGCGATGACTTCGTCGGCGCGCGCCACCGCCGCGGATTCGTTGTGATTGGGGGCGAGCTTGCTCGGCGCTTTCATCAGGCCGGCGAGCATGGCCGCCTCGGGCAATGTCACGTCTTTTGCGGAATGGCCGAAATATTTCTCCGCCGCCGCGTCGACCCCATAGGCCCCCGAACCAAAGTAGACGCGATTGAGATAAAGTTCGAGAATCTTATCCTTGGAATATTTATGCTCCAGCCAGAGCGCCAGAATGGCCTCCTGGATCTTGCGCGAAAAAGTGCGCTTCTGGGTCAGGAACAGGTTCTTCGCCAATTGCTGGGTCAAGGTCGAGCCGCCCTGGACGGCGCCGCGGTCGAGGACGTCATTGACCAGGGCGCGGAGTATCCCGATGGGGTCGATGCCCCCGTGGCTGTAAAAGCGGCGGTCCTCTATAGCGATAAAGGCGGCGGGCAGGTAGGGCGGCAAATCCTGCAGGCGCACGGCGGCGCCGCCGGTGTCGCCGCGATTGGCGAGCAGGGTTCCATCGGCGCCGAGAATCGCGATATTTGGGGGGCGCTTGGGAATGGCGAGTTGGTCAATGTGCGGCAGTTGCGAGCCATAATAGACGAACACTCCGCCGACGCCGATCACGCCCCAGATGAAAAGAACGAAGCTCCAGTAGACGAGCCGACCAATTAGCGAGCGTTTCCGCGCTCTCGGCTCTTTGCCGCCTTTGCCCGCCCGCTTTCCGCCACCGCGCCAGCGGGAGCCGCGTGACTCGACGTCAATTCTCGGCGCGCCTCGTCCCTCAGTTTCGACGTCGAAAGTCGGTTCGATCCGCTCGCCGCCCCGTTTTTTACGCGCCATGTTCTGGTCCGTCTCGGCAAGTGGGAGGGCTTTTCCATGCTAAAGTCGGCGGATTAAGGGCCAGTTAACTCTTTTTTCGCCCCGCTGTGGGTGGAAACCCAAAAAACTTGCGGATTGTCCGCGCCGCCTCCGCCTTTCCCTCCTTGCTTTGCCGGCCAAGCCGCTGCAAAGTTGCGCCCCCGCGCCAGTATTTTTGCTCACCCGGATCGCCGCGCCATGAAAGTTACGCTTGAGAGATCGGCCCTGCTTAAATCGCTCGGTCACGTCCATCGCGTCGTCGAACGGCGCACGACGATCCCGATCCTTTCCAATGTTCTGCTCAGCGCCGGCGGCGGCAGCCTCCACCTCAAAGCGACGGACCTCGATCTCGAAGTGACGGAAACCGTCGCGGCTGACGTTGGCCAGTCCGGCGCCACGACGCTGCCGGCGCACACGCTTTACGATATCGTGCGCAAATTGCCCGACGGCGCGCAAGTGTCGCTGGAAACGGCGGCAGACAACAGCCAGCTGCAATTGCGTTCGGGAAGGTCGCGCTTCAATCTTCAGTCCTTGCCGGAGAGCGATTTTCCCGATCTCGCCGCGGGCGACATGAGCCACAAGTTCAAACTGGGCGCCGTCGAACTGAAAAAGCTGATCGACAAGACGCAGTTCGCAATTTCCAACGAGGAGACACGCTATTATCTCAACGGCGTTTACATGCATGTGGCGGAAGCGGACGGCCAGTCCGTCCTGCGTGCGGTAGCGACCGACGGCCACCGGCTGGCGCGTCTCGAGACTGAAGCTCCGTCCGGCGCTGCGGGAATGCCGGGCGTCATCGTGCCGCGCAAGGCGGTGACCGAAGTCCAAAAGCTGCTCGAAGATCCGGAGGCGGAAGTCGGCGTCGAGCTTTCGGTTTCGAAAATCCGCTTTACCATCGGCGCCGTCGTGCTCACCTCGAAGCTGATCGACGGCGCCTTTCCCGATTACGCCCGCGTCATACCCACGCATAACGACAAGTTCCTCACCGTCGAGCGTCAGGATTTCGCCGATGCGGTCGATCGAGTCTCGACCATTTCCTCGGAGCGCGGTCGCGCGGTGAAGCTTTCGGCGACGGAAGGCAAGTTGGTGCTTTCGGTCACCAATCCGGATTCAGGCTCGGCGGTTGAGGAACTGGAAGTCGATTACAACGCCCCGCCGCTGGAGATCGGCTTCAACGCCCGCTATCTCATCGACATAGCCAACCAGCTCGACAGCGGCACGGCTCTGTTCAAGTTAAATGATTCTGGCTCCCCGACCATTATTCAGGACCGGGAAGGCGCCGGCGCGCTTTACGTGCTCATGCCGATGCGGGTGTGATTTCCTTGCTGAGAAAGCTGCGCGCCGCGGCGCCGGCTTGAAGGGAGCCTCCGCCCGAGCTCCGCGGGCCGCGGCGATTTTCTCGGCAAGAGATTGCGTCACGAGACATCGTGGGCCCTTTCCCCAAAAACGCGAAAGGCTTTGTTCGGCGGCGGATTTTCGGTCTTTGGTCCCGCCATGAAAAAGCTGCTGGCACTTGCGCTGACCTTGTGGCCGCTTCGCGTTCCCGGCGCAATGGCGGCGCAAGACTGCGGCGCTCCCGCGACGGTTGCTGCGGCGCGCGGAAGTCGTCTGCAGCCGATGAGCCGCGTCAAAGACTATCGCATTGTCCTGCGAATCTGCCGCCGAGGCGGAAATCAAGACAGGTTGGCCATACGCTCCCTGCGAATCGGCGGTGAAAACCTGCTTCTCACCGTCGATCCGCAAAGTCTCACGACGCGGCTCGATCGTGCGGCTTGCTGGACGTGCGAAGACACGACCGCCGCGGCCCAGGCGAAAACCAGATTTATCCAGGCAGTCGATCAACTGTCTCAAAACAAAGGGGAAAGGCTGCCAACGGGCGCGACCTGGCTCGATGACGCCGGGCTCGTCCATGGGCGGGGCGGAGGGTCCTTCATCACGGGCGATCTCTGCCCCTCGCATCGGCCGCTCGATCGCGCTTTCCTGCAATCGCTCGAAAGGAAAGGCGAAGCGACGCCCGTCGCCTTGGCGATCAGCGGCCTTTGGCTCGAACGCCACGCCCGGGATTTCAACTGGCTAAAGCGCCAAATGGCGGAAGGGCGATTGGCGATCACTTTCGTCAATCACTCCTATCGTCATCCTTATCGGCGCGGACTCCCGGACGCCGAAAATTATCTTCTCAAGCCGGGGCTCGACATGCAGAAGGAGATTCTCGACGTTGAAAAGCTCCTGATCGCCAATGGAGCAACGCCCAGCGTGTTCTTCCGCTTTCCAGGCCTGATTTCAGCCCCCAAGCTGATGGAGAACTTGTGGCGCGACCATTTGATACCGCTTGGCGCCGACGCTTGGCTGGCGCTCTCGCCCGTCGTCCCGCCCGGCGGCGTCATTCTCGTCCATCCCAACGGGAACGAGCCCGTCGGTCTGAGACGTTTCCAGCGGCTTCGCCGCGAAGGCGCGCTGCCGCAGCCCTTTCGCCCGATCAACCAGGCGCCGTAAGTTTCTTCCGCCCGCACGTCGCCCGCTGGATGAAGTCGACGCAGTCGGCAAGCGCCGAAGCGCGCCCGCGGAATGGGCGGGCGAAGGACAAAATCAGGCCGGCGTGGCCGATTCCGGCGTAGAGCCTGTTCTCGACGAAAACGCCATGGCTGCGCAAGGCGCGCGTCAAATCCTCGGCGTTGGCGGCGCCGACGACCCTGTCTCTGACGCCTCGGGCAAGGAACATGGGCGGCGACACGGCCGAGGCGAAAGCTGCTGGCCGCGCCTCATCCGGATTGGAGGCGGCGGCGCGGAAAATCGGCCTGGTGCGCGGGAAGGTGGTCGGATCGAAGGAATAGGGACCGGCCAGGCCCACAACCGCGATGGGCGGCGGCAGGTCGGCAAGGTAGCGGCGGTCGAGCGTCAGCAACGTCGCTATATGGGCGCCGGCGGAATGACCCATCAGCGCCACTTTTCGTTTCTCCCGATTCAGCTTTTCCTGGACGAAGCGATAGGCGAGCGCCGCGTCCTCCATGAAGGATGGAAAGCCGAATTGCGGAAAGAGGCGATAGTCGGGAATGACCATTGTAAAGCCGCGCGCCGCCAGCGCCGCGCCGACGAAATGATAGGTCGCCCGCTCGCCGCGCCTCCAGCCGCCGCCATAGAAAAAGACTATGATCGTATTCCGGTCGAGCTCCGGCGCCGGCCGGTAAATATCGAGCTTTTGTCGCTCATGCGGACCGTAAGACAGGCCGCGTCGGATCGCGACCGGCTCGCTGACCATGGCGTTGAACATGACGGCCGGCAGGCGCCATTCTCTGTCGGCCCGCGCTTCGACCTCGGCGTAAGCGGCGACCGCATTGGCCAGAATGGCGCTTATGAGCCGGCCGTTTCTCGACTCTCGCCCGGCTCGCAATGATGTCATAACCGATTAGCCGCAAGCAATGATTTTACCTTTGGCGTGGCTCACCGCCTTGTCTCCAATCGGCTTCTTGACCTGATGGTCGCGGGACGAACCAAGACAGCGCTCGACGACCGGGACCTCCATCGCGACCGCTGCGACAAAGGGCGCCGACTGGGCGCGGGCCAATGTCTCTGCAGGTTGCGGACGATAGGCCAAGGCGGCTAATCCCGCCCCAAGCGCAAGGACGATAGAGAAACGAATAAACTGACGATTGATCCGGCGCATCGCCGACTCCTTTCTGGCCGACCATTGACGCGTCAACTGAGCGGCGCGACAAAAGTTCCTCGCGGAATATTTTCGCGTCCGGTTCGAGGCGGGAGGAAGCGGCGAATGTCGGACGCCAGCCAGTTGGATGAAGGAATTAACGAGGAGATAGCGATCCAGCCGCACGGCTGGCTGATTCTTTGCGACCCCAAGGCGGCGAGGATTTTGGGACACTCGGCCAATCTCGCGAGGCTCTTGCCTGCTTGGAGCGAATCCTTCGTCGGCGCCAAATTGCGCGACGTCGTCGGAGCGGAAAATGCGCATGATCTGCGCAACGCCCTCGCGCGCATTTCCACGTCCAAGCGCCCAGCCTTATTGCCGCGCCGCCAGATTCCCGGTTGCGACGATCGTTGCGACCTTGCCGTTCACGCGGCGGGCGAAATTGTCATTGTCGAAATCGAAAAGGCTGCGCCGGCGGATGGCGGTTCCGTTCTCGATCGGATCCAGACCATGATCGACCGCCTCGTTCAGGCGCGCGATATCGACAAATTGCTGCTTTCTGCGGCGCGATTGGCTTCTGGCCTGCTGGAATTCGATCGTGCGCTCGTTCTTCGCTTCGGCGACGGCCGATCGGCTCAAGTCGTCGCCGAACAGAAAAGCCTCGATTTGCCGGCTTGGGCGAAAGGCGGTTGCCCTAACGGAATCCTGCCGCGCAAAGCACCTGACTGGCGTTTGGCCGATCTGCGCTTCATCGCCGACGCGACGGCGGCGCCGGTCCCATTGCTGGTCCTGCCGGACCTTGGTCCTATCGACCTGTCGATGACGCAATTGCGGGCGGTCGGACCGGCCGAATGCGAGGCCTTGCGGCGCGCCGGGGCCGCCGCTGCCTTATCGCTCGCCATCGCGGTCGATGACCAAGTTTGGGGTTTGCTTCACTGCCTGAATCGGGCGCCGAAATATCCGTCGATGGAATTGCGCGCCACAATCGACGTTTTTGTCCGGTTCCTGTCGCTGCAACTGGATATTCGGTTGCGGAAACGCAAAATTTTCTGAACCTTGCCGGAAAAGGTTGAAAAATGAAGGACGTCAAATTCCGAACCCGCGAAGCCCGCCTGGCGCCGCGGCGCACCAAGCTGGAAATTCCGGGCTGGGCGGGTGAACGCGAACCGCGCGGCGACGGCGCGCAAGAATACGCCTGGCACTGCACGCCATTCTCGGAAGGCGCCCAATATGGGATCGAATTGTTCTATCCCTATGATAATGAATTGATCGTCAGCACGAAAAACGGCGAACTGATTTTGGAGGGCGATTTCGGCCCTTGCCCGGAAGAAGGCCTGCAGTGGCCGCCGTTCCGCAATTTTGGCCGTAATTATTACACCTACCAGATCCTCCTTGATCTGAAGGTCGAGCCAGGCTTTGCGATCCGAACGGAGCCGCATCCGCGTTTTTACACCGATCGAACCGACACCTGCCCCATCGCGGTCCCGGCCCTTATCCGCCAATGGTGGCCGATGATGTTTTTCATCGTCTTCAAATCGCCCGCCGAAGGACGCACACACATATTCCGTCCCGGCGAGCCTTTTGCACAGGTGATCGTGATCCCCGAAGAAGCGCAGTTCGAGGTCGCGCCAATGGATTCCGAAGAGGCGGCTGAACGCGAAATGCAGGCGCGGCGCATTCACGCCAGTCGCGACCGGCTGTCCGAGGGGTCACGATGGCTGTCGCGAACCGACACCGTGTTCGACGGCACCTACCGCTTCATGCTGCGCGCCGCCAAAGCGCAAAGCCAGAAGGGTGAAAAGCCGGAATGAGAGCGGCCGGCGGATGGCGCCGGCCGCGGATCTCATGGACCGTAATAATAGTGATGGTGATGATGGTGGTGATGATGGTGGTGGTGATGGTTCCACCGCCACCACGGCGGCCGGTAATAGGGATAATATACATGATGATGGTGGTGGTGGTGATGATGGTGATGGTGGTGATGATACTGCGCCACTCGCAGATTGTTGACCGCCCCGGCATTGGCCGCGTTGGCCTCGTTTTGAGCGTCGGCCGCGATTAGCAAGGAGGCGGCGCCTGGAATAGGCTGTAACAATTCCGCGAATGATTTGGCTTGCAGGACTCCCTGCGGATCAGGAGCCGCCGCGAGCTTGGTCGGGCCGATGGTCGCCAAGGCGGCGGCGCCGCCAATTGCTAAGGCGATCTTGCGTTCCATCCTGTATGCCTCCTGCGATTCTCGCCGTGTTGGAGCCGACCGTCAGCTGGCTGCCGTTGTTTCGACAAGTCAGGGCGCCAGCGCTAGGCCACAGCTACGGCCGCCGCGCCGGACACCGCGGATATCTCGGTCACTGGCAGTGTCCGGTGATATCGTGCAGGTAAACTCTGCGGCGACGATCGAGTTCCGTAATTTTACGCACAGGCGCCGCGATTCATGCAATGCGTTGCGGCTATAGCGTCGCCGCCCCGATCAGACGGCTTGGCCGCAGCACTTTTTGTATTTTTTGCCGGAACCGCAAGGACAGGGATCGTTTCGCCCTGGCTGGGGTCCGCGCGTGATTGGCGCGGATTTCAAGGCCAGTTCGTCGGCGAAAAGCCACCGACCGTCGCCTGGGTCGCGGCGGAACAGGGATTTTTCCTTGTGCGTGAGTTTCTTGCCGTCGCGCCCGTAATGGGCGACGAAGGTCACGGTGCCAGTAAAATCTTCTTCAAGCCCCTGTTCTGTCTCTATAATATCGAGGCCGAGCCATTCGGACTTCTTTGCCCATTCGCCTGTCGCGTCCCGATTGAAATCTTTGCGTTGTTCGGGAGCCAAAGTGTCGAAAAGATAATCGATATCCGCCTTGGCGTAGGCGCTGTACCGCGAGCGCATCAACGCCTCGGCCGTCGGCGGATTTTTTTCGCGCGCGAGATAGGGGCCGCAGCAAGCGGCGAATTCGCGCTTTTCTTCCGCCGCAACGCGGCAGGGACAGATGTCTTGCGTCATGGGGCGCAAACTAGCCGATTTCGCGCGGCTTGCAACGGCAGGGTTCAGGTCAGGGATTGGGGAAGGTTTCGATCGTCAGCG
>CAYRNB010000025.1:0-39948 GCA_964425315.1 uncultured Rhodoblastus sp.
TCAATGGTTAGAGCCGGCCGCTCATAACGGTCTGGTTGCAGGTTCGAGTCCTGCCCGGCCCACCAATATTTCCAGGGTTTTGCGAATCTGGCCTCCGCGCAAGAGCGGAGAGCCCCTAGGCTTGCGATGGCGGGGAAGAATATTCAATTCTGACTCAAACAAAGGGAGGCCGCCATGACAGCAAGCCATCCTCGCGCCGCACCGGCGACGCCGCGACATCCGCAAAGCGTCGCGGACTATATCGTCCATCGCCTGAGCCAGGAGGGCGTCGGCCATTGTTTCGGGGTTCCCGGCGATTATTCCTTCCCGCTTTGCGACGCGGTCGAGCGCAGCGCCGCGGTAAAATGGATCGGCTGCGCCAATGAATTGAACGCGGCCTATGCCGCCGACGGCTATGCGCGCATGCGCGGCGCAGCCATGCTGTCGACCACCTACGGCGTGGGCGAATTGTCGGCGCTCAATGGCGTCATGGGCGCGAAAGCCGAGCGCTCTCTCGTCTTTCACCTTGTCGGCATGCCGTCCCACCAGAACGAGCGCCGGGGAAAGATCGTCCACCACACATTGGGAGACGGCGTTTTCGGCAATTTCGTCGGCCTTTCCGCCCAGGCCGCCTGCTGCAGCGCCTTGATCACGCCGGAAAACTGCGTCCTCGAAATGGAGCGCGTCATTGCTGAAGCGCGCCGCCATAACCAGCCCGCCTATATCGCCGTCCCCTCCGATTTCGCCCTCAGTCCCGTCGTCGCGCGCGTCGTCGAGCCGATCCGACGCAGCTCCAACAAGGCGCAACGCGAAAAAGCCGTCGCGGCGATCGCGGAGCGGATCGAAGCCGCAAGCTCGATGGTCGTCCTGCCGGCTTTCACCTTGGCGCGCATGGGGCTGCAGAAAGAGGCGCAAAACGTCATCGAGGCGCTCGGCTGCCCCTTCGCCGCCACCTCGATGGAGAAGGGACTCATCAGCGAGCGTCATCCGCAATTCGCCGGAATGTATTCGGGCGCCGCCTCAGCCGCGGAAACGCGCGAGATCGTCGAAGGCGCCGACCTCATTCTCGACCTCGGAGGCGTCAGCCTCAACGACGTGACGACCGCCTGTTTTTCGGCGCGGCTCGATCCGGACCGCATCGTCACAATCGGTCTCAACGATGTCAGGATCGGCGGGCGGCTCATCTTTTCGACCGACCTCGCCGACATGCTCGCGGCTCTGGCCAGGTTGAAGCCCAAATCCGCCCCCTACCGGCGCAAACCGCCCAAACCTGCGGCGCCGACCGGCGACGCTTCCGACAGGATCTCCGCAACAACGCTTTATCCGCGTTTGGCCGCCTTTATGCGCGGCGGCGACAATCTGGTCCTGGAGACGGGCAGTTCGAGCCTCGGCATGAATCCCTTGCCCCTCGCCGACGACGTGCGGATCGAGGCGCAGGTCCTGTGGGGTTCGGTCGGATGGGCGACGGCGGCCGCGCTCGGGATCGCCCTCGCCGATCCGAGCCGGCGCACAATTGTGCTCGCCGGCGAGGGAGCGCATCAATTCACCGCCAATGAGATCGGCGGGATGGAGCGCTACGGCGCCGATGTGATCTTTTTCGTACTGAACAATGGCGGCTATCTGGTCGAGCGCGCGCTGGAGGAAAATCCGGACTGGTCCTACAACGACCTGCCGCAATGGAAATACTCGGGACTGCCGCGGATTTTCGGATGCGACGACTGGTTCGCGGCGCGGGTGGAGACGCTGGGCGAGCTGGACGCGGCGATGAAAGCGGCGCGCGAAGCGAAATCGGGCGCCTATATCGAAATCGTCACGCCCCGCATGGACATGCCGGCGGGACTCGCTTTCATCCACGCGCGGCTCGACGACATGTATGGCGAGGCGCCGGCGCCCATTCCTTAGAACCCCGGCGGCGCGGGACGTGGCGGCGCGGAAAAATTCTGGCGCGGACGGGCCGGACGCGGCGGCCAGGCCAGTGCGGAAAACGGATTGCCGTCCAGCGACAGCAGCGGATTGTAATAGGGGTCGGCGAGCAGGACGTCGCCCCAGATAGCGCGCAGATTGCGCACTTCGCGCTTGAATCTGCCGGACTGGTCCGGCCGCAGGTCGCGACCGCGGCTGGCGGATTCCCGATGCAGCAGCTTTGCGTGCGGAGTCATGACAATGCGCAGGCCGCGCGCCCGCAATTTCAGGCAATAATCGACATCGTTGAAATTGACCGGGAAATTCTGCGCGTCAAAACCGCCCGTGTCGAGGAACAGGCGCCGCTCGGTCAAAAGGCAGGCGGCGGTGACGGCGCTGCATTCGTGCGCGGCGCGCAAGAGATCGGCATAGCCGGGATCGCCGTCCATACGATCATTGAACGCATGGTTGGCGACGAATTCCGAGCCGAGCACCACGCCGCCGTGCTGCACCACGCCGCTCGGCCACAGCAGGGCCGCGCCGACCGCGCCGACGTCGGGCTCCGCCATGCGGCCGAGCATTTCCTCCAGCCAGCCGGACTCGCGCGCCTCGATATCGTTATTCATCAGCAGAAGATGATCGCCGTGGGCAAGCGCGGCGCCTTCGTTGACGAGCCGGGCGAAATTGAAAGGGCCGCCGATCCGCGCGACGCGCACGCCCATATCGGTCAATTGCTCGAAATAGGCGAACGTCGCCGGATCGGCGGAATCGTTGTCGAGCACGACGATTTCGTGGCGGGCGAGGTCGCAGGTCCGCGCGACCGAATCGATGCAGGGCTTCAGCAGGTCGACGCGATCGCGCGTCGGAATGAGAATCGACGCTTTTGCGCGCGACAATGCGCGGCCGATCCGCACGGCCGGAAAGAGCGCGCCTCCCCCCGGCTCGATGTCCGCGGCCACGCCCCGTGCGGAAAAATGCGCCGCATTCGCTTCCGCCAGAACGCGCGCGGCGGCGGCGGGGTCGAGGCGCGGCAGGCGCGCGAGAAAGCCGGGCGCATGAACGGGCGCGGCGGCGGCCGACGAATCCGATTGACGCGGGCCGCGGGCGCGCCGTCCGTCCTGGCAGAAATTGAACAGGCGGAAGAGATTGTTCGCGCCAACCGCCACGGCCTGCCGGGCGAAATCGGCGCGAAGCGCGAAAAACAACGCGCCCGCGCCCTGCTCCAACATGCGTTCGTAATCGAAAGCCGACAGGGCGACCGGCCATTCCCCATCATCTTCCGCCGGCAGGGTGAAATCGCCATAAGCGGCCTGGGCGGCGGGAAAGGCGTCAAGCGCGCTCGCCAGCGCCGCCAGGGCCGAAGGCTGAAAGATCGTTCCGGCCGGGGCGAAAACGACCAGGGCGCAGTCCTTGGCGTCGCCGTCGAGAAACTCGCGCAGATTGGCGGTGTCAAAAGCGGTTTCGCTCGAGCCGTCCTCAAATACGGCGGCGAGCCATTCGCAGTCGATTTGCGCTTCGAGGCTGACGGCGCTCGCCTCCGCGCCGGGTCCGCCGATCAGCGCCACTGCGATCTTCGTCCGGCCGCCCGCCGCCTCGGGCGGAAAGAATCTCTCCCGCCATTGCGCGAACATGGAGAAAGGCAGGGCTTGCGGAATGAGCCGGTCGAACAATTCGCCGCGCAATTTTTCTGATTCGATCTCGGCGCGCCCCTCGATATAGCGCGCCAGCCCGTCGGGAAAGGCGGCGAAGGCGCAGGGGCTGCCCGGCAATTCACGACCGGAATCGTCGAAGATCTGCGCATGATGGGCGCAGCCGTCGGCGAATTCAATCGGCAGGTGCAAGTCGAAGCCGCGCACCGCCTTGGCGCCGCGCCCTTCGCCGATGTGAGTCCATTGCGTCGCTTGCGCCTCCGCGACGACCTGTCCGTCGATGAGCGCGCGCACGCGTCGCGCGCCGTTCGGGTCGCCCGCCAGCCACCCGTCGAAACGCAGGCCGCCCTGCCAGGTCACGCCGCCGATGCGCCAGGTCTCGCGGCCCGGCGGCTTGACCGCGGGCAGCGGCAACGGCGCGCCCAAAATTTCATCGCTGTTGGCCAGGCGGACTTCGGCGAGCCGGGCGTCCAGCAAAGCCGCCTCGTCGATCGAAAAGACGAAACCGTAGCAGCCGTCGCCATGGCCTTCGTGGGCGAGGTCGGGATCGTAAATGTCCGCGCGCTGAAGCGCGCACGGAAACCCGTCGAGCAAGAGTTCGACGACGAAGCGCCGGTCGAGATCCTCCAGGTCGAAGACATGACCGCCGATTTGCGATTCCGAAAGCGGGAAAAGAGCGAAGCGCAAATCCCCCTGCCCCGCTTGCTCGTTTCTATCGTTCATTTGTCGAACAATCCGCCAGCGTCGGGGACAAGCCATCCGGCGATGCGCGCCGCCGCCTTGGCGTCGCAAAGGCGCGGATCGAGCGAGAGATCGCCGGCCCCGGCCGGGGTCTTGCCGAAGGTCCAGTCGAAGAAGGCTTTGGGCAGGCCGTAAATCCGGGACAATCGGTCGAGGCGACCGAAGAACCGCGTGCGATAGGGCGACATCAAGGCGGAAACTTCATATTGGCGCAACAGGCGCTCATATTCGTCGGTCTCGACCTTTCCGGCAACGAAAACATTGGCGAGGCTCATCACCGCCAGATCGTCCGCGCATCGGCCGAGAACGACGATGCGGTTCGACGCGGCGCCGCGCAGCAGGGCGTGGCCGAGCGCGACAATCAGCCGGTCAGAAAGCGCGCTAGGCTGAGGGGTGACGACCGCCAACACGCCGCCGGAGGCGCTCACGCGCGCCACAGGCGCGGCCGGCGCGGGCGCGGGCGTTTCCGCAACCTGCGCGCCGGCGAACACCTGGGCGACGAAAATTTCCCCCATTGGGTCGAGCGGCTTGATTGCGGCGTCGCGGGCGAGAAGGCCGCGCCAGCGTTCGAGACGCGGCGCCGGAGCATCCTCCTCCGCCAGGGCGAAAACATCCGCCGCGCAGGACGGGCAAGGTTCGGCGGAATCCGGCGCGCGACAGGGACTTTGCGGCGGCAGGCGGAGCGGGAAAACCCAATCGAGATCGGCGCAGACGAGGCTGATCGGCAGGTCGAGTTCGAGCAGCAGCGCCAGGAGCGCGTCGGGCGGCGCGGAGGGGTCGAAAATCTCAATGCGGCGGAGGTTTGTCGCGCGCAAATAGGATTCCAGCGTCCGCAGCCCCTGGCCGGAGCGCAGGGAAAGCTGGAGCGATTGCGGCGCCCCGGCGCCGGCGGCGCGAAAGGCGACGCTGGCGCCGTCCGCCGCGCAGGCGCAGACGAGCGGCGCCGGCTCGTCCTCGGCGTCCGCGATTCTCCGCGCCTCTTCGCGCGCCAGCAGATCGGACGCTCCCTCGCCGCAGACGAGCAAGACGACGTCGCCGTCCATCGGCGCGAGGGCCTCGACGGCGCCGCAAGATTTCTTCAGCGGGTCCGCTTCGAGAAAAGACGCGCATTCGAGCGTGTGGGCCGGAAAACGCCGCTCCAGGGCCGCAAGATTGCGCATGACCAGGCGCCGTTTATCGGCGCCGAAGGAGCGCGCGCCGGCATGGCCGACATAGACGCCCGCGGCGCAGACATTGCGAAAGCCCTTTTCGCGCGCCCTCAGGCAAAATTCCACGTCCTCGTAATAGCCGCGGTCGTAAATCTCCGGCAGCGGCCCGACCGCGTCGAGACAGGCGCGGGTGATATAGAGGCAGAAGCCTATGCCGTTCGGCATGTCGATCGTCAACGCGCCATTGGCCCGCTGCGCCAGATTGTCCAGGCGGGCGATTTCCTCGGGCTCCGGCAGTGGATTGACCACAAAACGCTCGGGAAAGCTGGTGAATTCGCCGTTATTGGACAGCGGCGTGACCGTGCCGATGTCCGGCGCCGAGCGGGCGATTTCCGCCAGCCGGTCGAGAAAGGCGGGCGGCGGCGAAACGTCGGCGTTGACCAGCAGGACATCGCCCTGCGGACAAAACGCCAGCGCCCTGTTGACGCTCGCCGCGAAACCGAGATTGCGCTCGGTGCGGATCAACTCGAATAGGCCCATCGCCGCGCGCTGGTCGAGCCAGGCGCGCAGGCGCGCATCGGGGCTGGCGTCGTCGACGACCATCAGCCGCCGGGCGATCCGGCTTTTCTCACGCAACAAGGCTTCGAGACAGGCGCGCGTCGCGTCAAAATCCTCGTAGACCGGGACAATGACATTGAGGACGCCGGAATTTTCGTTTGGCGCCGGGCTGGCCGCGCATTGGCTTTTTCTTTCGCGCCGCCACGGCGCCGGAGGCGGCGAAAACGAACCGACCTCGGCGCCATCGAGGAAAAAATCGAGCCGGCGCAGGCCCCCGGACTCGTCTGGCGTTTCGATTTCGGCGCAAGACCAGGAGGCGCCGGCGAGCCAATGATCGGGATCGGCCGGAACTTCGAATTCCAGCGCCTCTTCCGCCTGCAGGATCATGCGGAGAGGCCCCTTCCCCGCCCAGGCCAGCCAGCCGCGGAAAAAAAGGCCGTCGCGCCCCAGCCGGAACAGCATTCGGGCGCCATCATCGAAAAGAAAAGCGACGGCGGGGCGCAAGGCGTCGCGATCCGTCGCCGGCGCGGCGATGGTTGCGCGCGCCGCGGACCGCTTCTGCTCGGGCGAACCCTGTCGTAAAACCATGCGATTGACGAGAGGATCGGTCGGGTCGATTTCGATCGCCCGCGCCAGATCCTTTGCCGCGAACCTGGTCTCGCCGGCGCGGCGGGAGGCCTCCGCCCGTAAAAGAAAATCATGTGCGTTTTTCGCCAGGCGGCAGCGGCGGTCGGCATAGCGAAATGCGGCGCGAAATTCGCCTCTCTCCAATTGTTCCGATGCCAGCAGCGCCAAAGCCTCGTAATGACGGCGCGGATCGAAAAAAAGCGCATCGCCGTTCAAAATCCGTTCCTCCGTCGCACGGTGAAAGCTGAAAGCCGCAACCCGGCGCCGGCGTCCCGCAACGGGTTCTTGCTCGCGGCGCGGCGCCTCAAGCCACAGGCGGCGCCGGCGCCGCCCGCTGGGCGGATGCGTCGAAAAGACGCGTGAGAATCGTTCCGCGGAAAAGGGCGGCGACCTGATCGTGCGACGTCATCGGCGTCATCAGCGCCGCCCAGATGTCGAAATTGTCGCCCTCCATTACGCGCACCTCGGAAAATCCGGCGGCAATAGCGAGGTTGGCCAGCCGTGTCGGGGTGAACCCAGTATGATGCGCCATGGCGAACCGGCCCGCGGCGATCGACTCGCCGTGACCGTAAATCATGTCGATGGGGCGGATCGGTCCGGCCATCGATTCATAGGCGATTTCGTCGGCTCCGCGCGACAACAGGAATTTGGCGACTGCAACGAGGTTGGGGCAGGTCACGAGGGCGAATCCGTCGGGCTTGAGAACGCGCCTGAATTCCCCGAAGGCCGGCGTGACCTCGTGCCCGTGAAGGTGCTCGATCGCATGCGACGAATAGACCGCGTCGAAGCGGCCGTCCTCGACGGTTCCGTGCATGTTGGCGAAAGAACCGACGATGTCTGGCGCGGTATAGGGATCGATGTCGAGACGAACCTCCGTCCATTCCGCCGGTGAGAATATCCCTGGCAGGAGCGCAAATTGGCGGGAGCCGGCGCCCGCGTTGAGGATGGATTTTTTTGCCGCTTCGTTCATGATCCGCCTTTGTCACCTTCGCTGATCCTAGGCTCAATTTGAGCAGCGCGCCAAGCAGAGCGCGCTTCCGCCGGCCCGTCGGCCTCCGAACTCGGTCGCGTCTCCGGCTCGATTCCCAAAATGGCGAGCGCCTGCGCGACGCAATCGTTCTTGGCGTAACGCGACAGCGCGACGGCGCGCGCCGCCGCGCCGAGATGCGCGAAAGCCGCTGGATCGGCCAAAACCGGGATCACCGCCTTCGCCAAGGCCTGCGGCTCGTGGAAAGGCGTCAGCAGGCCGTTGACGCCATGGGTTATCACCTCGCGGACCGGAGCGGTGTCGGAAGCGACGATGACGCAACCGGTCGTCATGGCTTCGACCATCGACCAGGACAGGACGAATGGATAGGTCAGATAGACGTGAACGCGCGAGACCTGAAGCAGGCGGATATAATCGTCATAGGGCTGCTGCGGTTCGAAATGCACGCGTGTAAGGTCGAGGGCCGAGCCGACCTCTTCGAGACTGAGCGATTTCCAGCTCGCGCCGTCCGGCGGCGAAGGTCCGTAGGACACGCCGTCGCCGCCGACAATCACCACCCGCGCCTGCGGGCGCGCGGCGAGGATCCGCGGCAGGGCGCGCATGAAAATATGAAAGCCGCGCATCGGTTCGAGATTGCGCGCGACGAAGGTCAACACTTCCTCGCCGCGATGCAGCGTCGTTCCGTCAGACAGGCTGAAGCGCGCCGTTTCGTCCGGACGCAGCCTTTCTCCATCCACCCCTTCGTGAACGACCCGTATTTTGTCGAAATATTCGTGCGGATAGGTCCGCTTCTGCCATTCCGTCGGCGACAGGCCGAGGTCGGCCTCCGCAAGCGAAAGCAGCGTTGACGCGTTCTTGCATTGCAACGTCACCAGCCCATCGATTCCGAGCTGCGGGCCTTCCGCCTCGAAATGAACGTCCTGTCCCTCCGGCCGGTAATAAAATTCGCAATAAATGGCGATTTTCGCCTTGGGAAACAGCGATCGGAGCGGCAATGTCTCGCCCCAGCCGCAATGGCCAATGATCAGGTCGGCCTCGAAACCGCGGCGGCGCAATTCCCCCAAGGCGTAAAGAACCTCCGTGGCTCGGCGGCATTCAACGTCGAATCGGCGGGCGAAGGGATGCGTCTGCGCGACATTGAACGACGGCATGCGGTAGCGCCGCAAGTCGACGTTCGCCAGGGGTTGCGACGTCTCCGAGCCAATGGCGACGACGCGAAAGCCGGGCCTTTTCGTCAGCTCTGCGGCCAGGTTCCTGAATTGGGCGGGAAAATTATTATGGACGAACAACACATTCATCAGGAGGCGCACTCCCACGCCGCAATGGCGCGCGGCGTCGATTCCGAATAGTACATCTTGGCGCAAAAGGAAAACCGCCACGCCGAAGCGGATCGCCGGCGATCAAAGCTTGGGCTCGTCTCAAAAATGAGCCGGCGCGGGACGCCGCGCCGGCAAGAAGGCTTCCGCCCGATCGACGCGCCGCGGAATTTTTCCGCGGCGGCTTCCAGCGATTTAGGTAGACAGAGTTTGACCGTCCGAGAAATTGATTGTCGCGCCCTGGGATTCAAGAACCTGGCCGTTACCGAACACGATTTGCGTATAGCCGTTCGCCAGAACCTGCTGAAAAGCGATGGAGGTCCCCGCATTGGCGTCGTAAATGGTTGTGCTCGCGCCGCCGGTAATGGTTGCACTGCCCCCATTGTAGCCGGCATCGACCGTATCCGCGCCGGCGCCGCCGGTAAAAGAATCATTGCCCGCGCCGAGAACGACAGTGTCGTTGCCTGAACCGCCGACAAAAGTGTCGTTGCCCGAACCGCCGAACATCGTCGTGCTGCCCGCGCCCGCTTCGAGCAGGTTACTCCCTTGCAACACCGACAATGTGTCGTTGCCTCCACCGGCCACCAAAGTGTCGCTGACGCCCGTCGCGCCCGCGAGGGTGTCGCCGAACAATTGTTCATTGCCTGAACCGCCGACAAGGCTGGAATGACCGCCGGCCTGAAGCGTATCGCTGCCGGAGCCGCCTTCAAGCGTATTGGCGCCCGAGCCCGAGAACAGCATGTTGGAGCCTTGGGTTACGGTCAGCAGATCGGCGCCCGAGCCGCCGAAAAGCGTGTCTGCGGCGCCCGCCGAAACCCCGCCTTCCAGGGTTTGATCGCCCGTTCCAGCCACCAACACGGATTGGCCGCCGCCGATCAAAGTATCGTTACCGGTGCCGCCGAACAATTGGTTGGCGCCAGAGCCGCCCTGAAGCAAATTATCGCCGCCAAACGAAGCCAGCGTATCGTTGCCGGCGCCGCCGGTGAACGTATTGGTCCCGCTCGCCGCGATAAGCGTGTCATTGCCCGAGCCAGCGAAGAGCTGGTTCGAGCCTTGGGCCACGGCCAGTACAGAGTTGCCGCCGCCGCCGACCAAAGTATCGTGGGCGGCCCCGCTGAGGCCGCCGAAAATCAGGTCGGAGCCCGTGCCGGCGACCATGGAGCTATCGCCCCCGCCCCACATCGTGTCGTTGCCGGCGCCGCCGGTCAGAGTGTTGGCGCCGGAGCCCGCATAGAGGACGTTATTGCCCGCGGAGACGCTCAAACTTATGGCGCCGGAACCGCCGATCAGCGTGTCATTGCCGGAACCCAATTTGCTGATCGACCCCGGATCGGAGAGGATGTTGCCGCCAAAATTGTCGGTGACGGTCACGGTCGAATCGCTTGGCGGAGCGTAAAGAAAGAGCTCGCCCGAGCCCGTCATAGTGTAAGAATCGCTAAGCGTGGTGTCGAGGATCGTGGTCAGCGATCCTCCGTTGAATGGCGCCATATTATTGGCGGCCAGAGCATTCATGATCTGGTTGGTCGTGGCCAGGGACTTCTGATTTTGGGATAGAACGTTGCCCAGACCGGAGAGATCGAGGTTATAAGTTGCCGTCGCCATAACGTATTCCTAAATTCCTTGAGCGGCCCATCATACTTTCAACAAATCAACCTGCCGCATTAATGCGCGCCACGACTCAAAGCGTTCAGGCGCGCGCCGCGGCTCGAAACACACTGACCCTCGGCTCCGAATGCTGAAGGGCGTTTGCGCCTGTCTCCGCCGGCGCATGAGTTCCGGCGTTCGACCCCGCGTCGTATTCAATGTCGAGACGCAGGCCGACCAGCGGATCGCCGTTACCCGGACCCACCATCTCTATTTCACGCCCCCGCTTGCTGATGATCGCCGATCCCAGAAAAAGCGCCTCGCTCGACAAGATGAAACGCCCAGAGTCCACGCCCACCAAACGGACGCGCAACCCCGCGAGCGGCAGCGCGCGCCCGCGCGTGCCGGCGAAAACCCCGGCCGGCGTCCAGTCCAGCCAGCGGGGCGGGTTCGCGCCAAGTAGAGGCTGAATTTCGATTCTCGTTCCTTGCGGGAAAGAGCCGCGAATTTCGAGGCCCTCTATGGCGGAGGGCGACGTGGGACCGGCAGCCCACTCGCCGGCGGCGACCTCGACATCGCCGCGACGCGCGACATGGGCCAGCAGCCGGAAGGACGGAGCGAACGCGGTCGACGGCTGCGGCAAGGGCGCGCCCGTCCCGACCGAACCGCGAAGCGAAACGCGCTCAGGCGAACGATCCACGCCAGAAATCGGCTCAAGCCGGAAAGTGGCGTCGAGCGACCCGCCGCCCGTCTGCCGCCTCACCTTGATCGAAAGACCGCCAGCTTGTTCGGCGCGAACCACCGCGCATTCGCCGGGGAAAGACAGGAGCCCCACGACCGCCCCGGGCGCCGAAATGATTTGAATGTAGCGTTCGCTTCCCTCGACGGGACTGGCTACTGCCGTGGGCGAGGGGCCGGACGTCGCGCCTGAACCATATTTCAAAACATACAGACCGCGATCAACATTAATTATTGCTTCGCGTTCCAATACATTGCGGTTGTGCACAAGCAGTTCCTCGCGAAAAGGTTGCAAGCTCAACCTTACCCAACGTCATGCGGCGTGATATTAACCAGACGTAAACCATTGTCAATCTAGACGCGCCTTTTGGTGGGCATGATCAGCGGATTGTGATTCACGGCTTCCGAAAGGAAGCGCCGATGAATCGCGGTCAGACTTGGCTAACGTACGAACAATTTTCGAACATCGAGCCGCATCTGCCGACCGACACGCGCGGCAAGCCGCGAGTTGATGATCGCCGCGTGATCAGCGTCATTGTTCAAGTATTGAAGTCCGGCGGTCGATGGATCGACGCGCCACCGGAGTGCGGACCGAGAAAGACGCTCTACAATCGCTTCGTCCGATTGGCGGAAAAGGGCGTATGGACGGCTTCGTTTCAAGCGCTTGCGCAAGCGGGCGGACCACCGGCCGCGGTTCTGATCGACAGTTCGGCGGTCAAGGCGCATCGCTCAGCCGCAGGCGGCAAAGGGGGGAGAAAAATCAGGCGGTCGGCCGTTCACGCGGCGGCGCGCAATGCGATTAAGAAATGATCAGGCGCCCTTGCATAAGGCCGTTTCAAGCGGCGGTTCTCGGATCCGCGCGGATGGGGGGCGACCGCAACCGCATTCAGAACCCGTAGCGTCGCCGCAATCCCTGGCTTCGGCTCTCAGGCTGTCTTGCCGGCCCCACCTATGATTGTCCTAGGCCCGCAACGTTTTCTGCAGGGCAAGCGTCGACGATGCGCCTCAATAATCATGAATATTTTCTTCCGCGGTCCTCGCCCCCGATTCGCCGGCGTCGTCTGAGGCCTTGTCGAACGCGGACTGGGCGTTGTCGCCTACCTCTTCGTCGATCGCCTCCATTTGGAGCCTCTGAAGCTGTCGCTCGCGCCAAGCTGGATAAGCCCACCAGCCAAGCTGCTGATTGATTTCCATCAACAGCTTGTCTCTCTCCTCGAAATCGAAACTTTGCGCGCTCGAAGTATTTTGGTCCGGCTTTTTCAGATGGACAAAGAACTCGTGATATTCCGTGTCACTAATTTCCAAAATTTCGAAATGAAGCATGCCGAGGCGCGTCAGATCCCCGATCATCAGTTCAAAAGTCTTACCGAAAACAAGTGAGCAATGCGCGTCCACATATGGCCGGGCGTCGCTTTGGACAAAACGCCTCCAATTGTCGAACGCGCAATCCAAACGGTGTTCAGGTCGATGATGCACGGGCGAATGTTCGCGCAGGCTGCAGCCTGGCTGGGGAGCGCCTTCGCCATTGATGTAATAGCTGGACAAGAACGCATTCTGATCGAAAATTTGTGCAAGGGTTGGCTGTTTGCGCTGCTCGAAATAGGCCTCCAGCCATTCCGCCAAGCGCGTTGGAAAACGATAGTGATCGAATGTGGCCCGGCAGTCCGGAATCGCCATGCTCAGGATTCCTCCTGGCGCCAGTACTCTATAACATCCTTGCAAAAATCGAATGGGGTCAGGCAGATGTTCGAAATTATGAGAAGAAACAATATAGCTTATTTTTCCAGCAAGCCCCCTTTCGGTCACCTCTCTTTCAATCTCCAGCGCGCTTGCAACGATATCTACATCCTCAATGTCGTCAATACGCTCATCGGGGATATGCGGGTCTTTTTTCGCCGTCTCTCTCAGGCTTGCTGCATCTAAAATGTCAACTGTGAGTACCTCATGGCCGTCTTTCTTCTTTATTAACGGATTAAAATACGGCGCGATTTCGATGCCAAGCTTAGATAGATCTAGATATTTTAGAAGCCTGTCTTCTCTGGCCAAGGTCCACTCCTTTATTTGTTGTCCCTAGGCCGGCGAGCATATCGCCCCTGCCGCACACGAAACCATGCGAGGCCAAAGGCCGGACCGGTGCGCAATCGCCCATCGAGCATAGAAAATCGCGAGGACTGGAACGAGGCGCTTGCCCTCCTCCGGTACTTCGCACTCCACAAGGCGAAAGCTGTCGGCCAGCCGGCTGACCACGGAATAAAGGGAAATTGCGCGAACAACTACCGATAGTCGAATTTGCGCCTAATTTCAATGGCGCCGAAAGGTCACGACAAATCCAAGTCTGAGCGCCTCACCGAAAATCGGACAGTGACGTAAGCTGCGATCTGACGTCTGCTGGTCTCCAAGAACGAGGAGATCAGAATATGTCGAAACGCAGGAACCATGACGCGGGCTTCAAGGCTCGTGTGGCGTTTGAGGCCGTGAACGGCGAGCACACGGCGCCGCAGCTGGCCGCGGCATACGGCGTGCATCCCACCATGATCCACCAAGAGAAGAAGGCGCTGCTCGAGGGAGCGAGCGACATTTTCGAGCGTGGGGCTAAGAAGAAGGCCGAGATCGACGAGAGCGCCGTGCGGGACCTGCGCGCCAAAATCGGCGAGCTGGCCGTCGCCAACGATTTTTGTCCAGAAAGCTCAAACCCTGGACCGGGAAGTGAGACGCGGCATGATCGAGCCTGACCATCCGAAATTGTCGATTGGATCACAATGCCGCCCGCTGTCGCTCCCGCGGTCGTCATTCTATGACAAGCCGCAGGGCGAGAACGAGACGAAGCTCGCGCTGATGCCGCTGATCGACAGGCAGTTTCTGGAGACGCCGTTTTACGGCGTCCAGCAGATGACCTGGCGTTTGCAGAATGAGGGCTATCCGGTGAACGTGAAGCGCATCCGGCGGCTGATGAGGCTCATGCGCCTAATGCCGATCTACCAGAAGCCGAAACCAGCAGGCCATGAAAGTAGCTTAAATCACCCCGGTAATTGTCCAAACAGCCGGGAGTAGCTCAGTCGATGTCGAAAAAACGTCGTTTCAATTTCTCGTCTGCCGCTTATGGTCATCAGGCTTCGGTGTCGCTTTTCCCTTGCGTCAGTTCCAAAAATGAGCCAGACGGTCTGGCGCATTTGCCCAACCGGATTGCTCCAGCATCCAGTTTGCTCGATCAAACGGGGACTCTGTGTTTGCTTAAAGTCGATCCTAACACTCTAGACGCTTGTCCTATCCAGCCGGTTCCCGAACGGCTTTTTCCGGCAGGTTCGGGCGGCCGCCTGACGCGTCGTCTCCGCAATCCATTGAAAACACTTTTTTTTGCGTTGCTCAACGCCGTCGAGGCGTTCATATCCCTATTTTGGGGCCGCATCGGCCGGCGCATCGACGGACAAAAGGGCGAAGGCGCCAAAATCGCGATCTACGTCCATTACGCTACCACCAGACGCGTCAGCGCCATGGTCGAAAAGCAGGTCGCCGCCTATGCGCGCCTCGGGCTGGAGGTCATTTTCGTGACCGCATGCCGGACGCTGCCGCCGCAGGACATCGCGCGCCTTCGTCCGCTCTGTCGCGCCATCGTTTTTCGCCGCAATTTCGCGCTAGATTTTGGCGCCTGGAGAGACGTCGCACTCAGCAAATTCTTCCCGCGTGACGGCGTCAAGGAACTGTTACTTGTGAACGATTCCGTGCTTGGTCCCATTCGTCCCCTGGAACCGATTTTCGAAACGATGCGGCAAAAGGAAGGGCTCTGGGGACTGACCGACAGCCGGCAATTTTGCTCACACCTGCAAAGCTATTTCTTGTTTGCGCGCGGCGAACCGGCGGTGAAAGCCGTTCATGCCTTTCTCACGCGCATGCGGCTTTCATCCGACAAGGAAACAACCATCGCCTTAGGTGAACTGAAAATCTCTCAAAATGTCGCGCGAACCGGAGTCCCAGTCTATTCTTTGTTCGGGACGGAGCAAGTCACAGCGACCGCGTTGCAAGAGCCGCACAGCCGTTACGAAATCGGCATGTCGATCGGCCACGACGTACCGGGCCTCGAACCGCCCGACACCCCCAAAAACCGGGATGCGAGGGAAATGTTGCGGCTCCGCCGCGCGATATTGGAGCGCCCGCTCAATCCGACGCATCAGTTGGCGGAGCCACTTGTGCGGAAATTCGGCTTTCCCTTCATCAAAAAGGAGCTGATCGTCATCAATCCTTGCAAGATGACAATAGCCTTGGACTGGCGATCGCTCGTAACCGAGGAAAGCCCCTGCTCCGTCGAAATGATCGACGAGCATCTATGCCAATTTTCCTATAAGGGGTGAGTTGGGACGCCGCACCGGCGTGAAACAGCCGACGCTTCGGCGCGGACGCGCTTTTTTCCATCGCCCTCCAGCCGTTGGGACACCTTCGACGCCTTTAGCTTGACGGCGGATCGAGACCTTTTTTCAGACGAAATCGATCTTGACGATTTCATAACTCTTGCCGCCGCCGGGCGTATTGACCTCCACGGCGTCGCCGACCTTCTTGCCGATCAGGGCGCGGGAAATCGGCGAGGAAACCGACACTTTTCCCGCCTTCACGTCGGCTTCCATGTCGCCGACGATCTGGTAGCGCTTTTCGGCCTCCGTATCCTCGTCGATCAGGGTGACGGTGGCGCCGAATTTGACCGTACTGCCGGACAATTTGCTGACGTCGATCACATCGGCGCGCGAAATCTTGTCCTCCAGGTCGGCGATGCGCCCCTCGTTCAGCGCCTGCGTCTCCTTGGCGGCGTGATATTCGGCGTTTTCGGACAGATCCCCGTGGGAGCGCGCCTCGGAAATGGCCTGAATGATTCGTGGGCGCTCCTCCTGCTGACGGCGCTTCAGCTCCGATTCAAGGGCCGCATATCCGGCGACGGTCATGGGCAGCTTTTCCATCCTGCAACTCTTTCAGATCGCTTTGATTGGATCGCCCGCGAAAATTCGCCGCGGGGACAAAACGCGCAACGCGCCCGTAAGGGCGCGTCGAAGGCTGTCAGCCAGAACGGATATGATGGAACAGGCGGGCGCTCAGGTCAACTCTCTCTAACCGCTCTCTTGGGCCGCCGCGTTTTTTCGCGCCCGTCGCAGGGTCAGGTTGATGCGGCCGGGCGGCGACAAAAGCGTCGAGCTCGCGGGTAGAATCCGGTCAACCCCGTGAAACATCAGCCGCGCCGGACCGCCGAAGACCAGAATGTCGCCGGAATCGAGCCGCAGCGACGCAGTGGCGTCGCGGCGCGTCTCGCCGCCATAGCGGAAAAGGCAGGAGCAGCCCAGCGAAACGGAAAGGATCGGGGCCGAAAAATCCTCTTCGTCGCGGTCCTGATGCGCCCCCATGCGCGCTTTGGCGTCGTAATAATTGATCAGACAGGAGTCGGGCGCGCCGCCGTCGCTGGAAAAATCGCGCCACAGGCCCAAAAAGCTTTCCGGCATGACCGGCCAGGGCTTAGCCGTTTCGGGATGGGTTTTCTGATAGCGATAGCCGGAAATGTCCGAAACCCAGCCCCATTCGCCGCAACTGCTCATAAGCACGGACATGGGCTTGCCGCTTTTCGGCATTTTCGGGCGATAGAGCGGCGCTTTGAGCAGGATGGCTTCGATTTCGGCGCGCAAAAGCTCCTGCGCCGCCCGGTCGAGCGCCGCTTTATAGAGGCGCAGGCCGGGCTTGAGCGTCAGCATTTTGCTTTGGTTCGGCGCGATCAGTTCGGCTTGGCGCCGCCCCGCGCCACCGCGACTTTGGCCGGGCGCAGCACGCGCTCGCCAATGGCGAAGCCGTCCTCGATCACTTGCGCCACCGTGCCGGGGGCCAAGCTTTCATCATGGGCCTCGAACAGGGCCTCATGGAAATGCGGGTCGAATTTCTGGCCTTTCGGCTCCAGCTTGCGCACGCCGTGGCGGGCGAGGCGGGCGAGAAAATCCCGCTCTGTGACTTCAATGCCTTCGACAAAGCCTTTCAGCGACGGATCGGCCGCCTCCAGCGCCTCGACCGGCACGTTATGCAGGGCGCGCTTGAGATTGTCGGCGAAGGTCAGCATGTCGCGGGCGAAGGACGCCACCCCGTAGGACTTGGCGTCGGCGACTTCCTTTTCCGTGCGGCGGCGCAGATTTTCCATTTCCGCCAAAGTGCGCAACACTTTGTCCTTGAGGCTGGCGTTTTCGGCGATCAGCGCCTGCACCGCGGCCGCGTCGCGCTCGGCCCCGCTCTGGGCGGGAGCGGGTTCGGGAGCGGCGGCGGAATTTTCGTCGGTCTGCGAAGGCGCCTCGTTCTGCGGTTTCTTGCCGTCGTTCATCATTTAACCGTCTGCTGTTGATTCCCGCCAGCATATCGGCCCCCGGGCGGCAAAAATCAAGCTTTCCGCTTGGCGTTGAACACTTCCAGCAATTGCCGCCGCACCGCCCCCTGACGCGGCGCGCTGGTGATTTTTGCGCCGGTCAGGTCGGAAACGTAGAAGGCGTCCACCGCCTTTTCGCCGAATGTGACGATATGGGCCGAGGCGATATTGAGATTGAGCCGCGACAAAGCCAGCGTGAGGTCGAACAGGAGACCAGGCCGGTCGAGGCCGGAAACCTCGATTACGCTGTACATATGCGACAGGCTGTTGTCGATGACGACGTCCGGCGGCACGGTGAAGGTTTCGGCGCGGTCCTGGCCCGCCTCTGCCTTGGCGGCGACGAGATCGCTCAGGCGGATTTCGCCGCGCAACGCCTGCTGCACCGCCTTGGCGATGCGCTCGCCGCGCCTTTTCTCGTCTTCGTCGCGATCGAAGGCGCGCGAGACGCAGATCGTGTCGAGCGCCAGCCCGTCCACCGTGGTGAAAATCTGGGCGTCGACGATATTGGCGCCGGCCGCGGCGCAGGCGCCGGCGATAATCGTCAGGAGCCGCGGATGGTCGGGCGCGATCACCGTCACTTCGGTGACGCCGCGGAAAGCGTCGACGGCGACTTCGGTGGCGAGCGAACGCATTTCCTTGGCGCAGGCATGGAGAAGCAGCGCCTGCTGGACCTTGTGCGCCAGATCGACCCGCAGCCAATAGGCCGGATAGTGGCGCGCCGCATATTCCGCGAATTCGTGGTCGGACCAGAGCAGCAGCTTGGCGCGCAATTCCTTTTGCGCATGGGCGACGCGGCGCTTGCGATCCACCGAGGAATGGCCGCCCGCCAGCACGACTTCCGTCTCCCAATAGAGCGTGCGCAGCAATTCGGCCTTCCAGCCGTTCCAAACGCCGGGGCCGACGCCGCGAATGTCGCAGACCGTCAGAGCCATCAGCATTTTCAGCCGTTCGACGCTTTGCACGATCTGGGCGAAGGCCTCGATGGTGCGCCGGTCGGCGAGATCGCGGCCCTGGGCCGTATTGGACATGACGAGATGGTAGCGGACCAGCCAGGCGACGGTTTCCGTTTCGGCTTCGTCAAGGCCAAGGCGCGGACAGAGCTTTCGCGCGATCTGGGCGCCGGCGATGGAATGGTCTTCCTTGCGGCCCTTGGCGATATCGTGCAGCAGCAGGGCGACATAAAGCGCGCGGCGATGCGAAATGGTCCCGATGATCTCGCTGGTCAGCGGCAATTCGTCCTTGCGCTGTCCGAGTTCCACCGCCGCCAGTTCGCCGAGCGCCCGCAGCAAGTGTTCGTCCACCGTATAGTGGTGGTACATGTTGAACTGCATCATTGCGACGATGCGGCCGAATTCGGGAATAAAGCGGCCGAGCACGCCGGCTTCGTTCATCAGCCGCAGGGCCCTCTCGCTCGAATGCGGCGTGGTGAGAATTTCGAGAAACAGCCGGTTCGCCTCCGGATCGGCGCGCAATTTGGCGTCGATGCGCTGCAGGGATTGCCGCGCCAGGCGCAAGGCGTCGGGATGGATCGGCAATTCGTTGCGCGCCGCCACCCAGAACAGCCGAATGAGATTGATCGGCGCCTTGGCGAAGACGTTCGGGTCCGCGACGGTGACGCGATCCGTCTCCACGGCGAAAGGACCGAGGTCCCTAGGCTTGGAGCGTCGGCGCCATTTGCCGACGAAACGGTCGAAGACGGCGCGCGGCTTGGCCTGGCGCTCCTCCAGAGCGGCGCAGACGATATTGGTCAGGTCGCCGACATGCTTGGCCATGACGAAATAATGTTTCATGAACCTTTCGACCGCCGACATGCCGTCGCGCGCCGTATAGTCGAATTTTTCCGCAATCACCCGCTGCAGGTCGAAGCTCAGCCGCTCCTCGGCGCGGCCGGTGACGAAATGCATCATGCAGCGCACTTTCCACAGGAAATTCTCGCAGCGGCGAAACAGCCGCAGTTCCGTCTCGTTGAACAGGCCTGCGGCGACGAGCGCGTCGGCGTCGCGCACCCGATAGGCGTATTTCGCGATCCAGAACAAGGTGTTGAGATCGCGTAAGCCCCCCTTGCCTTCCTTGATGTTGGGCTCGACGAGATAGCGCGAGGCGCCGGCGCGCTGCACGCGGGCGTCGCGCTCGGCAAGTTTCGCCGAGGCGAATTCCGCCGCGGTGTGGCGGACGATTTCCTGGTCGAAGCGCGTCAGCAATTGATCGAGCAGAGCGCGATCGCCGAGGATGTAGCGGCATTCGAGCAAGGTGGTGCGGATCGTGATGTCCGCCTTGGCCTGTTTCAGGCTTTCCTCGACCGTGCGCGTCGCGTGCCCGACCTTCTGCTTGAGGTCCCACAGCAGATAGAGCATGGATTCGACCACCGCCTCCGCGCCGGCGCGGCTGCGGTTGGGCAGGAGGAAAAGGAGATCGATGTCCGAACCGGGCGCCAGCGCGCCGCGCCCATAGCCGCCGACGGCGACGAGACAAAGGCCGTCGGGCGGCGCGCCGCCCAAGCAATGCTTGACCACGCAGCAATGAATCGCCCGCAAAAGCTCGTCTTCGAGATAGGCGAGATGGGCGCCGCAGGCGAGGCCGGAGCCTTTCGCCTCCAGGGCGCGGCGCGCCACGGCCGAGCCGTGCGCCAGGGCTTTCGCAAAGATTTCGACCGCGCCTTTGCGGAATTCCGCGCTTGCCGGGTCGCGCTCCTTGGAGAGTTCGGCGATCTGCGCGTCCAGGGCGGCGCGGTCGATCAAAGCCTTCATCGGCAGCTCGAGGCGCGGCCCGGTCCATTTCGGCGCCAGATTGTGGTTCTGGTGGTCCTTGACGGCGATATTGCCTTGCAAGTTCATGCTCCCGCCTTCCCGGCCGCATGCCGTCTTTCGATCGCGTCCCAGATGGCGGCGGCGACGTCGGGGCCGCCGGTGCGCCGGACCGCGCGTATGCCTGTCGGCGACGTGACGTTGATTTCGGTGAGATAGCCGTCGATCACGTCAATGCCGACGAAAGTGAGCCCGCGTTTCTTGAGCGCCGGCCCGATCGTTTCGCAGATTTCCTTCTCGCGCGCGGAAAGCTCGGTCGCCTCGGCCGCGCCGCCGCGCACCATATTGGAGCGTATGTCATTGGCCTGCGGCACACGATTGACCGCGCCGCAGGGCTCGCCGTCCACCAGTAAAATCCTCTTGTCGCCGCGGGTGACGGCGGGCAGGTATTTCTGCACCACCCATTGCTCGCGGAAACTGGTGGCGAAAAGATCGTAAAGCGAGCCGTAATTCGGGTCCTGTTCCAGCAGCCGGAACACGGCGGCGCCGCCGAAACCGTGCAAAGGCTTCATCACCACCTCGCCATGCTCGGCGCGAAAGGCGTCGACCGCCGCCTTGTCGCGGGTGATGAGCGTCGGCGGCATGAGCTGCGGGAATTCCATGACGAACAGTTTTTCCGGGGCGTTGCGCACGCCGACGGGATCGTTCGACACCAGGGTCGTCCCTCCGATCATTTCGAGCAAATGCGTCGAAGTAATGTAGGCGAGGTCGAAGGGCGGGTCCTGGCGCAGCAGCACGACATCCATGTCGCGCAAATGAGTTTCGCGCGACGCGCCGAGCTCGAAATGGTCGCCCTTGACGTCGCGCACGCGTAAATTCCGCGTCACCGCGACGACATCCGATCCGCGCAGCGACAGAAGATCCGGCGTGTAATAGAAAATCTCAAAGCCCCGCTCCTGCGCTTCGAGCAGAAGAGCGAAAGTCGAATCGCCGGTGATGTTGATCCGTTCGATGGGGTCCATCTGAACGGCGATTTTCTTCAAACGGCTCATTCCGGACGATTCTCCCTCCCGCAGCCGGGCGGCGCGGCGCGCCATTCTTGCATGGCTTTCGGCTCCCCTGCAAAGCGCCGGCGCCCCATGCCCGGTTCCATAAGCGTGTCTTAAGCTTTCGCTCAATCTCCCCGGCTAAAATGGGCGGGGGAATGAGGCCAGTACCATGATGCGGCAGGGATTTCGACAGAAGGGAGACGGCTTGACCGCAACAATAACGGCGCGGCGCGGCGGGTCTTCATGCTGATTATCTTCACCTTTCTTCTCAACGCCTGCCTCAATTTCCTGCTCGGGCTCTTGATCGCCGGCATTTTGGGGCCGGACTCCTATGGTCGATTTTCCGTCGCCTTCATGGCCGCGACGGTCGCAACCACGCTGATATTCGACTGGCTGCGGCTTTCGGCCACCCGCTTCTATAACGAACGCGGCCGGGTGGAGGAACCGGAAACGCGCGCCTCCCTCAACGCCGGCTATGTTGTGGGCGCGCTGATCGTGGCTGCGGCCACGGGCCTGGCGCTGCTGCTCGGCGCCGATTTCGGCGTGGGCGCGGCCCTGGTCGGCGCCGCCGCGGCGGCGGTGATCGCCAATGGAATGTTCGAATTTTCCGGCGCGCTGCTGCGCGCCCGCTTCCGCAACAACGCCTATGCCGGACTGGTCCTCGCCAAGAACGGGCTGGCCTTTGCCGGCATGATCGGCGCCGCCTATCTCTTTCATGCGCCGGCGGCGGTCATGGCCATGTTGGCCGTGAGCGCTTTCGCGGCCACATTGCTGCTGCGGGGCGAGACCGCCGACCCGGGGACGCGCCCGCGCCAGGCGCGCCGGACGCAATTCGACCTCTATCTGCGCTATGGAGGCCCGGTGGTTCTCGCCAATATCTGCTACCAGGGCATAAACCTGGCCAATCGCAGCGTCGCCGCCTCCCATCTCGATTTTGCCGCCGCGGGACAGTTGTCGCTCGCCACCGACACCACCATCCGCCTTCTGCTCGTCGCCGGCGCCGCCCTCGACATTCTGCTGTTCCAGCGCGCCGTGTACAAAAGAACCCATGAAGGCGTCGAGCGCGGCCAAAGCGAGGTGGCGCGTAATTTCCTCATCATCGCCGCCCTGCTCGGCCTCGCCTGCTGCGGCTATATGGCCGACCTGCCGGCTTTCGCCGCCCTTGCGGCGCCGGCCAAATTCCGCGCCGAATTCGCGCCGCTCAGCTTCATCATGGCGCCGGGAGTCCTGCTCTACTGCCTCGGCCAGTTCGGCCTCAACCCGATCGCGCAGCTTGAGGGCCGGACGACGACCATTCTCTTCGTCGCCATCGCCACCGCCGCGATCGACCTCACCCTCGTCAGCCTCGCGCCGCGTCATTTAGGCATTTCCGGCTACGCCATGCTCCATTCCGCGAGCCTTTCGGCCGGCTTCTTCCTCATGCTGGCCCAGACGATCCGCTGGCGCGCCTATTGGCCGAAGGCGCGCGACATCGGCGTCATCCTTCTCGCCCTCTGCCTCGCCAGCGCCGCCATGTGGCCGCTGCGCGACCTCCACCCGCCGCTTCTCGCTCTGGTCCTGGTCGCTCTGGTCGGACTGGCCGTTTACGGCGCTGTTTTGTTTCTTTTCGACCTCGGCGGCTTCGTCCGCCCGGCCTGCGCCGAGTTCTGGCTCCTTTTGCGCCCCCTTCTCCCGGGTCCCGGCGCGCAAAAACTTTACAAAGGCGGAAAGACATGAAAGTCGCGGTCATCATCGCGACCAAGGGCCGCCCCGCTCTGGTCGCCGAAATCGTCGCCTCATTCGACCGGCAGAGCCTCCGGCCCGACCACATATTCGTCGTCGGAGCAGAGGACTCCGATCTCGCCGCCTTGCCGAGGGACCGCGCCGATCTCACCGCCACGACGGGCCGGATCGGCTTAACCTTGCAACGCAACGACGGCTTGCGACTCGCCAACGGCGCCTATAAATACCTCGCCTTTTTCGACGACGATTTTCTTCCCTCACGCTTCTGGCTGGAAAATATGGCGGCGATTTTCGACGCCGACCCGGCCATCGCCGGATTGACCGGCCTTGTGCTTGCCGACGGCGTCGGAACGGCGGCCGTCGAGCTTTCGCAAGCGCGCGCGCTCGTGGCGGCGCATGACGCCCGAGCGCCCAGCCGGGCGTTCGGCTTTGACGAAAACTTTGGCCCTTACGGCTGCAACATGGCCTTTCGCGCCGCCGCCATGGAGGGAATGGAATTCGACGAGCGGTTGCCGCTCTACGCCTGGCTGGAAGACGCCGATTTCGGCGAAAGGCTGCGCAGGCGCGGCCGCATGGGCCGCGCCGACAATCTCTGGGGCGTCCATCTCGGCGCCAAAAGCGGTCGGGAACGGGGGCGGCGCCTCGGCTACAGCCAGATCGCCAACGCCATCTACCTGACGCGCAAAGGCAGCCTCGCCTGGCGCTTCACAGCGCCGCTGATGCTGCGTAATTTCGCCGCCAACGCCTTGCGTTCGCTGCGCCCTGAGCCCTATGTCGACCGGCGCGGGCGCCTTGCCGGCAATTTGCTCGCCTTCGGCGATTTGCTGCTCGGCCGCAGCGCGCCTGAGCGCGCCGCCCTGCTCTGAGAGACCGTTTGGATCTCCGCCCCGGCAATTTGGCCGAGGGCGCGAACCGGCGGAACAGAGCACGAGCAGGCGGCGTTCAGCCATCGACAGGGGCGCCACACGACACCCTGATTACGCCACGTCCATCCGCATCCGGAAGCGCATCGAAGAAGCGTTCGGTTGGATCAAGACTGTCGCCGGGGTGCGCAAGACCAAGTTGCGCGGTCTGGACAAGGCGGACTGGGCTTTCGCGCTTGCTGCTGGCGCCTATAATCTCGTGCGGCCGCCCAAACTGATGGAGGCGAAGCCATGACGACTGCGCATGTTGAACTTCATTCCGAGATCACCTGCCCTTACTGCGGTCACCGCAAGGTCGAGGAGATGCCGACGGACGCCTGCCAGTTCTTCTATGAATGTGAGGGCTGCCACACTGTGCTGCGTCCAAATCCGGGGGATTGCTGCGTGTTCTGTTCCTATGGCTCCGCGCCGTGCCCGCCCGTCCAACTCGAGCGTCAGGGCGAAGGCGGTGGCTGCTGTCACTGAGCTACTTCTTCAACAGCCCGCTTATTCGTCGCAATTCAATGCCGCCGCTGAGCTTATTCCTGGTCCCTTTCAACATCTGACGCCTGTTCATCGACATCGGAGGACTGTTCGAATTCCTCCGCCTGACCATCGTCGATAGCTTTCGGTGTTTTGACTTTCCTGCGCCGAACGCCGTGGTGGAGCATTTCGATCTGCACCTGCTGGATTTCCGACAGGCGTTGCCACTGTCGGGAGATGAGGTAGTCGATCTTTTCATGCAAGTGGCGAATTTCGAGTTCCGCCTTGAGGTTTACGCGGTAGTCGTTGAAGGAGCGCTGGCGGTCTTTTTCTTCCTGCCGCTTTTGGCTCATCATGATGACCGGCGCCTGGATCGCCGCAAGAGTGGACAGCACAAGATTGAGCAATATGAAGGGATAGGGATCGAATGCCTCCCGCCCGCCTCTGGCAAGGTTATAAGACATCCATATTCCCAATATGATGGCGAACGATATAAGAAACGACCAACTCCCGCCGAAGCGCGCCAGTTGATCCGAGAGGCGTTCCGCGAAAGTGCGCTGTTCTTCGTATTCGTCCTCGGTGTTCTCGGCGATCGTTTCCTGTCTCGCGATGCTTTCCGCGACCTCCCGGTCGAGTTCCGTGAATTCGCCATGCTCCTGCTGGAGCAATTCTTCCACGTAAAGCATCTGATAACGGGCAAGCTCGCCAAAGCTGATCTTCGCGTTCCGCGGCAAGTCGGGGTAGTCGCGCCGGATACGTTCGCTGAGCGAAGGCCGTAAGCTATCGATACGCACCAACTGGCGCTTGCGGTACATGCGCCCGCTGATAGCCGAGGCCGCCTTCTTGGCGCGCTGCTTAACCTCGACAGTCTGGTCGTCGCCGTCAACGAAGTCTTGATCTTCTTCAAAGTCTTGGCTGTCGACCTCTTGATCATCGAGGTTTTCGTCAAGCGATGGTCTCTCGCTTTTTGGCGTCGTGGACATGGCTGTCTCCAGAACAAATCGTATGAGCGCGCCCGATCAAGCCGGCCAAAGGGCGTTAGCACGAAAAGCGCGGGCGGGCCAAAGCGGCGGCGGGCGGCGCGCAGTTACAACTGATCGACGGTCAGAATGTTTGCCGATGGCTGGCTATTTCCCGCCAGGCGGAGCATCCGGCCGATGGCGGCTTCTCCCTCAGTCCGGCTCCGTCCCGTTCGCGCGCAAAACCTCGCCGGCGAGATAGAGCGAGCCGGCGATGATGATGCGGGGCGGTTGCGGCCAGTCCTCGGCGGCGAGCGCCCTCAGGGCCGTTTCGACGCCGGCGCAGGACTCCGCTCTAAAACCGAGCGTGCGCGCCTGCGCCGCGACCTCATGCGGGTCGCGGCCGACCTGCTCGCCGGAGATCGGCAGGGTCAGAACCCTTCCCGCCAGTCCAACGAAATGGCGCAGAAAGGCGTACGAATCCTTGCTCTGCAACGCGCCATAGAGCAGGACCAGCGGGCGCGGCGCCTTTTCCTCGAAATCCGCCATACATTCCGCCAACGCCGCCGCTCCCGCCTCGTTATGGCCGCCGTCGAGCCAAATCTCGGCGCCGGCGGGCGCAAGGGAAGCCAGCGGCCCGCGTGACAGATTTTGCAGCCGCCCCGGCCACGTCGCGCGGACGACCCCTTGTTCGTATGCTTGTAAGGGCAAATCGGGAAAGACGGCGCGCAAAGCCGCGATCGCGGTTCCGGCGTTGATCACCTGGTGGCGGCCGGGCAGGCGCGGCGGCGGCAGGTCGAGCAGGCCGCGCGCGTCCTCATAGACCATGCGTCCCTGTTCGAGCCGGCAGAGATAATCCTGGCCGCAGATGGAGAGCGGCGCGCGCAGGCGCGCCGCTTCGCGCTCCAGTACGGCCAGGGCCGCCGCCGGCTGCGCCGAGACGACGGCGGGAGCATAATTCTTGAAAATCCCCGCCTTTTCGAAGGCGATTTTTTCGATCGTGTCGCCCAAAAATTCGACGTGATCGACGGAAATGGGAGTCACTGCCGCGCAGGCCGGCGCGTCGATGACATTGGTGGCGTCGAAACGGCCGCCGAGGCCCACTTCCAGCAGCAGGACATCGGCGGGGTTATCCGCGAAGAGTCTGAATGCCGCCGCCGTGGTCGCCTCGAAAAAAGTGATTGCGCCGCCGGCGTTGGCGCGCTCGACCGCGTCGAGCGCCGCCGTCAAAGCCTCATCCGAAACGAGGCGGCCGCCGCCGGGCGCGGCCAGCCTGATGCGTTCACGAAAGGCGACGAGATGGGGCGAGGTATAGACATGGACCAGAAAACCCGCCGATTCGAGAATGGCGCGCATGAAGGCGATGGTCGAGCCCTTGCCGTTGGTGCCGGAGACGTGAATGACCGGCGGCAGGTTTTTCTGCGGTTGGCCGAGGTCGCGCAGCAGCCGCTCGACGCGGCCGAGCGACAGGTCGATCCTCTTGGGATGCAGGGCGAGGAGGCGCGCCAGGATCGCGTCGGACGCAATCATGATGAGAGGATCAGGCCGCCGCGTCCTCGGCGGGGCCCTCGGGCGCCGCCTCCTCTGCGGGCGCCTGTTCGACCGGCGTCTTCATCAGCAGGCGGCAGATGCGGCCGAGCGTTTCGCGCATCTGCGGACGCGGCACAACCATGTCCACCATGCCGTGCGCGCGCAAATATTCGGCGCGCTGGAATCCCTCCGGCAGGCGCTCGCGGATGGTCTGCTCGATCACGCGCGCGCCGGCGAACCCGATCACCGCGCCGGGCTCGGCGATATGAATGTCGCCCAGCATGGCGTAGGACGCCGTGACGCCGCCGGTGGTCGGATTGGTCAGCACGACGATGTAAGGCAATTTCGCCGCCTTGAGGCGCTGCACAGCAACGGTCGTGCGCGGCATCTGCATCAGCGAGAACATGCCCTCCTGCATGCGCGCCCCGCCCGAAGCGGTGAAGATGATGAAAGGCGTTCTTTTCTCGATGGCGCGGAACATGCCGGAAATGATCGCTTCTCCGGCCGCCATGCCGAGCGAGCCGCCGAGAAATTCGAAATCCTGCACGGCGACGGTGACCGGAAGGCCCTGCAGATTTCCCGCCGCCAGACGCACGGCGTCGGGCGCGCCGGTCTGGGCGCGATAATCCTTCAGCCGGTCGGTGTAACGCTTGACGTCACGGAATTTGAGCGGATCGGTCGGAACCTCGGGCGTCGGCAGGTTCTCATATTGCCCATCGTCGAAAAGGGCGGCGAGCCGCTCCTTGGCCGGCATGCGCATGTGGTAGCCCGAATTGGGCACCACGAACAGATTGGCCTCCAGATCCTTGTGGAACACCAGTTCGCCGCTGTCGGGGCATTTGACCCAAAGGTTTTCCGGCGTCTCGCGCTTCAGAAAGGAGCGGATTTTCGGCGGCACGACATTGGATATCCAGTTCATGGGATTACGCTTTCATAACTTTCACGACTTCCCGCCGGCGACGCCCTGCGCCAGTTCGCCAACGAGCTTGGTCACCGCGCCAATCGCCTCTTGGCTACCGCGCCCCTTGGCGTCAAGCCTTTTCGCCAAAGCGTCGATCAGCGCCGAGCCGACCACCACGCCATCGGCATGGGCGGCGATGGCGGCGGCGGAAGGCGCGTCCTTGACGCCAAAGCCGACCGCGACCGGCAGCTGCGTATGGGCTTTTATGCGCGTGACCGCCTCCGCGACGCGCGCTGCGTCGGGCCGGCCGGCGCCGGTTATGCCGGTGATCGAGACATAATAGACGAAGCCCGACGTATTGGCGAGGACCGTCGGCAGGCGGATGTCGTCGGTGGTGGGCGTCGCAAGCCGGATGAAGCTCAGGCCCGCGCGCAGGGCCGGCAGGCACAATTCCTCGTCTTCTTCCGGCGGCAGATCGACGACGATCACCCCGTCGGCTCCGGCCGCCAAAGCGTCGGCGATGAATTTATCCCCGCCATAGACATAGATCGGGTTGTAATAGCCCATGAGAATGATCGGCGTCTCGGCATCGCCCTTGCGAAATTCCGCCACCAGCTCCAGCACCCCTTTCAGAGTCATGCCGGCGCGCAAGGCGCGCAGGCCCGCCGCCTGGATCGCCGGACCATCGGCCATGGGATCGGAAAAGGGCATGCCGACTTCGATGATATCGGCGCCCGCCTTGGGGAGAGCCTTGATGAGCTCGAGCGAGGTCGCGGGATCAGGATCGCCGGCCATGACGAAAGTAACGAGCGCGGCGCGGCCCTGCCCGCGACATTGGGCGAAGCGTTTTTCGATGCGAGCTTTCATGGTGCTGCGGCGTAGCACAATGCGGCGCCCTTGGGAACGGGCGCCGCGGGCGTTGGGCCACGCGATCAATTCGACCGCGAGCGGAGGCCTGGCGCGCGTTCGCCCGCGGCGGCGATGGGCGCTCGAAGGATTTTTCGGGAAAGTCGCGAATCCGAATTCATCCCCCAAAGCGGCGACGCCGCTCATCTTTGTTGGCGCTGTTTGCCGCGCGCCTGTTCCCGCGGACCGAGCGCGGTCGCGGCGCCGACCGCCACCCCGATCCATTGATCCGTCGATCACCGCGGGCCTGGCGCGCAGATCCGCAAACGCGCTCCGAGCGCCTCATATGGCGCTGTGACATAGCCGTTTCCGTCAAATTAACCATCTCTGCATGGTTAAATTTACAATCTGTTAACCACCCCTATAATGGGGGTCACCATAGAAACATCCGCCGGAAGAACCGGTGGAATCTTATGAGTATCCATTATGCCGGTCATGCCCTTCCCCGCAAATTCCCAGATTTCAGTAACAAGTTACGCCGACGACGACATTGTCGGATCGATCGAACAATATGCCGGCGCCTTGCCGCAACTCGAACTCGCCTATGAACCCCAGATTAAGACGCTGTGGTTGACGCTCGCCCCCGAGCCCCGGCCGGTTTTCACGCTCGACATGATGACGAGCCTCAACAAGGTTCAGCGCGCCATCCACGCCCTATGGGGCCCGGACAAACATCCGCAATCGCCGATCCGTTTTGTCGCGCACCGGGGCAGGGCCAATAGTCCGATCTTCACTCTGGGCGGAGACCTCGAATTCTATCTCGAATGCATAGCCAAGAACGATTTGGCCGGACTTGAAGAATATGCGCGGATATCGATCGAAAGCATCATGTGGAACGCTTCGTGTGTTCGTGGCGCGGCCATAACCGCCGTATCCGTTCACGCCTTGGCGCTTGGCGGGGGCATCGACGCTCCGAGATCATGCAACGTCATGATCGCCGAACGCCGCGCGTCCTTCTCCTATCCGGAAGTCAAGTTCAATCATTTCCCGATCGGCGCGGTCGCCGTCCTGTCGCGGGTCATCGGCGCCCGCGCCACGCAGGATATTCTTTTCAACGGCAAGGAATATAGCGCTGACGAATTTGCCGGGATCGGCGTTCTCGACGCCGTGGTCGACGAGGGCCAGGGCGAGGCGTGGCTGCGCAAATACGCTGCGGAAAACCTGAAAACGCATGCGGCGCGGCTCGCTCTTTTCCAAGCGTTTTACGCGCATGGCGGCGAGGTTTTCGAGGAAGAGCTGCGCCGTCTGGCAAAAAATTGGGTCGAATATATCTACCGCCTCACGCCGCTTGAAATCTCCTATATGCAGAAGATCGTGTCCGCCCAGGATTTCTTCCTGTCGCGGTTGTTCAAGAATTCGGCGAAGACGCAAGGCACGGATTGACGCCGTCGACCATCCCATTGCGGCGGCGCGGCAAATCGCCAAAACCCTCTTTAATATCGCACGCTAGGACGGAATCCGCCGCCGTCCGAGATCACGCCTGACGTAAACGAGCATGAATCCGCCAGCCAGGCTTTCGCACCGGCGGAGAGGCTCGTCCCCCCGCCCTTCCCTCGCGGCGTCGCTGGAAAATCTTAGAAATCGGCGAATTGCTGTGACAAAAAATTAGATATTTCGGAAAATAATAGCGTGTTTGACGTGCGGGCGATGATGGACGGAGCTTATGGCGGCGCCAAGACCAATCTGGCGGCAGATTATCGGTCTGGACGACCATCTGGACGACGACCGCCTCTACATGCATCTCGTCGATTCGCTGTTTGCTTCAAGAAACTCGCTCTACTCCGCGAACGTGATGGGCCTGGCGGTGACAATCGCCGCCTATATCATCACCGGCGACAAGTTATTTTTTGTGGCTGTCGCGGCGGTGATCGCGTTCGGCGTATGGAGAATGCGCACCATTGACAATTTCGCCGCAAGGCCGAAGACCGCCGAGTCCCGAGAGGATTATGAAAAATTCGACCGGTCGTTCTTTTTGAGTTCCTTGCCGTTCAGCCTGACCATCGGCTTGCTGTCATGGCGGCTGATCTCCTTTCCGCCATCGATAGAAAGCCATGCTCTGGCCGCGGGCTCCGCGATCGGTTATGCGATGGGCTTCGTCGCGCGCAACGCCGGACGGCCGAAACTCGTCGTTGGCCAAGTCATCGCATCTCTCGGCTTGTTCGCCATCGGATATATTTTTAATCCTCACCATTTCGGATATTTGTACGCTGGACTGCTCCTGGGCGTCGTAATCACAAACGTCTACGTCGCGGTTTCTCTGTATAAGAACATCGTCAGCGTCTATTACGCGACGGCGGAGACCAAATTTCTTGCCCGCTACGATAAATTGACTCGGCTTGCCAACCGTTTCACGTTCACCGACCTGCTCGCGGGAGCGATTGAAAAGGAGCCAAAAAAGCCCTTTGTGATCATGTTCGTCGACCTCGACAAGTTCAAGAACGTCAATGACACCCTAGGTCACACGGCCGGTGACGCCATGATCTGCGAGATGTCCCGCCGTATCCAGGAATGCGTGGGCGGAACGGCTGAGATCGCTCGATTTGGCGGTGATGAATTCCTCATCAAGCTGGACGAAGGCGAAAGGGATTCTGTCATTGTGGCGGCCCGGCGCCTGCTGGCGAACCTGAGCCTGCCCTACACTATTGGCGCGAACATCGTGCGCGCCACGGCCTCCATTGGCATTTCGCGATATCCCGACCATGGCCGGACGCCGGAAGAACTGATCAAAAAGGCCGATATCGCGCTCTATGAAGCCAAGCGGGACGGCGGCGCGGGAGCGCGGCTTTTCGATGTGGAGATCGAAGCCAAGATCAACGAAGTACGAAAGATTGAAACCGCTTTGCGCGCCGGCGTCGAGAACGGCGAATTCGTCCCCCATTTTCAACCAATCTATTCGCTCGAGAATCGCGAGGTCGCGAGTTTCGAGGCGCTCGTCCGCTGGGATCATCCTGAGCACGGAAAAATCAGCCCAGCCGTTTTCATTCCGATTGCGGAAAATACGGGCGTGATCGACGAGATCGGCTCGCAGATCCTGCAACAGGCCTGCGCCGTTGCGACGAAATGGCCCGACAATGTGAGTGTGGCGGTCAACGTCTCCGCGAAACAATTCCAGCGGCCGGCTCATTTATTCGCGGCAGTGGCCAAGGCTCTCCGTGAAAGCGGCCTGCCGGCATACCGTCTCAACCTGGAGGTCACGGAATCCCTTCTCATCAAGGACCCCAAAGCGACACGGGAGACAATTGAACAGTTCACCCTTCTTGGCGTGCAATTTTCACTCGACGATTTTGGCACCGGATACTCATCTCTGTCCTACCTCAAGGATTTTCCATTCAAGAAAATCAAAATCGACAAAACTTTCACGGACACATTGGCCACGAGTCCGGCCTCGGCGTCCATCATTCGCGCCGTGAGCCAAATCGCCTCCGATCTCAAGCTCGACGTCGTTGTCGAAGGAATCGAGACCACCGAGCAGGAGAAGGCCCTGGCCGACATCGGCGCAAAATACGGTCAGGGCTATTATTATAGTCAACCGGTATCGGGAGACGAAACGGCTCAATTTTTCAGTTCGCCCTGCCAAGCGCAAGGCGCGCGAATCCTCAAGTTCACGCCGAGCTCATCTGCTCTGGGCTGAAGCGAAACAAACGATCGGCGGCGGGAACAAGAATGCCGGTTCTCTGTGACGAGAACCTTTTGGCGACGAATGCGACGCCGTTCCGGCGCGGTAAAGGCCGGCCGCGTCACCCTTCGGCCAGCGCTCGCAGGTTCCGGCGCAAGACGTCGGCCTCGGCGTCGAGCCGGGCCTCAACGTCGACATGGACCCGCTCCCAGATCGGCGCCGCCTGCGCCAGCAGTTTTCTGCCCGCCGGCGTCAGCGCCAAGAGCCGGCTGCGGCGGTCCTTGGGATCGGGCGCGACGGCGACGAGGCCGCGGCGCTCCAGCGGCTTCAAGGCCGCTGTCAAGGTCGTGCGGTCCATGGCCAGTAAAGCCGCCACCGGCGCCATGGGGGGCGGATCTTTGCGGTTCAGCGCGTTGAGAAGGGAAAACTGGCCGTTGGTCAGGTCCAGTGGACGCAAGGCCTCGTCGAAGACCCGCGCCAGCGCCCGCGCCGCCCTTTGCGCATGCAGACAGAGGCAAGCGTCGCGAATGCGATGGGTGGTCTCAATCGGAAGCCCTTCTTGGTGATTTGACATGGGTTAACTATGTTGATATCAACTCTTATTGTCAAGGCGAGGCGAAAGGATTTCCCATGCAATTCAACCCCTATGTCATGTTTCCCGGCAATTGCGCCGAAGCCTTCGCCTTTTACGCCAAGGTTCTGGACGCCAAAATCGTCCGCCAGTTGCGTTTCAGCCAGGCCCCGGCGGGCACGCCCATGCCGCCCAATTACGACCCCGACAAGATCATGCACGCGAGTCTCGAAAAGGACGGCTTTCTCCTGATGGGCGGCGATATGTCGAAGGATTGCGGCGCGGGCGCGCAGACGTCCGCCTTCTGGGTTTCCATCGGCGTCGACAGCGTGGAAGACGCCAAAAGGATCGCCGCCGAAATGTCGGAAGGCGGAAAAATCTTCATGCCGGCGGGCGAGACTTTTTTCTCGCGGCAATTCGCCATGTTTTCCGACCGCTTCGGCATGAACTGGATGGTCAATTGCGCGCGTTCGACCAAAGAGCTCGACGCAATCGCAGCGGAATGAAATTTTCCTTTCGCGCAGCCGAGCCGCCAAAGAGCGGCGGCGCTAAGGCTCACATCCCGCCGAGATGTTCGGCGACGGCGAAAATGTCCTTATCGCCGCGTCCCGAAAGCCCCAAGACCATCAGATGGTCCTTGGGCTTTTGCGGCGCGATGTCGATGATTTTCGCCAAAGCATGCGCCGGCTCCAAAGCCGGAATGATCCCTTCGAGCTGCGAGCACAGCTGGAAAGCGGCGAGCGCCTCCTTGTCGGTGGCGGATAGATAGGTTACCCGGCCGGTTTCCTTGAGCCAGGCGTGTTCCGGGCCGATGCCCGGATAATCGAGGCCGGCCGAAATGGAATGGCCCTCGAGAATCTGGCCGTCGTCGTCCATGAGCAGATAGGTGCGGTTGCCGTGCAGAACCCCCGGCCGCCCGCCGGCGAGCGAGGCGGCATGGCCGTTGGGGACCGCCAGCCCGTGCCCGGCCGCCTCGACGCCGTATAGCTCCACATCCGCGTCGTCGAGGAAGGGATGGAAAAGGCCGATGGCGTTGGAGCCGCCGCCGATGCAGGCAAAAAGCGAATCCGGCAGGCGGCCTTCCATTTCCAGCATCTGCCGACGCGTTTCATCGCCGATCACGCATTGGAAATCGCGCACCATGGCGGGATAGGGATGCGGCCCCGCAGCCGTGCCGATGCAGTAAAAGGTTGAGTCGACATTGGTGACCCAGTCGCGCAGGGCCTCGTTCATCGCGTCCTTGAGCGTGCGCGCGCCGGAATGGACCGGCACGACCTTGGCGCCCAGCAGGTTCATGCGAAAAACATTGGGTTTTTGGCGCTCGACATCGACCGCGCCCATATAGACCACGCATTCGAGGCCGAAACGCGCGCAGGCGGTGGCGGTGGCGACGCCATGCTGGCCCGCGCCGGTCTCGGCGATGATGCGTTTTTTCCCCATGCGCCGCGCCAGCAAAATCTGGCCAAGCACATTGTTGATCTTGTGCGCGCCGGTGTGGTTCAGCTCCTCGCGCTTGAAATAGATTTTCGCGCCGCGGAGTTTTTCGGTCATGCGCTCGGCGAAATAGAGCGGGCTCGGCCGCCCGACATAATGTTTGAGCAGCGCCTGCAATTCGGCGTGATAGGCGGGATCCTCGCGCGCTTGCGTATAGGCCTTTTCCAGCGACAGGATCAGCGGCATCAGCGTTTCGGCGACGAAACGCCCGCCGAATATGCCGAAATGGCCGCGTTCGTCCGGGCCAAGGCGCAAGGAATTGGGAGGAGGAAGGTTCATCGGTCTAGCTCGTTCCTGCTCTCATAGACTTTTCGCGAGGCGAGGCCAAGCTCATCTTGCCGACCGCGCCGCGGCGATGAAGGCGAGGATTTTCTCCACGCTCTTTTCTCCCGCCGCCGTTTCGACGCCGGACGACACATCCACGCCGGGCGCGCCGGTCAGCCGGATCGCCTCGGCGACGTTTTCCGGGTTCAGCCCGCCGGCGAGCAGCCAATTTTTCGGACCGCCATAGTCGCGCAACAACGTCCAGTCGAAGGGCAAGCCGCCGCCGCCTGGCAAAATTGCGTCCTTGGGCGGCTTGGCGTCGAAAAGAATCCTTTGCGCGACGCCTTCATATTGGACCGCGCGCAAAGGATCGTTCCTTTCGGCCACGCCGACCGCCTTCATCACCCTCAGGCCGAAGCGCGCGCGAATCTGCGCGACGCGCTGCGGCGTCTCGGTCCCATGCAATTGAAGCCAATCGGGAGAAAGCGCCTCGATCGCGGCTTCGATGCGCGCGTCCTCCGCATCGACCAAAAGCGCGACTTTTTCGGCGCGCCGGCCGACCTGGCGGGAGAGTTCGCGCGCCGCGGCGAGATCGACGTGGCGCGGGCTCTTGTCGAAAAAGACGAAGCCGACCATGTCCGCCCCGCCGCCCAGCGCGGCCTCGAGCGGCGCCGGCGTTTTCAGGCCGCAAATTTTAACGATGACCGCCATGGCTGACCCGGAAGGTTACGCGGGCCAAATCAGACGGGGTCCCGCGTCGGAACCACGGCGCCGCCCGAGGCCTCGGGCGCGGCCGCGGAAGTCTTCGTCGTCGCCAATTCGCCGCGCAGGGATTCGATTTCGCCGTGCAGATCTTCAACCTGGGCCCGCGCCTCGCGCGCCGCCTTGCGGTGGCGGTGCTGCCTGAACCACGTAGCCGTTCCGCCGAGCACGACGCCGAACATCACCGCGCCGATCAGCACGATGAACAGCGGCAGGACGATTTGCGGCGAGGGAACGTCGCCGCCCCGGAACGGATCGAAGGAGACGACGACATTCTGCCGATTGGCCATGGCGAAGGCCAGGAACAGCAGGGCGATAGGCGCAATGACCAGGAATTTCAGAAAATTGCGCATCAATGGCCCCGGCGAAACGCTGCTGTCAGCTTGGCTTTTTGTCGTTCAGCCGCTCGCGCAATTCCTTGCCCGTCTTGAAGAAGGGCACGAATTTCTCGCCCACCTCGACATGGTCGCCGGTGCGCGGATTGCGGCCGATGCGCGCGTCGCGCTTCTTGACGGAAAAAGCGCCGAAGCCACGCAATTCCACCCGGTCGCCACGCGAAAGCGCGTCGGTCACTTCGTCGAGAATGGCGTTGACGATATTCTCGACGTCGCGAAGGTAAAGATGCGGATTGCGTTCCGCGATGCGCTGAACAAGTTCGGATTTAATCACGGATGTCATCCCAATACGTCAAGCCGGCCGCACCCCCGCGCCGGAACCCTTAACGCTATGCGCCAACGTGCCAAATCGCCAATAACCCGTCAAGCGCCGTGGCGTCGCGGGCCTTTTCGACGCGCGACAGGAATTCCGCCGCCTGGGGGAGGCCCAAGGCGTCGGCGGCTGCGGAGGCCATGCTGAAGATGCCGAACCGCCCGACCGCGCTCTTCTTTTTCCAGTCCCGGATCGGCAGGCCCTTGGGCACGCCCTTCTTTTTCTCGAGCCAAGCCACCGCCGCGCGTTCGCGGCCAAGCTGGTCGACAAGCTTCAGCTTAAGCGCCTGGCGGCCGGTGAAAATACGGCCATCGTCGACGGCGGCGAGTTCGGCGTCGGTCATGTTGCGGCGTTTCTTCACCAAGCCCTTGAACCAGCCGTAGGAATCAACCACCAGCGAATTGATCGCGGCGCGCGCGGCGGGGCTCGTCGGCTCGAAGCCATTGGGCGCGGCCTTGAGCGGCGAGGACTTGATGGTCTCGACCTTGATGCCGACCGTATCGAGCAATTTCGACACATTGGGGAATTCAAACAGGACCCCGATGGAGCCGACCAGGGCGTTGTCGTCGGCGACGATCCGATTCGCGCCGAGCGCGACGATATAGCCGCCGGAGGCCCCCAGCGTATCGATTACCGCGACGACCGGTTTTTTGGCGGAAACGCGGCGCAACTCGTCATAGATATGCTCGGCGCCGGTGACCGTGCCGCCGGGGCTGCGAATATCGACCAGAACGGCGCGGGCCTCGCTGGAAGCGCCGACCCGCTTGATCAGCTTGAGCGTGTCCTTGTCGCCGGTGATGACGCCGGAAATTTCGATGCGCGCGATATGCGGCGTGAGATGCGAAGTCGCCGAACTGAAGCGGCCGGCGACGGCGATTAGCGCCACAACGACGACGCCGATGGTCGTCAGCCGCCAAAAGGTGACCTTGCGGCGCAATTTCCGCCGATCGAGAATGGTTTCGATGGACCCGCTATCCGTCATGCGATTCGCTCCTGATCCGCCCTTAATTAGGGGCTGAAGGACAAAAGCTCAATGCGCATGTCATTTCAGCCTAAACGAACCGCTTGCGAGATCGGTTTGGCGATAAGTCGCGGCGCTGAGCCTTTTTCGGTTCGAGACGCGCCGCTTGAGGCGGCGCTTCTCACCATGAGGGGCTAAACTGGCCAAAAAAATGACCCTCGCCCCGTGACGCGGTTGAAAACGACGTCTCGAAGGGCGAGGGCGGCTTGCCGATTGATCGGAAACCCAAGGCCCGCGCGAAATTTTCGCGCGGGATCCGTTTTGGTTGCAGCCTGGCGGCTTACTTGGTCTCGCGGGCCTTCAGCGCGGCGCCGAGAATATCGCCGAGCGAAGCGCCCGAATCGGCCGAGCCATATTGGGCGATGGCTTCCTTTTCCTCCGCCACTTCCAGCGCCTTGATCGACACCGCCACCTTGCGCGCCTTGCGGTCGAACAAAGTGACGCGGGCGTCCACCTTCTCGCCGACGGCGAAACGGTCGGGGCGCTGGTCGGCGCGGTCGCGCGCCAGTTCGCTGCGCTTGATGAAGGCCTGCAGATCGGTTCCGACGATCTTGACCTCGATGCCGCCTTCCTTCACCTCGGTCACTTCGCAGGTGACCACGGCGCCCTTCTTCATCTCGCCCTCTTCGCCGGCCGTGGCGGCGGCGAAGGGATCGGTGGCGAGTTGCTTGACGCCGAGCGAGATGCGCTCCTTCTCGACATCGACGTCGAGAACGCGGGCGCGCACGACATCGCTCTTCTTATAGTCCTCGATCGCCTGTTCGCCGGGGCGGTTCCAGTCGAGGTCGGAAAGATGGACCATGCCGTCCACATCGCCGTCGAGGCCGATGAACAGGCCGAATTCGGTCTTGTTCTTGACCTCGCCCTCGACTTCCGAACCGACCGGGTGTTTTTCGGCGAAAGCCTCCCAGGGATTCTGCAGCGTCTGCTTGAGGCCGAGCGAAATGCGGCGCTTGATCGGGTCGACCTCCAGCACCTGGACGTCCACTTCCTGGCTGGTCGAGACGATCTTGCCGGGATGGACGTTTTTCTTGGTCCAGGACATTTCGGAAACGTGGATCAGGCCCTCGATGCCCGGCTCAAGCTCGACGAAAGCGCCGTAGTCGGTGATATTGGTGACACGGCCGTGGAACTTGGCGCTGACCGGATATTTGGCCTCGATATTCTGCCACGGATCCTCGAGCAATTGCTTCATGCCGAGCGAAATCCGGTGGGTCTCGTGATTGATCTTGATGATCTTCACCTTGACCGTCTGGCCGATGGTCAACACTTCGCTCGGATGGTTAACGCGCCGCCAGGCGATGTCGGTGACATGCAGCAGGCCGTCAATGCCGCCGAGATCGACGAAGGCGCCGTAATCGGTGATGTTCTTCACCACGCCATCGACCACCGCGCCCTCTTCGAGATTGGCGACGATCTCATGGCGCTGTTCGGCGCGGCTCTCTTCCAGAACGGTGCGGCGCGACACCACGATATTGCCGCGGCGACGATCCATTTTCAGGATCTGGAAGGGCTGCGGCACGCCAAGCAGGGGAGAGACGTCGCGGATCGGACGGATATCCACCTGCGAGCGCGGCAGGAAGGCCACGGCGCCGTCGAGATCGACGGTGAAGCCGCCCTTGACCTGGTTGAAAATGACGCCTTCGACCTTTTCGTTGACCTCGAAAGCCTTTTCGAGCTTGACCCAGCTCTCCTCGCGGCGCGCCTTGTCGCGCGAGATCACCGCTTCGCCGAGCGCGTTCTCGACGCGCTCCAGATAGACCTCGACCTCGTCGCCGACACCCGGAGCCGGATCGCGGCCATAGCCGGTGAATTCCTTCAGCGGCACCCGGCCTTCGGTCTTGAGGCCGATGTCGATGACGGCGACATCCTTTTCGATGGCGACGACGCGGCCCTTGACGACCGAGCCCTCGAAAGCCTCGTTCTCGCCATAGGACTCGGCGAGCAGAGCGGCAAAATCTTCACGCGACGGGTTGAGACCCGTGTTGTCGGAATTCGACATATTTTCTCCTGAAAGGCCCGTTTCGGGCGATGCGCCGGTTGGGTTAGCGTTGCGAAAGCTCCTTATCCGCCGGCGCGCATCTTTTTCCGATGCGCCTGTCTGATGAAGACGAATGCCGGCGCTAGCCGGCGGGCGGGAGCAGGTTTGCGTGGCTTGTAGCAAGTCCTTGCGCTTTCTACAAGGCGGAAGCCGCGGATGCGTCGCAAGACTCCTTGTCTTGACGTGACAAGAAACCGTGCGTTAAGGCGGCCCAACAAGACGAAAGCGGCAATCGCCGCAGTCGCAAGGTTCAGCGGGCGCAGGTCGCGCCTCGAACGGGGCGGCCCCGCCGATAAACGCCGACGCGATAAAATCAGCTTTCACGCGGAATTCCTGGCGGTCACATAATGAGGCAGCGTTTATGCTCCGGCTCCGACTGATTGCGCTTCTTTTGGGTTTCGTCCTTCTGCTCCCGGCCGGTCCCGGTCGGGCGACGCCCGCCGCGACGCCGCCGACTGGGCAAACGGCGCAAGCCGCGCCGGCCAAGCCGTCGGCCCAGGACCTCAAAGGCCTGCTTGGCGCCTTGCAGGACAAGCAAAAACGCGAGGCGCTGATCGCCCAGATCAAAACACTCATCGCCCTGCAGGAAGGCGGCGGCAAGGCCCATGCGGCGCGCAGCCTCGGCGCGCCGGTGCTGGATGCGCTTTCCGCCGGCTTCGAATGGGCGGC
>CAYRNB010000026.1:0-10945 GCA_964425315.1 uncultured Rhodoblastus sp.
CTCATCTGCGACATGTGCAAAATTCTTAAATTTCGCTTCGGGTTGCGGTTGGAAGCGGCATTGCGCGCGGCGCCATATTGATGGGCGCCGCGAAACCGGCCCATAGTCGCCGGCTTCGGCCGCCGGTTTCCGGCGCGCGCGACGCAAGTCCGCGCCGAAGGGGGATCAACATCATGACCGATGCAGAACAGCGTTGGGAGCATGGCCATCGCGTCGTCATCGTCGGCGGCGGCGCCGGCGGCCTCGAACTCGCGACAAGGCTCGGCGACAAATTCGGACGCAAGGGCGTCCTCGAGGTCACGCTGATCGATCGAGCCCGCACCCACGTCTGGAAGCCCAAGCTTCACGAGATCGCGGCGGGCAGCATGGACATGTCCGAGCACGAGGTGAACTATCTCGCGCATTCGCACTGGCATGGTTTTCGGTACCGGATCGGCGAGATGACCGGCCTCGACCGCGAGCGGCGCGAGGTTCATGTGGCGCCTTATCTCGATTCGGAGGGCAGGGAAGTCACGCCGAAACGTTCCTTCGGCTATGACACGCTGGTGATCGCCATCGGCAGCCAAAGCAACGATTTCGGCACGCCAGGCGTGAAGGAATTCGCGATGAGGCTGGAGGACCAGACCGACGCGACCCGGTTCCACGAGCGCATGGTCAACGCCTGCATTCGCGCGCACGCTCAAGAAGCGCCCTTGCGGCCGGAGCAGCTGAAGGTCGCGATCATCGGCGCGGGCGCGACCGGTGTCGAACTGGCGGCGGAGCTGCACCGGACGACGCGCGAGGTCGTCGCCTATGGCCTCGATCGGGTGGATCCGGACAAGGACATCAAAGTCACCGTTCTGGAGGCGGCCGACCGCATTCTGACGTCGCTGCCTGTGCGGCTCTCAACCGCGGCCGAGGACTTGCTGAATGGACTGGGCGTCCAGGTTTTGACCAGCGCAAAGGTCGCCCGGGTGTTGCGCGACGGCGTCGAACTGGCGGATGGGCGCGTCATTCCCGCCGAGCTGGTGGTCTGGGCCGCGGGCATAAAAGCGCCGGATTTTTTGAAGGACATCGGCGGGCTCGAAACCAACCGCCTGAACCAGCTCGTGGTCAAACCGACGCTGCAGACGACGCGGGACGAAAATATTTTCAGCTTCGGCGACTGCGCCGCCTGTCCCTGGGTCGGACACGACGCCACCGTGCCGCCACGGGCGCAGGCGGCGCATCAGCAGGCATCGCATCTCTACGCCCAGTTCCGGCGTTGCTTGGCCGGCAAGCCGTTGCAGGACTATCGCTACCGCGACTTCGGCTCGCTGGTTTCGCTCGGCGAATTCAGCACGGTCGGCAGTCTGATGGGCGGGCTGATCGGCGGCAGCATGATGATCGAAGGTTTTTTTGCGCGCATGATGTATGTGTCGCTTTACAAGATGCACGAGCTGGCCCTTCACGGCGCGGCCAAGATGACGCTCGATACGATCGCGCGCGTCATCACCCGGCGCACCGAGCCGGTTGTCAAGCTTCACTGAAACCCCGGCGGGGTGACGCCGCCTGGCGCGAAAAGGGCTCCGCGCCAGGCTGACTGGGCCGCCAGAAATTTACTGGCCGGCGTTTTGGATCGTGTCGATCTCCACGGTTTTGACCGAAGCCGAAACCTCGCCCTGGGCGTTCTGCCATTTGCTGACTCCAAGCGTCAGGGCGCCCGGCGGACGCAATGAAGTCAGCGGCTCCGTCGCGTAGACGACCTGTTTCCCGCCCTTCAGTTCGCCCTCGACCATCACCGACACTTGATAGCCATGGCCACGCTTGGAGAGAGTCATGGTGATGTTTTTCTTTTTGAGGCTCGCCACGGCGGCGTCATATTGGACCAAGCCCATGCTGCTGCAATCCGGGCCGCCGCGAACTGGTTTGGTGAAACGAACGATCTTGCCATGACTGCTCTTGATCAGCGACAAATCGACGTGCGCGCAGCCGCAACAGTCGCGCTTGGTCGAAAAAACGCCGGCGAGATAGTTCTTATCGTCTTTACGCAGGCCAACCCAGATCTCATCCCTGCCGGTTTTCGCGCCAGGGTTGAGTTTGACGTGAATGTCCCAGTCGCCGGTCGGCAACGCGTGCTGAAGCGTAATCAGATTGGCCATCTTCGCATCTGAAAAGCCGGAGACGGCGCTGCTGACCATCAACAGGTCGCCGTCCTCGACCACATAGGAATCGGGATCGGGGTTGGTTACATTCCAGTCGGCGCTCAGCTTGTCGCCCTTGAAGCCGTCGAAAAAGACGCGGTTCGAAGTGGGCTGAGGCTTGGGCGCCGGCTTTTTCATCGTATCCGCTTCGGCCACTTTGACGGCCTTTTTCAGCGTGCTGGCGAAATCCGCCGCCTTGTCGGCGGAGAAGAATTTTCCGCCGGTTTCCTTGGCCAGGCAGTCGATCGAAGCCTGCTGTTGGCGATTGAGATTGAGGCCGACGATGTCGACCTTGAGGTTAAGTCCGGCCTCCTTGACCATCTTGGCCGCCGCGCACGGATTGCCGCCGCATTCTTCAATCCCGTCAGTGACGAGCAAAATGGCGTTGTTCTGCCCCTTGAGGGCGGCGAAGTTCTTGGCGCCGGCCTCGACGGCCGCGGCGATGGGCGTTTCGCCCTTGGGCTGCAACGAGGCGACGTGCTCCGCGATCTTCTGGGCGCTTTCCGCGCCGATCGGCGAAACCAGCTGTATGTCCGAGCAATCCTTGGCGCGACGGTGGCCGAAAACCATCAGGCCGACCCGCGTATCGGCCGGCATGGCCGGTATCGCCGTGGCGACGGCCGCCTTGGCCGAGTCCATGCGCGTTCGCCCCTCGACCATTTTCGCCATCGAGCCGGATGAGTCGAAGATGAGAAGAACGTTGCTGTGGGGAACGGCGTGGGCCATGCCGAGGCTCAGAAAAAGCGAAGATGCCGCAAGCGCGGGGATCACCGCGCTGCGGAGTTGTTTCCTTGCATACATGTCCTGCCCCCCAGGATCAGTGGTTAAAAGTAAACGCAGTCCTCATGTTGGTTAGTCCGACGGGCGAACGATAAAAGGGGGCGAGGGGGGTTGGCAACCCGTGGCGCTGGCCATGGCCTTGAATAGATCAGGGTTTCCGCCGTTTCGTCCGAATAAAAGCGTTCGTGCGGCCACGACGCGAGCCGGACGCGCTCCAGGGCTTGTCGCCGGTCTTTGGCGTCATTCGCGAGCGCCCGGCGCGAGATTAATCGTCGTCCTTCTCGGTCGCTTCCGCCATCCAGTCGAGATAGGCGGGATCGGCGGAAATAATCGGCAAAGCGACGATTTCCGGCAGGTCGTAATCGTGCAATTCGCGGATTTTCGCCGCCACCGCCTCGAAATCGTCGCGGTGGGCCTTGATCGATAAGAGAAATTCCTGGGCGCGCTCCGGCGCGCCCTTCCAGAAATAATGGCTGACGACAGAAGCAATCTGAACGCAGGCGGCGAGCCTTTCCGCGACCAGAGCGGCGGCGATTTCGTCCGCCTTGACCCCGTCGTCGGTCGTGGTCTGCACGATGCAGAAATCGGTCATATCCATCCGGCCAGCTCCCGGCGCAAAATATCGGCGATCACGTCGATCGCCGCCTCGCTGTCGTTGAGGCAGGGAATGAGGGCGAATTTCTCCCCGCCGGCATCGAGAAAGACGTGGCGGTTCTCGACGCCCAACTCCTCCAACGTCTCCAGGCAATCGGCGACAAAGCCCGGCGCGATCACCGCGACCTTTTTCACTCCCTGGCCCGGCAAGCGCCGCATCGTGTCGATCGTATAGGGTTTCAGCCATTCCGCCGGCCCGAAACGCGACTGGAAGGTCATCAGCATTTTGTCCGAAAGCCCGGTCGCTTCGCCCAAGGCTCTGGTCGTCGCGACGCAATGGCTCAAGTAGGGATCGCCCTTGTCGGAATAGTCCTGCGGAATTCCGTGCCACGAGACCACAATTTTGTCCGGCGTGAAATCGAGCCTGGCCAGGGAATCGCGCAGGTCCCTGGCGATGGCCTCGATATAGGCGGGCCGGTCGTAAAACGGCGCGGCGATGCGCAGGGTCGGCTGCCACCGCATTTTCTTCAAGGCGTCGAAAGCGCTATCGGCGACGGTGGCGCTGGTTGCTGCGCAATATTGCGGATAGAGCGGAACGACAAGCAGGCGATCGCAGCCTTGCGCCTTCAAAAAATTGATTCGCTCTTCCATGCGCGGCAGGCCGTAGCGCATGGCCCAATCCACCACGATTATTCCGCCCGCCTCGGCGCCCAGGCCGCCCTCGGCGATCCGGGCCGAAATTTTTTCGCTTTGCGACCGCGTGACGGTCTTCAACGGCCCCTCATTGCGCTCGTTATTCCAGATCGAGGCGTAATCCTTGCCTTTGCGCGACGGGCGCGTCGTCAGGATGACGAGGTTGAGCAGAGGCAGCCACAGCCAGCGTGGCGTCTCGATCACCCGCCGGTCGGAGAGGAATTCGCCCAAATAGCGGCGCATTGGCCAATAGCTCGTCCCCTCCGGCGTGCCGAGATTGACCAGCAGCACGCCGATGCGCCCGGCGGCGTTTTGGTCGGATGGAGAGAGAGGGGACATGGCGAAACAAAGGTTGATTGTGAGCCTGCTTCTTTGAAATAAAATTCGCCGTCGCGCAATCGCGCCGCCTAAAACGCCTGTTGCGCTGCACGATTGCGAAAATATTTGATCCGGGTCAAAGTCGCGTCTCCATCTTCCGTGTCAGGACTTTTGCATGAACGCTCCGCCGTCCAGTCTCGTCCTCGCCGAAAAAGCCGTCCCTCGTTATACGAGCTATCCGACGGCGCCGCATTTTTCCGACGCCGTCGGGCCGCAGAAGGCCGGCGAATGGCTCGCCGCGCTGCCGACCACGACCCGGCTGTCGCTCTATCTGCACGTGCCCTATTGCCGCGAGCTTTGCACCTATTGCGGCTGCCACACCAGGGCGACGCTGCAGCAGGCGCCGCTTGACGCCTATGCCGAGACGCTGCTGCGCGAAATCGATCTCGTCGCCCGCGCCACGCCGGCCCGCACGGTCACGCACGCTCATTGGGGCGGCGGCACGCCCAGCATGCTCGGCCCGGAGCGCCTGCTGCGCCTGAAAGACGCCTTGCGCAGCCATTTCGCCTTCGCGCCCAGCGCCGAAATCTCGATCGAACTCGACCCGCGCTATGTCGACCAGGAACTGGTCGACGCGCTCGCGGCCGGCGGCTTCACCCGAGTCAGCCTCGGCGTGCAGGACTTGAACGCGCATGTGCAGGAGGCGATGGGCCGCGTCCAACCGTTCGAAAAGGTCGCGCGCGCCGTCGAGCTTTTGCGCGGCCGCGATTTTTCCGCGATCAACCTCGATCTCATGTACGGCCTGCCGAATCAGACCGAGGAGGATGTGGTCCGCACGGCGGAACTGGCCGCTTCGCTCGAGCCGAGCCGGCTCGCCATTTTCGGTTACGCCCATGCGCCGTGGTTCTCCAAGCGGCAGAAGCTGATCGATTCCGAAGCCCTGCCCGGCGCGGCGGAACGGCTGAAACAGGCGGCGCTGGCGCGCAAGACTCTGGTCGAGCAGGGTTTTGTCTCCATCGGCCTCGACCATTTCGCCCGGCCGCACGATCCACTTGCGGTCGCTGCGCAAACTGGAAAGCTGCGCCGCAACTTCCAGGGCTATACCACCGACCAGGCCGAAGCCCTGTTGCCGTTCGGCGCCTCCTCCATCGGCCGCCTCCCGCAAGGTTATATGCAGAACGCCGCGGATGTCGGCTCCTGGCGGCGCGCCATTGAGGCCGGGCTTTTCGCCACCGTCAAAGGCGTGGCGTTCTCGCGCGAGGACGAAGCGCGCGCGGCGGTGATCGAGCGGCTGATGTGCGATTTTTCCGTCGATTACGGCGCGATCGCCGAAGAAAAGCTTGGCAATGACGCGGCTTTCGACGCGGCGCAGAACGATCTCGCGCCGCTGGTTCGCGAGGGCGTCGCCGTCCAGGAAGGACGGCGGGTCACGCTGACGGAAGAAGGCCGGCCGTTCATGCGGCTGGTCGCCGCCGCCTTCGACGCCTATCTGCCGGCCCGCGCCGCGCGCCACAGCGTCGCGGTCTAGTCGACATTTAGACCGCTCACGCGCCTAAATATCCTGGCCTTCGACCTTGCGCCGCAAGTGTTTTACGCGCGCGCGCAACGGCGCGTTCTGCGGATCGAGGGCAAGCGCCCGGCGCAAGAGCGCCAGGGCCGGCTTGTCGTCGCCGGCCGTCTGCATCATTTCGGCCAGCTCGATCATGGCGAGGAAATCGCGCGGATTGGCTGCCAGGGCGCGATCGAGGTCGATCATTGCTTCCTCGCTGTCGCCCTGGAGTATGGCCTGCTGCGCCCGCCGCCGCCAGGCCTCGGACCAGTCCGGGTAAAGGCTCACGATGCGGTTGAGCAGGCGAGTCGCCGCCTGGCCCTGCGCGCTTCGCATCGCCGCTTCCGCGCGCGCCATGAGCAGATCCGCGGTGGGCGAGCCCGAATGCGCCCAGACATGCACAATGACTGCGCGAATCTGGTCGGCGCTCGCCGCATCGGGCGCGTCCCGCAGCCGGGCGAAGAGATCGTCGAAAAGTTTTTGGCGCGCCGCGCCGTGGGGGAGAAGGGACTGCGAATCGCTGTGCGGCGGCGCGATAGGCGCAGATGGCGCGCCCGCCAACAGGACGAGACCGCAGGAAACGAGAAGAGGTTTCACAAGCAACGCCGACATCGCAACCCCCGTTTGACCCGCAAAATCGGTCCCGGTTCACAACGCGCTAGCGAGCGGAGAGTTGCGCCAGGGTTGCGGTGTCCTCCTCGCCACCGCAATATTTTCTTATATTTTGGGCGAAGACCGTCTCCTCCGGCGCGGCGCGGGCGAAAAGCGTCATTGAAGAACGGAATTTGAGATTGTCGGGCTGACCGAAAATGTCGAGCAGCGACCGCCCTTCGATTTTTAGCACGAGACTGGCGCATTCGCGCAGGCGGGCCCCGAGAATCGGATGGGCCAGATAGGCTTTGGCCTCGGCGAGCGAAGCGATCGCGTAAAATTGCGCCGTGGGCGAGAAGCCGAGACCGGCGATCTGGGGAAAGACGAACCACATCCAGTGGCTGGTTTTGCGCCCGGCGCGCAATTCGGCCCGCACGGATTCGTAGACGCGTTCCTGCGCCGCGACGAAACGATTAAGGCCGTAAGGGTCGTCCTGCCGCGTCATGGCGCGCTTTCCGCAAAAGATGCGCTTAAAAAGATAGGAGAGGCGGCGAAAAAACAAAACCCCGGCGGAGCCGGGGCTTTCGGTCGTGGAAGCAGCGGGCGCTTCAGCCCTGGCGGGCCTTGAACCGCTTCTGCACCTTGTTGATGACATAGACGCGGCCCTTGCGGCGGACCAGCTGATTGGCGCGATGGCGTGCGCGCAGGGATTTGAGGGAATTGCGGACTTTCATGGCGGACCCCGGAAAGAATTGGCCGGGGTTCTCCCTCAGCCGGAAATTGGAGCCGGTCCTATGCCCGATTTGCGCGCCGCGATCAACCCCCTCGTCTCTTTCGGCGCCGGCTCAGCCGGCGCCTGGGTCCGATTCCTCTTGCGCGAAGGTTTCGGATGGAAGCACGCCCGAGCCGGGGCAAGCGTCGTAATTGGTAAGTTCGGGGCGCGCATGCGGTCCCGCCGCCGGCATGAATTCGAAGGCCTGCGCCGCGGATAGCGCCGCTTCCGGTCTGACGACTAAAGCGCCGTCGCCCATTTCAACTTGATGGTCCATGATCGCCCCCTACAAGTTGCCTGCAAAAAAGGCAAATCGCCTAAATACTAACCTAAGGCGTCTGAATCTTTAATTTAGAATAACCATAATATTCACGATTCGTCAGCGCGGTTTATTGTCGCAACCCTCAATCTTACGTATTTTTGCCGCCAAATCGCCATTTTTACCGCGGCTCTGGCCGCGCCGGCGTGCTCGGGCTAAAACCGCCGCATGACTCATGCCGCCTTCAGCGACTCTCCTGCTAGCGCGCGAAAAATCGCGCGAGTCGTTCTGGCGGATTTCCGCTCCTACGCGTCGCTCGACCTGCGCGTTTCTTCGCGCCTCGTCGCCTTGGCGGGCGACAATGGCGCGGGCAAGACCAATCTCCTCGAGGCCTTGTCGCTTTTCACGCCGGGACGCGGGCTGCGGCGCGCCGAATTGGCCGAAATGGCGCGTGAAGGCGGCAGCGGCGGCTTCGCCGTCTCGCTGGAAATCGCCGGCGAGGCCGGCGGTTTGCTGCAGATGGGAACAGGCGTCGAAATCTGCGACGGCGTCGCTCAGCGCAAATTCCGCCTCGACCGCGAACCGATCGCTTCGTCGCGGGCCTTCGCCGACCATTTGCGCATCGTCTGGCTCACCCCGGCCATGGACGGTCTTTTTGCCGGGCCGGCGGGCGAGCGGCGGCGCTTTCTCGACCGGCTGGTGCTGGCGGTCGATTCGGAGCACGGGGCGCGGGTCAACGCCATGGAGCGCGCCTTGCGCAATCGCAACCGGCTGTTGGAGGAAAGGCGCTCCGAAAAAATCTGGCTCGACGCGGCCGAACGCGAAATCGCCGAACTGGGCGTGGCGGTCGCCGCGGCGCGGCGCGAGACGGTCGAGCGCCTCGCCGCTTTGATAGCCGCCGGGCGCGAGGAAAATTCCACTTTTCCCTGGGCGGAAATCGCGCTCGATGGCGAAATCGACCGTCTGCTCGCCGAGCGTCCCGCTCTTGAGGCGGAGGATTTGTTTCGCGCTCTGCTGCGCGAAAACCGCGCCCGCGACGCTGCCGCGGGCCGCACGCTGACTGGCCCGCAGGCCAGCGATTTTTGCGTGCGCCACGGGCCGAAGCAATGCGAGGCCCGCCGCGCCTCGACCGGCGAGCAGAAGGCGCTGCTGGTCGGCCTCGTCCTCGCCCATGCGCGGCTCGTCGCGACGATGAGCGGCATGGCGCCGCTGGTCCTGCTCGACGAAATCGCCGCCCATTTCGACGCGGCGCGCCGGCGCGCCCTGTTCGACGCGCTCGCCGCGCTCGGCGGCCAGGTCTGGATGAGCGGGGCGGACGAGCAAATCTTCGACGATCTGCGCGGCCGCGCCGATATTTTCGCTGTCGCCGAGGGACGCCTGAGGCCGATCGCGACGGAGGCGGCATGAGCGAGCTTCTTCAGGCCCGCGGCCTGCTCAAAAAAATCTTCGGCTTCGACGATTTTCGTCCCGGCCAGCAGGAGATCGTCGAAGCGGTTCTCGCCGGCGACCCGGTTCTCGCCGTCATGCCGACCGGCAGCGGCAAGAGCCTGTGCTATCAATTGCCGGCCCTGCTCGGCGAGGGCCTGACCCTTGTCGTCTCGCCGCTCATCGCCCTGATGCGCGACCAGGTCGGCCAGATGCAGGCGCTCGGCCTTGCCGCCGCGACCCTCAATTCCATGACCGGCGAGGCCGAGGCGCATGACGCCTGGGCGCGAATTCGCTCGGGCGCGCTGAAATTATTGTTTCTTTCGCCGGAACGGCTGGCCATGCCCGGCCTGATCGAGGCTTTGGCCGGGGTTCGGGTCGCGCGCGTCGCGGTGGACGAAGCCCATTGCATCTGCCAGTGGGGCCATGACTTCCGCCCCGAATATCGCATGATCCGCGAGAGTGTGGAAAAGCTCGGCCGTCCGCAGACCATCGCCTTCACCGCCACCGCCGACCGCGCCATGCGCGCCGAAATCGTCGAACGCCTGTTCGCCAAAAAGCCGAAAATCTTCGTCCATTCCTTCGATCGGCCCAATATTGCGCTGAATTTCGCCCCAAAAGACCAGCCGCGCCGGCAATTGCAGCGTTTTCTCCAGCCCAGGCGGGGCCAGAGCGGCATCGTCTATTGCGCCTCGCGCGCTGGGACGGAAAGGCTGGCGGGCTATTTCGCCGACCAGGGTTTTGAGGCGGTCGTCTATCACGCCGGCCTCGATCAGGCGCGGCGCAACGCCAATCAGGACCGCTTTTTGCGCGAAGATGGGATTGTCGCTTTCGCGACCACCGCCTTCGGCATGGGGGTGAACAAGCCGGATGTCCGTTTCGTCGTCCATGCCGACATGCCCTCCAGCATCGAGGCCTATTATCAGGAAATCGGCCGCGCCGGGCGCGACGGACTGCCCGCCGCCGCCTACACGCTTTACGGTCTCGACGACATGGCCCTGCGCCGCCGCCAGATCGACGAAAAGGACGTTTCCGACGAGCGCCGGCGCTTCGAGCATCTGCGCTTTTCGGCGCTTGCCGCGCTTTGCGAGGCCGCCTCCTGCCGGCGCCAGACTCTTCTCGCCTATTTCAACGAAACGGCCGGCGCTTGCGGATCCTGCGACGTCTGCCTGGGACAAGTCGCGCTGCGCGACGGCACGATCGAGGCGCAAAAGGCGCTTGCCGCCGTCTATCGCACCGGCCAGAGATTCGGCGCCGGCTATCTGTCGGAGCTGCTGGTCGGCGCAAAGAGCGAAGCCTTGCTCCGCAACGGCCATGACCGACTGAAGACGTTCGGCGTCGGCGCGGACCGCGGCAAACGGGAATGGGCCTCGACCTTTCGCCAGCTTTTCGCGGCGAACGCCCTGCGCAGCGCCAGCGCCGAACATGGCGGCTTCGCCCTGACCGAAAAAGGCGAGGAAATTATGCGCGGCAGGCGAAATTTCGCCCTGCGCGATGATCCAAAACCGGAAAAACCCGCCGGGAAAGGGACGCGCCGTTCGCGTCCTGCGCCCGGAGAAGTGAGCGACGGGCCGGAAAGGCGGATTTTTGAAGCCTTGCGCAAATTGCGGCGGGAACTCGCCGAGGAACAGGGGATCGCCGCCTATATGGTCTTCGCCGACCGGACGCTTCTGGAAATGGCCGAACGCAAACCGGCGACGCTCGACGAATTGCGCGGGATTTACGGTGTCGGCGAGCGCAAGCTCTCCGCCTATGGCGAGATTTTTCTGGAGGCGATCACCCAGACCTGCGCGTGAATACGC
>CAYRNB010000026.1:11045-14214 GCA_964425315.1 uncultured Rhodoblastus sp.
GAGGGCGAGGGTTCAGTGAACGCTCACCGTCCCGAGTTCATGTTCCCAGGCGCTGGCGACCGCGGCGTCCTTGCTGTCGGCGAGGACGATCGGCGCGCCATCGGCGCCGAGCAGGGCGAAAAGCTGCATGCCGGGCTTGAGGCCGCGAACCTGCGGGAACAGGGCCTCCGCCTCCTCGGATTTCATCGCCTTGACATAGGCGATCGCGCCCTGGCCGAGATGGGCGAACTGGTCGGCGGTCATACCGCCAGGATCGAAAACTTCATGCTGCATCGTCATGGTCTTCACCCTTTCTGCGCTCTCCTAAAGAGACGCGCCAAGCCGTGCGGACTTTTCGTTCAGCTCCGCACTGTGATCTCAATATTCTTAACAATCCGCTCCAGTTCGGGGCGGACGAGATCGACCGACAAGAGTCCGTCGGTCAGGTCGGCGCCGAGCACCTGCATCCCCTCGGCGAGGAGGAAGCAGCGCTGGAACTGCCGCGCGGCAATGCCGCGATGCAGGAATTGCCGTTCCCTGTCGTCCTGCTGCCGGCCGCGGATGACCAATTGCCCCTCTTCGAGCGTGATGGACAATTGATCGCGGCTGAAGCCGGCGACGGCGAGGGTGATGCGCAAGCGCTCGGGCGCGTCGCCGTCGCGCGCGATGCGCTCGATATTGTATGGCGGATAGCCGTCCGGCGCGGCGCGGCTTACCCTCTCAAGCGCCTTTTCGATCTCGTCGAAGCCCAGCAAAAAGGGCGAATTCATAAAAGGTGGACGCGACATTTCTCGAAGCCCTTTCAGGCGCCTCGTTGACAAAGAGGGCCCGGAGCGCCCCCGCGGCTCTCGCCGTAGGTTCGATATGGCGTCGTATTTTCGGCTTTGCAAGGGCGCGGCGGCGCTCACAGCATGGAGGGCAGGACGCGGTCCGGCGGCCGGTGGCCGTCCATGAAAGTCTTCACATTGATGATGACTTTCTCGCCCATGTCGATGCGGCCTTCGAGCGTCGCCGAGCCCATGTGAGGCAGGAGGGTCACCTTGCCGGCGGAGGCGAGTTTCAGCAGTTTGGGCGAAATCGCCGGTTCGTGTTCGAACACATCGAGGCCGGCGCCGGCGAGTTCGCCTGCCTCCAGCATGCGGATCAGCGCGTTCTGGTCGATGACCTCGCCGCGCGCCGTATTCACCACAATCGCCCCGGAATGGAGATGTTTCAGACGCCGCGCCGACAAGAGATGGAAGGTCGCCGGCGTGTGCGGGCAATTGACCGAGACGATGTCCATTCGCGCCAGCATCTGGTCGACCGAATCGAAATAGGTCGCGCCGAGCTCCTGTTCGATCGAGGCGGCGACGCGGCGGCGGTTGTGATAGGCGATCGACAGGCCGAACGCCTTGGCGCGCCGGGCCAGCGCCTGGCCGATTCGGCCCATGCCGACAATCCCCAGCTTTTTGCCGGTGATGCGCCGGCCGAGCATCCAGGTCGGCGACCAGCCTTTCCAGCTTCCGTCCACGGCGGCATGGGCGCCTTCGACGATTCGGCGCGCCACGGCGAGAATGAGGCCCATGGTCATGTCGGCCGTATCCTCGGTGAGGACGCCGGGCGTGTTGGTGACGGTGATTCCGCGCCGCAGCGCCGAGGTGACGTCGATATTGTCCACACCATTGCCGAAATTGGCGATCAGCTTCAAATTCTCGCCGGCATGGGCGATCAGGCCGGAATCGATGCGGTCGGTGACGGTCGGGACCAGCACGTCGGCGGCGCGGATAGCCTCGGCCAGTTCCGCTTGGCTCATCGGCCGGTCGGTCTCGTTGAAACGGGCGTCGAACAATTCGCGCATGCGCGCTTCGACGGGGTCGGGAAGCTTGCGGGTGACGATGACGAGCGGATTGGTTTTGCTCATGACTTCCACGTTTCCTCCGGTCCGTTCGAAAAAAGCGGCCGATTGTCTCGGCGCGCTCTTCGCCGTCCGGACGGCGCCGGTTTTCACCGGTCATTAACGATCTTCGGGCGACAAATGATTGACGACGATCAAACGCGCTTCCCGTCTCCCCCCTGCTTCCTAACAGATGCCTTGGCAAAAACAAGAATGGCAGGAGGGTTTCGCCGCGCCGGCGCGGCGGGCGCGACCAACGGATGAAAGACGGCGAAATGACGATCGGGCCGCAAAATTCCTTTTCATCAACCGAGCGCTGCGGACGGCGGTTTTTGGCGGCGGCGGCGCTTGTCGGCGCAAGCCTTTGTTTCGGCGTTTGCTCCGCCGCGGCTCAGGAGACGGTCGGACGTGTGACCGGCCTGCCGGTGCCGCGCTACGTTAGTCTTAAGGCGGATCGAGTCAATTTACGCCAGGGCCCGTCGCGGGCCCACGCCACCAAATGGATTTATCAGCGCGCCGGCCTGCCGGTGGAGGTCACCGCCGAATTCGAAAACTGGCGGCGCATCCGCGATTCCGATGGCACGGTGGGCTGGGTCCTGCATTCGCTGCTCTCGGGTAAGCGCACGGCCTTGGTCGAGCCGTGGAAGAAGAAGGCGCCGGCGCTGCCGCTTTATTCGCAGCCGAAGAAAACCTCCGCCATTACCGCGAAACTCGAGCCGGGCGTCCTCGCCAATGTCAAGCATTGCGACGGAACCTGGTGCCGCATCGCTGGCCACGGTTTCGACGGCTATATGAAACAAGTCCATCTCTGGGGCGTCTATCCCGGCGAGAAGGTGAATTAAGCTCTGGAACGCCGGCGTCGACCGATAGAAGACGATCGCGGGTTGGGCCGCCGACGGCTCGAAGCCCTCGCTCAAAGTCTTCCCTCACCCCTTCGATCATCTTCCTGACCGAATCTCATCGGGCGACCGTTCAATCAATGCGATCAATTTAAATTAAGAGCGAAAAAGTCTATTTGTAGATACTCATTAGACTGGCGCTGGCTGTGCAGGACATCATTTCGGAAGGCCGAGAATGTGAAGCCAATTCGCTCACGAAGGATTGTCGCTCTATTCTGCCTGCAACTTTGCATGGTTCTGCCCAGCGAAGCACAGGCGTTTCATGTCGATGGCTTCTGGAGCGGCATGTCCACGCAGCAATTTGTCTTCGTGGCGCATGCTCACGGCTTGATGGCGCGGCCTGGCGCCGGCGGTTATTGGTATCTCGGCGCGGCCTATCCGCCGCGTCTGCTGAGTAAGGTCGGATTTTGCGGGAACA
>CAYRNB010000026.1:14314-28516 GCA_964425315.1 uncultured Rhodoblastus sp.
TTCTCGGTTGCGACATTCAGCCCGGCAGCCCATGCGCTGCCGTCATTGCATTACTGCAGAGCCGATGCGGCGAGGCTTTGCAAAGGGATCCAGCCGGGCGGCGGCAGGATTATCAAATGCCTCAAAGCGCACGAAAACGACATAACCGTCGGCTGCGCAAAAGAGCTCAGGGCCCTGAAGGGGATGATGAAGAAATAGCAGCTTCTGCCCGAACGGAGTTGGTTTTCCCTGACAAGTTAGGCTTTTCGGGCGCGATCTGTGAATCGGCGACGTATTCGGTCGCCTATCGGCATTGGAACCGGTCGCGAACATAAAAGGCGATCGGATCAAACTCTGTCGCCGGTTCACCTAGGCAGGTTGTGACGCCCAAGACCCCCAGGCGGCGCGCCAGGAAGGGATTGGCGTCAATAATCCACGCCGATCAGATAAAGCCCCGCCGCCGGCGCCACTTGTCCGCAGCGGGCGCGCTCGCGCGAATCGAGCGCGGCGCGCAAATCCTCCGTGCTCCATTTTCCCGAGCCGACATGTTCCAGCGACCCGACCATGGAGCGCACCTGCCGGTGCAAAAAAGAGCGGGCGGAAGCGCGAATGTGGATTTCCTCGCCCAAACGCGAAACGTCCAGCCGGTCGAGGGTGCGAATGGGGCTTTCGGCCTGGCAATCGGCGTCGCGGAAGGTGGAGAAATCGTGCCGGCCGACCAGGATTTGCGCGGCGGCGTCCATCGCCTCGGCGTCGAGCTTGCGCTTCACCAGCCAGGCGCGGTTGGCGTCGAGGGCCAGCGGCGCGCGGCGGTTGGCGATGCGATAAAGATAATGCCGCGCTCTCGCCGAAAAGCGCGCGTCGAAATCGTCGGCGACCGCTTCCGCCACGACAATCGCCACGGGCGCCGGCCGCAAATGGGCGTTGAGCGCCTCGCGCAATTTGTCGCCGCGCCAGGGGCGCGACAGATCGACATGGCCGACCTGCGCCGTGGCGTGGACGCCGGCGTCGGTGCGCCCGGCGCCGCGCAGGCCTACGGGTTCGGGATCGAGTTTGGACAGCGCCGTCTCGATGATTTCCTGCACCGACAGCCCGTTCGCCTGGCGCTGCCAGCCGACGTAACCCGTCCCGTCATATTCGATGATCAGCTTATAGCGCGGCATGGTCTTGGGCGGCGAGAAGGGCGCCGGGCGCCAAATGAGCGCCGCGCAAAAATTCCGCGCCGGAAACCGGGCCGCGCCCCGCCCTTTGCGCTTGAAGAAGGATCAGCGCGCCGGCGCCGCAGGCGATTTTCCCCGCATCATCGAGAATTTCCCCCGGCTTTCCCGCTCCTTCGGCCAAAGAGGAACGCAGGATTTTCACCCGCTCGTGCCCCTTGCCGAAATCCATTTCGAAAAAGGCGCCGGGGAAGGGGGAGAGACCGCGAATGAGGTTATGGACCTGTCGCGCCGGCCGGGAAAAATCGATCCGCGCCTCCGCCTTGTCGATCTTTTTCGCGTAGAGCGCGCCCTCCTTGGCCTGCGGCCGAAACACCAGGCCGCCGCGCTCCAAGGCCGCCAGCGCCCGGCCGATCAGATCGGCGCCGAGCGCCGAAAGCTTGTCATGCGCCTCGCCGGCGGTCATGTCCGGGGTAATCGCAAGTTTCTCGACCATGGCGACGGGGCCCGTGTCGAGCCCTTCCTCCATCTGCATGACCATGACGCCGGTTTCGGCGTCGCCTTCCATAATGGCGCGCTGGATCGGCGCGGCGCCGCGCCAGCGCGGCAGAAGCGAGGCGTGGAGGTTGAGGCAACCGTATTTCGGCGCCTCCAGGACCGTTTTTGGCAGGATCAGGCCGTAGGCGACGACCACCGCCACATCGGCATTGAAAGAACGGAATTCCTCGACCGTCTCCGGATCGCGGAAATTTTTGGGCGTCAGCACTTTCAGCCCGTAGCGCTCGGCCTGCGCATGGACGGGCGAGGGTGTCAGCTCCAGCCCGCGCCGCCCGGCGGCTTTCGGCGCACGGGTATAGACGGCGACGATCTCATGGCCGCGGCCAAAGATTTCGGCCAGCGGCGCCAGCGCGAAATCCGGCGTGCCCATGAAGATGACGCGCATCGATTAGCCCTTGGATCAGCCCTGACGGGCGCGGATTTCCGGGCCGCGCGGCGCGGCGGGGGCGTTCTGGCGCGCCGCCTTTTCGAATTTCTTGATGGCGCGTTCGCGTTTGAGCCGCGACAAATGATCGATGAACAATTTGCCGTCGAGATGGTCGATCTCATGCTGGAGGCAGGTGGCGAGCAGGCCTTCCACCTCGATCTCGCGCCGCTCGTTATTGCGGTCGAGATAGCGCACCCGCACTTTCGCCGGCCGGCTCACCTCCTCGTAATATTCCGGGATGGAGAGGCAGCCTTCCTCGTAAACCGATTCCTCTTCCGATCTTTCGAGTATTTCCGGATCGGCGAAAAACATCGGCGTCTTTTCTTCGTCTTCCTTCTTCGACAGGTCGATGACCAGCACGCGCTTGGCGACGCCGATCTGGATCGCCGCCAGGCCTATGCCCGGCGCGGCGTACATGGTCTCCAGCATGTCGTCCATCAAAGCGCGCACTTCATCGTCCACCACGCCGACATTCTGGCTGACGGCGCGCAGGCGCGGATCGGGCAGGCATAATATGGGGCGGATGGCCATGAAAACTTCTCTCGACTCCGATCGTTTGACATAGGGACGCGCGGCGCAAGCGTCAAATGAGTTTGCGGCGCAAGGCTTTTTATGTTCTTTATTTGTTCAAGGCAATTTGATTCGCCAGACCCATGATCGAAAATTTTTCTTTGCAAAACCTCGCCGATCCGGCCGTGATTCTGGCCGCCGCCGCCGTCTTGGCTTTGATTCTGGCGGCGGTCGGCTTCGGTCTCGGCCGGGCGCGGCGCCGGTCCGAGACGGAGGCGCAATTCAGCGAACTCGCCCGCGCCCACGCCGAAATGACCGGACGGCTACAGACGCTCGCCGAAATCCTCGGAGGTCGGCAGGCGGATTTCGCCCGCGCCGTGACGGAAAAGCTCGATTCCTCTTCGCATCGGGTCAATGAACGGCTGGAAAAATCCAGCCACGCCACTTTGGAAAATCTCGGCGCGCTCAACGAGAGGCTGGCGCTGATCGACGCGGCGCAGGCGCGGCTCGCCGGCCTGACCCAGGAAGTTCTGGGCTTAAAGGAAATTCTCGCCAACAAGCAGGCGCGCGGCGCCTTTGGCCAGGGGCGGATGGAGGCGATCATCCGCGACGCCCTGCCCGCCAGCGCTTTTACGTTCCAGCACACGCTCTCGACCGGAGCGCGGCCCGACTGCGCGCTGAAGCTGCCGGGCGACGACAAGATTCTGGCGGTGGACGCCAAATTCCCGCTCGAAGCCTTTTCGGCGCTGAAGGAGGCGGCGGACCCGGCGGCGAAAAAGGCGGCGCAGGCGCGGGTGCGCGCCGATGTCGCCAAACATGTCAAGGATATAGCCGAGCGCTATCTCCTGCCGGGCGAGACCCAGGATGTCGCCATTCTCTTCGTCCCGTCGGAATCGCTTTTCGCCGAACTGCACGAACATTTCGACGATGTGATCCAGAAGGCGCATCGCGCCCGCGTGCTGATCGTCTCGCCCTCGCTGCTGATCATGGCGGTCCAAGTGCTGCAGGCCCTGGTGCGCGACGCTCTGGTGCGCGATCAGGCCCATGTCATCCAGGCCGAGACGCGCAAACTGGTCGATGATGTTTCTCGGCTGCGGCAAAGGGCGCAAAAGCTCGAATCCCATTTCCGCCAGACGCAGGAGGATGTCGCCGGCATTCTGACTTCGACGGAAAAGATCGCCCGCACGGGCGAAAGGATCGACCGCATTGATTTCGCGGAAGGCTCAGGCCCGGGATTTTACGAGGCGGCGCAATAGAGCGTTACAAGTTGGTCCGGCTGCGCAAGGCCGCGGCCAATGTGCCCTCGTCGAGATAATCCAATTCGCCGCCGACCGGGACGCCATGGGCGAGGCGGCTGCATTTGACGTCATAGGGGCTGAGAAGCTCGGCGACGTAATGCGCCGTGGTCTGGCCGTCCACCGTGGCGTTGACCGCGAGAATGACCTCCTTCACCCCGCCTTCGGCGACGCGCGCGACCAGTTGGGCGATGTTGAGGTCGTCAGGGCCGATCCCGTCGAGCGGCGAGAGCGCGCCGCCGAGCACGTGATATCTGGCGTTGAGCACGCCGGCGCGCTCCAAGGCCCAGAGATCGCCGACCGTCTCCACCACGACGATTGTTTCGCCGTCGCGGCGGGGATCGGCGCAGATGGCGCAGGGGTCGCTGACGTCGATATTGCCGCAGACGGAACAGGTGACGATTTTGTCATGCGCGGCCTGTAAGGCGCCGGCGAGCGGCGCCAGAAGCTCCTCCCGCTTGCGGATGAGATGCAGAGCGGCGCGTCGGGCCGAGCGTGGCCCGAGACCGGGCAGACGGGCGAGCAACTGGATCAGCCGTTCGATTTCCGGTCCGGCTACGCGCTCGGTCATGACACAAACCAAATTAAACGCGCCCGAAGGGCGCTAGGAGCGAATGCGACGCCGAGCTGACGCGGGGGGCGCCCTTATCGCGGACGCGATAAGGGCAGATATTAAAAAGGCAGTTTCATGCCGGGCGGCAGTTCGAGGCCCTCCGTCATGCTTTTCATCTTCTCTTCCAGCAGGCTTTCGGCCTTGCGGCGCGCGTCGGCATGGGCGGCGACGATGAGGTCTTCCAGAATTTCCTTTTCCTCCGCCTTGATCAGCGAAGGATCGAGGACGAGGCCCTGCAGCGCGCCCTTTGCGGTCATGGTCACCTTGACCATGCCGCCGCCTGAAAAGCCCTCGACCGTGAGATTGTCGAGCTCCGCCTGCATTTCCGCCATTTTGGCCTGCATGGCGCCGGCCTTCTTCATCAAGCCCATGATATCCATTACAAATCCTCGTCGAGTTCTTCGATATAGGCGATATCCTCCGTCTCGGCGCTGGCGCTTTCGGGCAGAGACGTCGGCTCTTCCGCTTCGCGCCCGCGCACCGCGACGATGACGGCGCCGGGAAATTGCTCCAGCGCGGCGCGCACCAAAGGATCGGCCTGGACGCCGATCCGGCGCTCATTTTCCTTCGCCTCCGCTTGTTCGGCGAGCGTCGGCGCGCCGGGCGACGAGGAAAGAGCCACCATCCAGCGCTGGCCGGTCCATTCCTGCAATTTGCGCGAAAGCTGCGCCGGCAGGTCCGGCGCGGCGCCGGGCGCGAGAGAAAATTCCAAAACGCCCTGTTCGAGGCGCACCAGGCGGACGTCGCGCTCCAGCGCCGTCTTCATCCTGATGTCGCGCCTGCTTCCCGCGAGCGCCGCGAGCTCCGCCAGGGAAGAAAGGGCGACGGTAGGCGAGGTCTGCGGCGCGGCGGCGGGCGCGGCCTGAGGCTTGGGCGCGACGGCGGCTTGCGCGACGGCGCGCGGCGGGGCGAAAGCGGCGGGGCCGGCTCCGGAAGGCGCGCCGCCCGCCGCCGGGCTCGACGGCGGGAGCGCGGCTTCCCCCGTTGCCGTCAGGCGCTTCAGAGCCTCTTCCGGCGACGGCAGGTCGGCGGCATAGGCGAGGCGCACCAGGACCATTTCGGCGGCGGCGAGTGGGCGCGGCGAATCCCTGACCTCGTCGATGCCCTTGAGGAGGATTTGCCAGGCGCGCGACAGAACCGACATGGCGAGATTTTGCGCGAAAGCGGCGCCGCGCTCGCGTTCGACCTCGGTGGCGGAAGGGTCGGCAAGGTCGGGCGCGACCTTGATCTTGGTGACGAAATGCACGAATTCGGCCAGTTCGATCAGGACCTGGCTTGGATCGGCGCCGCTGTCATATTGCGCCTTGAGCAGGGCCAGGGCGCCGGCGACTTCGCCTTTCATCAGGGATTCGAAAAGGTCAATGATGCGGCTGCGGTCGGCGAGGCCCAGCATGCGCCGCAAGTCGTCGGTTTGAATCGGCGCGCCCGCCCCATGCGCAATGGCCTGATCGAGCAAAGAGAGCGCGTCGCGCACCGAGCCTTCGGAGGCGCGGGCGATCAGAGTCAGGGCCTCGTGGCCGATCTCGACCTTCTCCTTGTCGCAAATGTCGCCGAGATGCCGCACCATAGGCTCGATCTCGATGCGGCGCAGATCGAAGCGCAGGCAGCGCGAGCGCACGGTGACCGGCACTTTCTCGATCTCCGTGGTCGCAAAGATGAATTTTACATGTTCCGGCGGTTCTTCCAGCGTCTTCAATAGGCCGTTGAAGGCGGGCTTCGACAGCATGTGCACTTCGTCGATAATATAGACTTTTACGCGCGCCATGACCGGCTTGTAGCGAGCGCTGTCGATAATCTCGCGGATGTCGTCTATGCCGGTATGGGAGGCCGCGTCCATTTCGATCACGTCGACATGGCGCGATTCCATGATCGCCTGGCAGTGCAGGCCGATCTCGTCCATGTGGAGGGTCGGTTTGTCGATTGCCGCGCGCCCGTCGCGGGCCGGAATCTCGTAATTGAAGGCGCGGGCGAGAATGCGCGCCGTCGTGGTTTTTCCCACGCCACGCACGCCAGTCAGCATATAGGCCTGATGGATGCGGCCGATCTCGAAAGCGTTGGAGAGCGTGCGCACCATCGGCTCCTGGCCGATGAGGTCCTCGAAGCGCGACGGGCGGTATTTACGCGCCAGCACGCGATAGGCGGCGGTCGCCTGCGGTTGCGGCGCTTCGGGAAAGAGGCCTCCGCCAGGCAGCGGCGCCTCGTCTGTCGGGTTCTGCCGCGCGGAATCGTCGATCATCGAACCGCCGAGGAAAGGCGCCAGCGGTCGTCGGGCGCGCACAATGATAAAAGAGTGGGAGGTTGGACAGAGACCCGCCCGGTCTCGTTAGGGCTGCTTCCTTCCGGACCTGACCCGGTTGGCGAGTGGAACGTCCACCGCCAACCTCCCGCCGCCTATTTGGACCATCGCCGCCGATTGCGCAAGGGGGCGCCCCCCGCTACTCTCGCGCCATGGCCGCGGCGCGCCTGGAAAACGAGGTTTTGAGGGAGATTTGATGGATTTTCGCCTCGATTCCCGTCTCGCCGCCGATACTTTCGTCGTCGGCGACCTTGGCCTTTGCCGCGCGCTTCTGATGAACGACAGCCGCTTTCCCTGGCTCATTCTGGTTCCCCGCCGCGACTCTTTGAGTGAAATCCACGATCTCGCCGCGCCAGAACGGGCCATTCTGGTCGAGGAGGCGGCAATGGCGGGCGAAAGCTTGAAAAGCCTGACCGGCGCGAAAAAGATCAATGTCGCCGCCTTGGGCAATGTCGTGCCCCAACTCCATGTCCATGTCGTCGCGCGCTTCGAGGACGATCCCGCCTGGCCCGGACCGGTCTGGGGAAGCGGCGCCGCCGTCGCCTATGAGCCGCAAGCCGCGGCGCGGCTCATCGCCGATTTGCGCCGGGCCTTGAGCTTAAACGGAGGCGATTGATGCCGGCTTTCGACATAGGTTTCGCCGGCAATCGACTCGACCGCCTGCCCAATGCGCGCGAAGATGCTGCCAAAGTCGCGGAACTGGCGGGCGACGTCCAGGCCCGCGCCGTGGTCTTCGTCCAGGACATGCCGGTCCTGCATCTTGCCAGCGACAGGCTCGAAGCCCTGCATCCGCTGGAGCAAGCGCGGAAATTCGCGCCGCCGGCGGCGGAGGTCCTGCTCGGGCGCGACGGCGCCGGCCCTATATTCGCCCTGCTCCTGCCCGACGAAGCCGCGCGGCTGGAAAACCCCGATCCGGCCGAGCAGGGCCGCCTGGTCGTTCCGGACCGTTCAGACTTGCAAATCCGCGACCTGCGCGCCGTGGCGGCCAAAACCCTGGTCGGCAGGGAAGATTTGGCGATCCTCGCCCAGGCCAAGGCCATCTTGCATTTTCATGCGACGCACGCCCATTGCGCCCGCTGCGGCGCGCCGACGAAAAGCGCCCACGCCGGCTGGCGGCGCGATTGCTCCGCTTGCGGCGCCTTGCATTTTCCCCGCACCGATCCGGTGGCGATCATGCTGGTGGTCGACGGCGATTCCTGCTTGCTCGGCCGGCAGCGGCATTTTCCGGAAAAAATGTATTCCTGCCTCGCCGGCTATGTCGAAGCCGGCGAAACCCTGGAAGAGGCGGTTCGGCGCGAAGTGCTGGAAGAGGCGGGGATCGAGGTCGGCGCGGTTACCTATCTCGCCTCGCAGCCATGGCCCTTTCCCTCGACCCTCATGCTCGGCTGCATGGCTCAGGCTTTTTCACGCGGCATCGTGATGGATGCTGTCGAGCTTGAGGATTGCCGCTGGTTCAGCCGCGCCGAGGCGCGCGCCATGATCGAGGGCGCGCACCGGCAAGGGTTTTTCGCTCCGTCCCAATTCGCCATCGCCCGCACTCTGCTGGAGTTTTGGCTGGAAGGCGCGTGAGGCTCAGTCGATCCGTCGCGCGCGCAAAAGGCCGCGAAGGGAATTGCCGAGAAAGAAACCGCCGCGCAGATCGCCCAGACGCAAAATCCCTTCCTTCGCCTCGCCCCGCGCGAGAAGATCGGCGCGGAAAACACCGGGGAGCAGGCCGCAAGATAAGGACGGCGTCAGCATCAGCCCCTTTTTTTCGACGAAAATATTGGTCCGGGCGCCTTCGCAGATTTCGTCGCGCTCGTTGAGAAACAGGACTTCATCGGCCTGGCTTTCCGCCTGGGCCCGCGCCAGCGCCACTTCATAGAGGGCGCGGCGCGTGGTCTTGTGGCGCAGGAGCGGGTCGCGCGAGTCGAAACGCGGCGCGGCAATAGCGACGCGCCAGATTTTTTCCTTGTCGTCGTAAGCATAGGGCGCTGCCGAAGTCAGAAAAGAGCCGTCGCGGCGCAATTCCAGGCGCACGCGCAATTGTTTCGCCGCCGCTCCAGTGCGGGCGCGCGCCAGCGCCGCCTCAAAATTTTCGCGCGAAAAGGCGAAGCCGAGTTCTTTGGCCGAATGCGCAAGCCGCGCCTCATGGCCGGCGAGGAGCCAGTAGCCCGCCTCGCGCGTCCATAAAAGCGTCTCGATCAGGCCGAAATCGGCTCGCCCGTCAGAAACCGCGCTTTCAGCAGACATTCGTCATATTCCTTGCGCGCGTCCGAGTCGGCGACGACGCCCGAGCCGACGGGACAGATCAGACCGCCGGCGCCATCGAGGGTCAGCGTGCGTATGGCGACATTGAAGCGCATGTCGCCGCCCGGCGCGATATAGCCGATCGCGCCGCAATAAATCCCGCGCGGCGCCCGTTCCAGTTCGGCGATGATCTCCATGGCGCGGATCTTGGGGGCGCCGGTCACCGAGCCGCAGGGAAAAAGCCCGGTGAAAATTTCGGCCAGTGTGAGCTTTTCGCGCAAAACAGCTTCGACGCCGGAGGTCATTTGATGCAGGGTCGGAAAGGTCTCGACCGAAAAAAGATCGCTCACCCGCACTGATCCGACCTCTGACAGACGGCTGATGTCGTTGCGCAGCAAATCGACGATCATCAGATTTTCGGCGCGATTCTTTTCGTCCCCGGCGAGCGCGCGGGCGAAGGCGCGGTCTTGCTCTTGCGTCGCGCCGCGCGGCGCCGTGCCCTTCATCGGCCGGGCGAAAATCTGGCGGCCGCGGGTCGAGAAGAATTTTTCCGGCGAGAGGGAAAGCGCAATTTCTTCGCCGAGCGCGACGATTCCGCCAATTTCGACCGGCTGGCGCGCGCGTAAGAAGCGGTAGAAGTCGAGCGGCGCCCCCTCAAAGCGGCCAATGAGCGGAAACGTGAGATTGACCTGATAGACGTCGCCGGCGGCGATATAGTCCTGGCAGGCTTGAAAGCGCTTTTCATAATCCTCAAAGGACCATAAAGGCCGCAAACCGGCGACCTTGACAGGTCCGGCCGCGCCCCATTCGAAGCGGGCGGGGGCGTCGAAAACGCCGAATTGCAGCAAAGGCTTGCGCGCCTCGCGGGGCAACAGCTTCTTGAGGCGCGGCTCGAAGGCGTAGCCGCATTCGTAAGCCAGCGCGCCGGCGAGAAAAAGACCGGCGGCGCAAGCCTCCTGCATGGCGGCGAGCGCGGGCGCAACCTCGTCTGCCGAAAACGCGAGGATTTTTTCGCGCGGCCGGGCGAACAGCAGCGCGTCGCCGGTCTCGCGGTCCTCGATCAGGCACAAATCTTCTTGTCGCGCGTCGCCATTGCTCATGAGCGGACCCAAAAGTCGGTTCCGCGAGATAGCGCGCCAGGGCGCGCGCGAAAAGCCTTAAGCCTCCAGCCATGGACGCTTCCTTCGCAGGGGTGTAGCAAAAACCCATTGGAAAGGATTCGCTTCATGGCTTTGGTTCTGTTTTCGGGCGGCCAGGATTCGACCACCTGCCTCGCCTGGGCTTTGCAACGTTTCGAGCGGGTCGAAACCGTCGGATTCGATTACGGCCAGCGCCATCGCGTCGAACTGGCGCAAAGAGCGGCCTTGCGCGCGGCTTTGGCGGCGATCAAGCCGGAATGGAAGGAAAGGCTGGGAGCGGATCACAGGATCGACCTCGCCGCTTTGGGCGCCATATCCGACACCGCCTTGACCAACGAAAAGGCGATCGAAATGGGCGCGAAAAATCTGCCCAACACTTTCGTGCCCGGCCGCAATCTCATTTTTTTCGCTTTCGCCGGCGCGCTCGCCTACAGGCGTAATCTCACCCGCATTGTCGGCGGCATGTGCGAGACCGATTTTTCCGGCTATCCCGATTGCCGCGACGATACGATCAAGGCGATGCAGGTGGCGCTCAATCTCGGCATGGAGAGCCGATTCGTTCTGGAGACGCCGCTGATGTGGCTGGACAAGGCGCAAAGCTGGGCCATGGCGGAGGAGATCGGCGGCGAAAGGCTGGTCCAGGCCATCGTCGAACTCAGCCACACCTGCTATCTCGGCGAGCGCGGCGAGCGCCACGACTGGGGCTATGGCTGCGGCGAATGCCCGGCCTGCAAATTACGCGCCCAGGGCTATGCGAAATGGCGAAAGACGCACGTTTAGCGAATCGTTTCGCCCCAACTGCCGGTGGCGCGGGCTCGCATTTTGCCCGCCGCCGACTGAACCTTCTCTTGATCGAGAAGTTGACGTTTCGCGTCTGCGGGCTGGTCCCGGAGGGGCGCCGTCTTCCGCCAGTTTAAAGAAATGTCGGGTTCGAAAGGGCGAGGCGATGATTTTCGAAACCTTCGCGGCCGGAGGCTGCAAGTCCTATCTCGTTGGATGCGAGACCACCCGGGCGGCGGCGCTGATCGATCCGGAAATCTCGCTGATCGATCATTATCTGGGCGCCGCCAGCCAGCACGGCGTCCACATCCGCTATGTGGTCGACACCCACACCCACGCCGACCATTTTTCCGCCAGCCGCGAGATCGGCAAGATGCTGTCGGCGCAGGTCGTCGCGTATCGATTGAGCCCGGCGCCCTATATCGACCTGCGGCTGGATGACGGCGACATGCTGGTTGTCGGCCAATTGCGGCTGCGCGCCATGCACACGCCGGGGCATACGCGGGATTCGATGTGCCTTGTCGCGGACGACCGGGTTTTCACCGGCGACGCCTTGCTCATTGGCGGAACCGGCCGGACCGACTTGCCGACCGGCAATCCGCACGACCTCTATGAGAGCCTGTTCGGGAAAATCCTGAAACTGCCCCCGGAAACCCTGGTCTTTCCCGCGCATGATTACAAGGGACGAACCAGTTCGACAATCGGCGCCGAGATCGCGGAAAATCCGCGCCTCCAGAAGAAGGATCGCGCGGCTTTCGTCGAAATGATGGAAAAACTCGACCTCGCGGCGCCCACCCATCTGACCGAGGCCCTGCGCGCCAATATGAGCGGCGGCAAGAGCGTCGCCCAGCTTCTTGCCGAGGCCGGCGCCAAGACGCCATTCATGTCGCTCGCCGAATTGCGGCGGCGGCTCGGCGACAACCGCCGCGATCTGGTGATCCTCGACATGCGCGAGCGCGAGGCTTTCGACGCCGGGCATATTCCGGGAGCGAAACATCTGCCGCGCGGCCAGCTGGAACTGCGGGTGAACGCCGAGCTTCCCGACCCGACCGTGCGCATTCTGACCTGCTGCGAGGTCGGCAAGATTTCGACCCTCGCCGCCGCGACCTTGCGCGAACTGGGCTATGGCCGCGTCTCGGCGCTCGACGGCGGCGTCAACGCCTGGCGCGAAGCCGGGTATGAACTCGAAAGCTGATCAGCCGTCCTGCCCGGCGCCGCCGCCCAATTGCCGGCGGAAGGGATGGGCCGGATAGGCGCCGAGAATCCGCACTTCCTCGCTGAAGAACTGCAATTCCTCCAGCGCGCGGGCGAGGTTCGGATCCTCGGGCGCCCCCTCGACATCGACGAGAAATTGCGTCGCGGTGAATTCGCCATTGACCATGTAGCTTTCGAGCTTGGTCATATTGACGTTATTGGTGGCGAAGCCGCCGAGCGCCTTGTAAAGCGCCGACGGCACGTTTTTTACGCGGAAGACGAAGGTCGTCAGCATTGGCCCGTCGGGGCGCGGGCCGCGTCGCGGCTCGCGGGAGAGAATGACGAACCGGGTGGTGTTGTGCGCCTCGTCCTCGACGAAGCGGGCGAGCACGTCGAGGCCATAGATTTCCGCCGCCAAGAGCGGCGCCAGCGAGGCGCGGCTCTTGTCGCCCCATTCCGCCACTTCGCGCGCGGAGCCGGCCGTGTCGCCGGTCACGACCGCTTTCAGATTATATTTCTTGATGATTTTCCGGCATTGGCCGAGCGCGTGGACATGGCTGTAGACGCTGCGCAAATCCTCGATCTTCGCGCCCTTGACGCCGAGCAGGTGGAAATGGATCGGCAAAAAATATTCGCCGATGATGTAGAGGCCGGAATCGGGCAGGAAATGATGGATGTCGGCGACGCGGCCGGCCAGCGAATTCTCGATCGGGATCATGCCGAGATCGGCGCGGCCCTCGCTGATGGCGGCGAAAGCGTCCTCGAAGGAGGCGCAAGGCAGGGTTTCCCAGCCGGGATAGACGTCGGCGCAGGCGATGTGGGAATTGGCGCCCGGCTCGCCCTGATAGGCGATGGTCTTTTTCATCTTTTCCTTCGCGCCTCCAGAATGCGCCGCGCCCGTTCGAGATCTTCCGCCGTATCGACGCCCAGAGGCACGGAATCGACGATTTCCACATCTATGCGCATGCCGGCCTCCAGGGCGCGCAATTGTTCGAGCTTTTCGCGCCGCTCGAGAGTCGATGGCGGCAGGGCGACGAAACGCTCCAAGGCGGCGCGGCGATAAACGTAAAGGCCGATGTGGTGATAAAGGTCACCCTCGCCCCAGGGCGCGGCGGCGCGGGTGAAATAGAGCGCCCGCATCCTTTTGGGACCGATCGGCGCCCCGACCGCCTTGACCACATTGGGATCGCTCCGCTCCTCCGCCCGGACGATGCGCGCGGCGAGCGTGGCGATGTCGACTTTTTCGTCCTGCAGCGGAGCCAAGGCGGCGCGCACGCTCGCCGGCTCAATGGTCGGGAGATCGCCTTGCAGGTTGACGATGGCGTCGAAATTCCTCTCCGGGTCGAATTTCTGCAGGGCGGCGAAAATCCGGTCGGAGCCGGATGGCAGGCCGGGATCGGTGACCAGGGCCTGGCCGCCCGCCGCCCGCACGGCGCCGGCGATTTCCTCGCCATCGGCGGCGACGAGAACCGGGCCTATTTCCGCTTCCATCGCGCGGCGCAAGACCTCGACGATCATCGGCGCGCCGCAGATGTCCGCCAGCGGCTTGTTCGGCAGGCGGGTCGAGGCCAGGCGGGCGGGTATGACGATCAGGACCTTGGCGGACATGGATTGGGTCAAAAACTCGGAAATTTCGTCGCTTATACGTGTTGCCAAGCAGGGAGCAAAGCGTTTATCAAAACCGAAACGGCGGAGGCTTGGCATGAAATATCTTTTTGATTACAGGGTGTGGGGTTCGCTGCTGGGGGCGACCCTTTTCGTGCTGGTCCTTGGCGTGATCAGCGACGCGCTGGTCCAGCCAAAACCGATGACGAAACCCGGCTATGCGCTCCCGAGCGGCGAAGCCCCGAAACCCGTCGCCAAAAAACCCGCCGCGCCCGCCGTTCCGCTGGCCGAGCTTCTCTCCAAGGCCACTGTGGCCAAAGGCAAGCAAATCGCCGCCGTCTGCTCCGCCTGTCATAATTTCGCCAAGGGCGCGGGGACGAAAGTCGGTCCCGATCTTTGGGGCGTGGTCGGCCGGCCCAA
>CAYRNB010000026.1:28616-39729 GCA_964425315.1 uncultured Rhodoblastus sp.
CTGCGCCGGCAAAAGCTGCTGCGCCCGCTCCGGCCCCGGCGGCTGCTCCTGCGCCGGCCGCGCCCGCAGCCAAGCCCGCCGCTCACGCCGCAGCTCTGCCGGAGCTTCTCGCCAAGGCCGATCCAGCCAAGGGCAAGAAGCTCGCCGCCATCTGCGGCGCCTGTCACAATTTCGCCAAGGGCGCGGGGACGAAAGTCGGCCCCGATCTTTGGGGCGTGGTCGGCCGGCCCAAGGGCAAGGAGCCCGGTTTCAGCTATTCCGACGCCATGAAGGCCAAGGGCGGCGATTGGACCTACGCGGACCTGAACACATTCCTCACCAAACCGCAGGCTTACGTGCCGGGCACCAAAATGGGCTTTGGCGGCGAGGCCAACGCGCAGAAGCGCGCCGACATCATCTCCTTCCTGCGCACGCTTTCGGACAAGCCGGTTCCGTTGCCGGCCGCCACGCCGGCGCAATAAGGTCGCTGATTTCGCGCTTTGGAAAAGCCGGGGGCGCGCCCCCGGCTTTTTGCATTTCGCCAAGGCGCGAGGACTTCGATCTGCAGACTAACTGGATGCATCGCCGACCGCGCCAGGTAAGTCCAGAGATCGCGAACGAAATTCCGGGCAATGGGAGGAACGGAGCGCCTTCGGCCGGCGCCGATATTTGTGCGGACGTTCTCGTCTCGCCCCGGTTTCGGGTCCGGCTGACGCAGATTCCGTACTTGCCGCAAGCAAGATTGAATCGGATGCTCGCCGCTATTTTGTATATTCTTGACCCGACCTCATTTAGGCGGCGGAACGCGTGCGCGCCGTCATAAATCGCGTGAATATTGGATGATTGATGGATCGAAAGCTTGAGTCGGCAAATTCCGGGACGCTGACGCCATTTTATGCGCTTTCGGGCGAAGCTGCGCTTGATCGTTTGTTGTCGTCGCGTGGCGGCCTCAAGGAAGAGGAGGCGTTGAGCCGGCTGGAAAAGTTCGGCCCCAACCGGTTGCCGGCGCCAAAGGGCAAATCGCTTGCCAAAATCTTCCTGTCGCAATTCGCCAGCCCCTTTATTTATCTGCTGTTGGCGGCGGGCGCCTTGTCCCTGGCGCTTGCCCATATGGCGGACGCCATTTTCATTTTCGCCGTCCTGGTGGCGAACGCCCTGATCGGGACCTACCAGGAATGGCGCGCGGAAAACCGCGCCCAATCCCTGCGTGCGCTGATCAAGACCAGCGCTTCCGTCCTGCGCGACGGCCGTCTGGTCCGCATTTCGGGGGATTCTCTCGTACCTGGCGACGTGGTTCAGGTTGAGAGCGGCGCCAAGGTCGCGGCCGATCTCAGGCTGATCGGATCGCGCAACCTCAGCGTCGACGAGAGCCTGCTCACCGGCGAATCGGAGGCCGTTCAAAAAGTCGAAGAGGCCGATCTTCCCGACGACAGCCCGCTCTCCGCCCAAATCACCATGCTCTTCGCCGGGACAATGGTTCGCTCCGGCCGCGGCGTGGGCGTCGTGGCGGGAACCGGTTCGAACACGGTCATCGGGCATCTGGCAGGGGCGCTGGAGTCCGCCGAGCAGCCGCCGCCGCTCATCCGGCAGATGGCGGCTTTCGCTCGCCACCTTGCCGTCGCCACTTTGGGCATTGTCGCGATCATCGCGACATTCGAGATTTTCCGGGGCGCCGCGCCGGCCGATGTCCTTCTTCTCGCCATCGCCCTCGCCGTGTCGGCCATTCCCGAAGGCCTGCCCGTGTCAATGACCGTGGCGCTCTCCATCGCCATGCGTCGCATGGGCCTGCGAAACGTGATCGTGCGCCATCTGCCGGCGGTGGAGGGGCTCGGCGCCTGCACGGTGATCGCCACCGACAAGACCGGCACGCTGACCCAGAACCGCCTGACCGTCGAGCGCTTGTGGACGGAAGCTCACGGAGAGGTCGAAGCGGCCGGCGCCGCCGCGGGGGCGCTCCTTTTCGCGGCCGCCAAAGCCAGCGAGCCGCCCGCGGCAGGCGAATTCGGCGACATCGGCGACGCCGTCGATCTGGCCTTCTTCGCCTCGGCGAGCACGCTCGGCCCGCATTATGGCCCGGGCGCCGAGCCGCCGGCCGAGCGCATCCCCTACGAGCCGGAAAAACGGTTTGGCGCCGCCTTCTATCAGGACGGCGACGAGATGACGGCCTATGTCAAGGGCGCGCCGGAAACGATTCTGTCGTTCTGCTCCGGCTTTGCCCAGGAGGCGCGCGCCGTCGCCGAGCAAATGTCGGCCGACGGTTATCGCGTGATCGCCGTTGCGTCCGGCGCCGTTGCGGACATGAGCGAGCAGGCGCTGCGCGGCCTCCGTCTTCTGGGCTTCGCCGGCCTGATCGATCCGCTGCGGCCCGAGGCCAAAGACGCAGTCGCCGCGGCGCAGGGCGCCGGGTTGCGCGTCGCCATGGTGACGGGCGACCATCCGCTGACGGCATTCGCCATCGCCAAGCAATTGGGTCTCGCCAGCGACCGCGGGGAGGTCGTTCTGGGTCCCGATCTCGCCAGGCTCGAAGGCTTGGAACGCGACGAGGCGATCGGCGCCGCGCGTGTTTTCGCCCGCACCGAGCCTTTGCAAAAGCTCGCTATCGTCGAAAGTCTGCGGCGTCAGGGACACGTCGTGGCGGTCACCGGCGACGGCGTCAATGACGCGCCGGCGATCCACGCCGCCGATATCGGCGTCGCCATGGGCAAGGACGGAACGGATCTCGCGCGCGACACCGCCGATCTCATTCTGTCGGACGATAATTTTGCTTCGATCGTCGCTGGCGTCGAGGAAGGTCGAGTCGCTTACGACAATCTGCGCAAGGTCATTTTGCTCCTGCTGTCGACCGGCGCCGCCGAAATCCTGCTCATGCTGCTCTCGACCGTAACCGGCTTGCCGCCGCCGCTTTCAGCAGTGCAACTTCTGTGGCTCAACCTGGTGACGAACGGTCTCCAGGATGTGGCGCTCGCCTTTGAAAAGGGCGAAGCGGATGTTTTACGGCGCAAGCCGCGGCGAGCCAACGCCCCGATTCTCGATCGCGCCATGCTGGAGCAGATCGCGCTCAGCGGAGCAACGATCGGCCTGACCGCATTCGCCTTCTATGCGGTGCAGATCGCGGCGCATATGCCGCATGAGGTTGCACAGGGAGCGACCATGTGGCTGCTCGTCTGGTGCGAGAACGCGCATTGCTTCAATTCCCGCTCGGAACGCATTTCCGCCTTCCGCATTCCGCTGGGCAACAATCCGCTGCTGGTGGCGAGCGTCGTCGCCACCCAGGTGTTGCAGATAGCGGTTCTCGCCGTTCCGGAGATGCGCTCGCTGCTGTCGCTCGACGGTTTAACGATCGAGTACGGCCTGTCCCTCGCCGTGCTCGGGCTCGGCGTGATTGTGGTGATGGAAATTTACAAAGCCACGGGCCGCCCGAGAAAGCTGGCGAGCTAGAGCACGTCTATCCTGGCGCGTCAGCGCGATAAATGGTCGGTCAGACGGCGCAGGAACCGCAAGCCTTCGGCGAGTTGGGCGATGTCGACATATTCGTCCGGCTGGTGCGCCTGGTCGATCGAGCCCGGCCCGCAGACCACCGCCGTCAGGCCGCCGCGCTGAAACTGGCCGGCTTCGGTGGCGTAAGGCACCGCAATGGTGTGATTGGCCTTGCTCAGCGCCAAAGCGAGAGTGGCGGCGGGCGAGTCGCTTTCGGCTGAAAGGCCTGGCGCCTGGATCTCGGTCGAAGTTTCGATTTTGGCGTCGGGAAAATGCTTGAGCTTCTCCGCCGCCAGTTCGGCGCAGAATTTTTCGAACCGGGCCAGGGCCGCGTCCTGCGCCGTCTGCGGCAGGCCCCGGAATTCCCAATAGAATTCGCAATGGCGCGCCATGATATTGCGCGCGGTTCCTCCCGAAATCATGCCGACATGGACGGTCGAATAGGCCGGCTCGAACCTTTTGAGCGGATCGCTGTCGGCCTGAAGCTCGACGCCGATCCGCTGCAAAGCCGTCACCAGTTCGCAGGCGATATGGACGGCGCTCACGCCCAGCCAGGGTTTCGACGAATGCGCCTCGTGGCCGGTGACTGTGGTGCGATAGGTTGCGATGCTCTTATGCGCGTCGGCGACCTGCATCATGGTCGGCTCGCCGATAATGGCGATCGCGGGGCGGGGAAAATCGCGGCCGAATCGGGCGATCGTATCGAGGCAGCCGGCGCAACTCGTCTCCTCGTCATAGGACAGCATGATATGGATCGGCTTTTTCAGCGGCGCGGCGAGAAACTCTGGGGCCATGGCGAGGCAGATGGCGCCAAAACCCTTCATGTCGCAGGTTCCGCGCCCATACAGCCTTTCGCCGTCGCGGCGAAGCGTATAGGGCGGCGAGGTCCATTTCTGCCCGGCGACGGGGACGACGTCGGTATGGCCTGAGAGGACGACGCCGCCGTCGCCGTCGGGGCCGAATGTGGCGAAAAGCGCCGCCTTGTCGCCGGCGGCGTTGGGAATGCGGGAGAAGCGCGCGCCGAGGCCGAGAAGATAATCCTCGACGAAATCGATCAGCGCCAGATTGGAGCGCGAACTTTCCGTATCGAAGGCGATCAGCCGGTCGAGCAGTTCAATGGCGCGATCGAGGGCGGAATCGGCGGAGTGACGCTGCATGAAAAAATCCCGAAGCTGCGTCGATCATAGCCGCGGGGATTTCTCAGGCAAAGCAAGTTAGTTGAGCACCCGCCGCTCCATCGGGCTGTCGAGCGAAAAGGCGGGGATTTCGACATCGAAGGCGCGGCCGTCCTCGTCGATCATGCGATAGGCGCCGGACATGACGCCCGAGGCCGTGGTCAGGCCGCAGCCCGACGTATAGCGGAAGCTCTCGCCCGGTCCGAGTATCGGCGTCTCGCCGACGACGCCCGGCCCGCGCACCGTCTCGACCCGGCCGCTGCTGTCGGTGATCCGCCAGAACCTTTCCAGCAATTGCACCTGAACCGCGCCGCGATTGGTGATCTCGATGGTGTAGGTCCAGAAATAGCGATCGGCCTCCGGTTCGCTACGCTCGGGCGAATAGGCGGGATGGGCGGTGATGTGAATGTCGTGGGTGATGGCGCTGTACATGGGGACAATTTGCATCGGGACCCCGCGTCCCGTCGAGCCTAATTTGGGGGCGCCGATGCAAAAGCGCAGGAGGGGGCAGGCAGGAAATCGCGCCTTAAGCGCTCCTCCGATCAGGCTGCGCGCGCCAGGAGCGCCGGAAAAAGAGTGATTGCGGTCGAGACGCCGACCAGCACGACAATGCCGCCGGATTCGTTGATGACGCGAATCTGACCGCCCGTGGAGGCGTTCGCGAAAGCGAGCGCGCCGATTTCACGCCAGACGGCGATCATATCGCCGAGTTCGACCGTTTTCATAACGCGACGGCCGCCGGTGGGGTCGATCATCTGGAAATGATAAAGGGTCATAACGTCTCCCCGTAGTGCAACGTCGTCCAAGCGACGCGGGCTCATTAGCAAAACAATATGAAGGTAAAATTATGGTCGGGAAATGGAAACATTTTTGGTTCTTATCACGGTTCTTTGTATTAACAAACGTTAATATGAGTTTAATATATTCGCTTCTATGCATACATTTGCGTTGAATGAAATCAAACTTTCGCCAAAGTCGTTGCGGAATCAGTGTTTATTGCAGCGCAAAACGATTAGCCTCCGTGAATCTACTTACTTTTGTGTGTGCGGCGCCGCAAATTCGCCGAATTATTCGGCCGCCGCCCGCGCCGCGGCGAGTCGGACGCGCAGGAGCGGCTGCAACAGATGCTCGGCGAGATGGCGCACGGCGGGGACGCACAGTCCGTCGCCGCAAAGCTTATAGGCCTTGGTGGCGTTGGACGGCAGGCGATAGTCCTCCGGCAGGCCCATCAGCCGCGCCGCCTCGCGCGGCGACAGCAGCCGCGAACGGATGGTTTGGCCGTTGATTTCGATCAGCGTCTGGCGCGAACTGCCGCCGCCCGGCGTGCGCAGGCAGCCGGCCATGCCGTCGAAGCGGACTTCCGCGCGCTGCCTTTTGCCGCCGTGCTCGTCCTTGCGGGTGCGGCGATAGACGGCGCCGACGATCGCGCTCCCAGAACCTTGCGCCTCGCGGATTTTCTCCAGGTGCGCCGGCGCCATCAGCGATAGCAGGCGTTCGGTGGCCGCCTTCGAGCGCCAAGGCGCGTCGGGCGGCGAATTTTCCAAAATATCGGCGAGGGCGATATTGCGGCGCGAGGGAGCGGGCAGGCGCCAATTGACCCAGTCCGCAGCGCGTTCTGGCGGCAAGGCCGCGACCGCCGCGGCCAGGGCGGGACTGGTCCACGGCGGCGCGGGCGCGTCGCCGGCGAATGCGGCGAGAGCGTCGCTTTCCGCCAGTGCGGCGAAAATCTCTTTTTGCAGAGCGACGAAAAACACGCGCGGCCGCGATTGGGGCGTGAACCAGCGCGCGTCGAGCAGGAGCGCGCCGACGCGATAGTCGAGCGCGTCGAGCGCCGCGACAATGGCGCAGAAATCGCGCTTGCCATGCGAGGTCAGCACGCCGACCACATTTTCCAGCACGATCGCCCGCGGCGCCCGACCCTGGTCGCGCAGGGCGCGGATTTTGTCGTGGAACAGCCAGAAGGCGCCGCTGCGGGTTTTCCGCGCATCGCTCTCAGCGCCCATGCCGCGTCCGGCGCCGGCGAGCGACAGATCCTGGCAGGGAAAGGAGGCCCAGGCGAGATCGGCGCGGCCCGGCAGTTTTTCGGTGGTGATAGCGGCGAGATCGTCGGCGATGAAATCTCCGGCGCCCCAGTTGGCGCGATAGGATTCCGCCTTGTCGGCGTCCATATCATTGGCAAAAAGGCAGGCCCAGCCGGGCCCGAGCCCGGCGCGGGCCATGCCGCCGCCGGCGAAAAATTCATAAAAGGTCAGTACTGAGCCCGGCATAAAGGAGGTCCGGCGGCGCCGCTCGGCGAATCAACGCGTCCATCAGTTCACAAGGGGCGAGTTTCCGCCAGTCCCCGAGACGGGCCGCGCGAATTTTCCTTGGGAAATGTTCAGCCCCTGTCCTCGGGCAGGATGGGCATGGGCAGGATGGAGACCCCGTCCTCCAGCAATTCGCGCGCCTCTTCCGCCGAGGCCTGGCCGCGGATCGCCCGCTCCGGCGCGTCGCCGTCGTGGATTTTGCGCGCTTCCTGCGGGAATTTCGCCCCGACATCGTCGGTGACGGCGACGAGTTTGGCGTGCAGGTCGCGCGCCATCTGGCGCAATTCAGCGTCGCGATCGCCGATCAGCGCGACGTTCTGCTTCGGCGCGGCGGCTTTTTTGGCTTTGCCGCGGCGCGCCACCGCCGGGGCCATGACCGCCTTGCGGACCTTGACGCTGTTGCATTGCGGGCAGGCGACGAGGCTGTTGTCGATCTGAAAATCGTAGGAACGGTTGCTGGCGAACCAGCTTTCGAATTGGTGGCCGTTGTCGCAGACCAGTGAAAAAAGGATCATGGCTTTTTCAGCCCGCTAAAAGCGCGTCGAGTTTTCCCTCGAATTCCAGTTCCTGCAGATCGTCGCAGCCGCCGATGTGTTTTTCGCCGATGAAAATCTGCGGCACCGTATAGCTTCCGTTGGCGCGGGCGATCATTTCCTGGCGCCTTTGCGGTTCGACGTCGACGCGGATTTCCTCGAACTGGGCATGTTTTTTGGTCAGCAGGCGCTTGGCGCTCATGCAGAAGGGGCAGGTCGCCGTAGTATAGATGACAATGGGCGGCATGCCGTCCCTCCACCTCAATAATGCGATAACGCGAAAGGCTTCCGCCGCGCCGAGCGGCCTTCCGGCGGCGCGTTTCCGCGCCCCGGCGTCCGTTTCGGCCCGAATGGGAGCCTTTCGACCCCTATATAGGGTCGCGGCCGCCCCGGCAACCAGAGCGCTATTTCAGAATTATCGGTTGCGCCTGCTTTTTTGCGCGTTCTTTGCCTGTCCGGCGTCAAGCTCTGGCGAAAACCACGGCGTCCGCCTGTTTGGCGCCGGCGCGCAGCAGCGTCCGCGCGGCGGCGTTGAGCGTGGCGCCGGAGGTCATGACGTCGTCCACCAGCACGATGCGGCGCTCGGAAAGCTCGATCCGCCGTTCGGGCGCGACGGCGAAGGCCCCTTGCATGTTTTGCGCGCGCAGCCGCCGGCTCAAGCCGACCTGCGGCGGCGTCGGCTTCTGCCGCGTCAGAATGTCCGGGTCGAGCGGAACCCCGGAGATTTTGGCGATGACGCGCGCGAGCGCCGCCGACTGATTGAAGCGGCGATGCGCCAGCCGTAAGCGGTGCAGCGGCACGGGAACGATGAGATCGGCTTCGTCGAGCAATTCGGCGCCGGCGCGCGCCATCCAGCGGCCGAGCGGCTCGGCCAGCTCCATGCGGTCGCCGTATTTCAGGCGATGGACGAGCAGGCGGGCCGGACCGTCGTCGAACAGGCAGACGGCGCGCGCGCGCGAAAAAACCGGAGGATCGGCGATGGCGGCGGGCGAGACGACGCGGCCGGCTTCGTCGGCGGCGAGGTCGCAATCGAAAGGCGTTCCCAGTCTTTCGCAAAAAGGCCGCTCGATGAAGCGCATGGCGCTCCAGCAACTTGGGCATAGGCCGCTGTTCTCGCCAATGGCGTGGCGGCAGGCGAGACAGACAGGCGGATAGACGAGGTCGAGCGCCGCCGCTCCCACCTTTTTCAGGACGCCGAGGCCCTGGGCGAGCAAGGCGGGGGCTTGCGCCAAAGCCTCATCAAGCCGATTCATTGGCAGCGCTGGCGCATGTCGGATTTCGTCCTTCGTCTCTCGGTTGCGATCTTCGACAGGCGGGGCTTTTTGTCAACGACGCTTAGCCGATGGGCCAGGCGGCCGCGCGGCCTTCCTTTGACGCGCGGCCTGGGCGGGCGCATAAAGGCATGTGCCCGAAACGCCGCAGATTTTCGATCGCGCTCTTCTTCGCAAGCGCCTCGCCCGCGCCTGGCGAGCGGAAAACCCGTGCGATTTTCTTATCGCCCGGACGGCGGAAGATCTCGCCTTCCGGCTTTCCGGGATCAGCCGCGATTTCCCGCGCGCCCTCGATCTTGGCGCGCCGCATCCGGCGATCGCGCAAATCCTGGCCTCGTCGCCGCGCCGCCATGTCGTGCGCGCCGGCCCGCTCGTCGAAGCTTTGGGAAGTCCCGGCGCGGGTCTCGTCGCCGACGAGGAGGTCCTGCCCTTCGCGCCGGGCGCCTTCGATCTCGTCGTCAGCGGGCTGAACCTGCAATTCGTCAACGACCTTCCCGGCGCGCTGGCGCAAATTCGCCGGGTTCTTGCGCCGGACGGCCTGCTGCTGGCGGCGCTGGTCGGCGGCCGCACTCTATGGGAATTGCGCGCCTGCCTCGCCCAGGCGCAGGAGGAGATCGAGGGCGGCGCCAGCCCCCGCGTCGCGCCGCTCATCGATCTGCGCGATCTCGGGGGCCTGCTGCAGCGCGCCGGCTTCGCCCTGCCGGTGGTCGATTGCGACACTTTCGCCGTGCGCTACCGCCATGCTTTCGACCTGATGCGCGAATTGCGCGCCATGGGCGCGACCAACGCCCTGGTCGCAGGCGCGCGCCGTCCGCTGCGCCGCGACGTGCTGTTTCGCGCCGCCGCGCTCTATCAGCAGCAGTTCGGCGACGCCGACGGCCGGATCCGCGCGACCTTCGAAATCATCTGGGCTTCGGGTTGGGCGCCGCATGAAAGCCAGCAGAAGCCGTTGGCCCCCGGCTCGGCGCAACTCCCGCTCTCCGCCGCGCTCGGCGACAAGAGCGAAGATTATTGAGTTTTTTTCGACGTCGCGGCGCGCGCGGCGAGCAAGGAGAGGCCGGCGGAGATGACGACGTTCCAGTCGGCGAGCGACAGGCCGAAAATCCGCAAGGCAGGCTCGTCGCAGCGCACGATGTGAATATGCTGCAATTGCCGGCGGAAATCCGCCATCGAGACCGGCTTGAGGAAATTGCCGGTGCAATCGGTCGGCCCCGGCCAGAACTTCCACTCGACGCCGGCGTGATAGGCGCCGAAGAGCGCGCCGGCAAAAAAAATCGCCGCCAGCAGGGCGAGGATGGCTTTCGCTATCTTCACCTGGCCGTTGCGGGCGAGGAAAAGCGCCGCCGCCGCCAGCGGCAAGGCTGCGTAATAGGGATAGCGCTCCTTTAAGCAGAGTTCGCAGGGAAGATAGCCCATGGCCTGGAAGATCCAGGCGCCGGCGAGCGTCAGGAGGGCGACCGCCAGAATCAGGCCGGCGGCCGGCGCCGGCCGTGACAGCGAGTTGAATATCGGGAGCCGCGCCGCCAAGGTTCAGACCAGATGGGCGGCGAGCCAGAAGCCGCCGACGACGGCCGCCAGCAGCCCGATGGTGAAGACGGCGAAATGCTGCTCCAGCTTGGCGCGGAAAAAATCGCCGAAGTGATTCAAGGCCGCCGCTATGGCGAAGAAGCGCGCGCCGCGGGTGATGAGGGCGAGCAGCACAAAGAGCGGGAAATTATAGCCGAGCAGGCCGCTGACGATGGTGACGAGCTTGAAGGGGATGGGCGTGAGGCCCTTGATCAGAATGAAGGCCCAGCCCCATTTGCCGTAAAAGGCGCGCAGGATTTCGATGCGCGGGCCATAACCGTAAAGGTGGATGATCCATTGACCGAGCGTGTCATAGAGGAGCGCGCCGATCATATAGCCGAGCATGCCGCCAAGCACCGAGGCCGCGGTGCAGACGGCGGCGTAAAACCACGCCTTTTTCGGCTTCGCCAGGGACATGGGCAGAAGAATGAGGTCCGGCGGAAGCGGGAAGACCGAGCTTTCGGCGAAGGCGACGCCGGCGAGCGCCCAAGTCGCATGGCGGCTTTCCGCCAGCGACAGAGTCCAGTCGTATAGCTTTTTGAACATAAGAATCCTGACGTGGCTCGGGGCGCTCATAACATGGGCGTGCGCGGCGCGCCACCGCTTCACCCTCAGACATATGATCGCCGATCCTGTTTAAAAAAGACCAAGCGGGCCGGCGGCGATTGACGGCGGGAAGTTGCGCGCTATGATCCGCGCCGTTTGCGGGGCCTCCCGTAAAGCCCCTGTGGCGGAATTGGTAGACGCGCTCGACTCAAAATCGAGTTCCGCAAGGAGTGCTGGTTCGATCCCGGCCAGGGGCACCA
>CAYRNB010000027.1:0-12319 GCA_964425315.1 uncultured Rhodoblastus sp.
TCCTCGCACAGCGCCCTCTTCCGCGCCCCGATCTCGCGCGCGTCGGGCAGAAAGACTTCGGGACCGGCGAGATAGATGCGCGGCGCGGACATCGGGGCGCCTCACGTCCACAGATTGATTTTGTTCCCCTGCTTGTCGGTGAAGGCGCCGAGGATGATCAGCACGAAGTCGATCAGGGTCCAGACGACAAAGCCGCCGCCGGTGAGCAATTGCAATATGCCCGTCCCGATCTTGCCGACGTAGAAGCGATGGAAGCCGAGCAGGCCGAAGAAGAAGCACAGAAGCGCGGCGGGAAGGATGCGCTTGGTCGAGGCGGTGTTCGGCGCGCCGCAATGCGGGCAGGCGATGGCGGTTTCGTGAATTTCCTTGCCGCAGCCGCGACAATAGACCATGGGCTTCCATGCCTCCCAATGCGAGCTGACCTCCCCGCCGACCAGGGCCGGCGGGAGGGAGTTTACTGCAAATTCCGCGGCGTCGCGTCCCGCGGCTCGCGCCGGCGCCGACATTTTGGCGACGGCGATTCGCGCAGTTTGTAGTTCATTTTTTTGTTACGCAAGTCGGCTTCGGCTTCCGAGACGATAGGGCGGATTGTCGCGGACGCTGGCGACGGCGACCCAGGCAAGGCGGGCCAGCCAGCGGCGCTCTGCGCCGCTCTCGAAATGTTGATCGTCGGCGGGTCTAAAAAGACCAAATTAAACAGCTACGTACCGCTTTATCCATTTGTTCCGACGCCGCACGGAGTCTTCTCCTCCCAGGAGACGATGTTCTGTTCGGCGTCCGTTGGGACCGCAGATTGGACCGTCTGTGATGCGAAGGAGAATTCGATGTCCTGCAAACGAAACACAATGCTTGCCGTCGTCGCCGGCTTTTCTTTGGCCACAGCAGCGGCCGCGACACCGCTCATGCCGCGCCAAATCTCAAGTTTTGCCCCCAATGTCCACAGCGGCGCCAGCCTGAACGCCAATCTCGGCGTTCTGCGCCAAATCATCGCCTGGGACGATTCGGCCGACGCCCATAGCTATCAGTTGGCGCAAAGGATGCGGGATCGGGGAAAAACCTTCACCCGTGTCGCGCTCGCGACGATCCCGCAAGGCGCTTAGGATTTTCCCTAAAGCAAATCCGGCGGCGTCGCCTCCGCCGTCAGCGAGGCCAGGGCGTCGTCGAGCGTCATAAAAGTCTGCGCCGGCGAGCCGAGCCTGCGGATCGACACGCCGCGCTCGGCGGCTTCTTTCCGCCCGACCACGATCAGGACGGGAATTTTCGCCAGTGACAGTTCGCGCACTTTGTAATTGATCTTCTCGTTGCGCAGATCGCTTTCGACCCGCAGCCCCTTTTTCCGCGCCAAAGCGACGATCTCGCGCGCGTAATCGTCGGCGTCCGACGTGATGGTGCAGACCGTCGCCTGGACCGGCGACAGCCACAAGGGCAGATGGCCGGCGAAATGCTCGATCAATATGCCGGTGAAACGCTCCAGCGAGCCGAAAATGGCGCGATGGATCATGACCGGCGTCTTCTTTTCCGAATCATGGTCGATATAAAACGCGCCGAACCGGCCCGGCAGGTTGAAGTCCACCTGGGTCGTGCCGCATTGCCATTCGCGGCCGATGGCGTCGCGCAAAGTATATTCGAGTTTTGGGCCGTAAAAGGCGCCCTCGCCCGGATTGATCCCGGTCTTCACGCCCTGCGCCGCCACTGCCTCGAGGACCTGGTGCAGGGCGACTTCCGCCTTGTCCCAGCCCTCGTCGCCGCCGACACGCTTTTCCGGCCGCGTCGAAAGCTTCACAACGATGTCGTCGAAGCCGAAATCCTTATAGATCGACATGACCATGTCGTTGATCTGCATCGCCTCGTCCATGATCTGGTCTTCGGTGCAGAAAATATGGGCGTCGTCCTGGGTGAAGGCGCGCACCCGCATCATGCCGTGGATCGCGCCCGACGGCTCGTAGCGATGGACGACGCCAAATTCGGCGATCTTCATCGGCAGGTCGCGATAGCTTTTCAGCCCGTTCTTGAAGATCTGGACATGGCCGGGGCAGTTCATCGGCTTTAGCGCGAAAACGCGATCGTCCTCGGTCTTGGTGAGGAACATGTTTTCGCGATAGGTCTGCCAATGGCCAGAAGTCTCCCACAGGGCGCGGTCGAGCACCTGCGGCGTATTGACCTCGATATAGCCGGCCTCCTGCTGGCGGCGGCGCATGAAGGAGATGAGCGTCTGGAACAGGGTCCAGCCTTTCGGGTGCCAGAAGACCGTGCCCGGCCCCTCCTCCTGGAAATGGTAAAGGTCCATTTCGCGCCCCAAGCGGCGATGGTCGCGGCGCTCCGCCTCCTCGATCTGCTTGAGATAGGCGGCAAGCTCCTCCTGCCTGGCGAAGGCCGTGGCGTAAATGCGCTGGAGCATGGGCTTTGACGAATCGCCGCGCCAATAGGCGCCGGCGACCTTCATCAGCTTGAACGCATTGCCGACCTTGCCGGTCGAAGGCATGTGCGGGCCGCGGCAGAGATCGAGCCAATCGCCCTGGCGATAGACGGAAATCTTCTGGTCGGCCGGAATGGCGTCGATCAGTTCGACCTTGAAAGCCTCGCCATGGGTCTCGAAAAAATCCTTGGCCTGGTCGCGCGTCCATTCCTCGCGGACGATCGCCTTGTCGGCGGCGACGATCTCGCGCATCTTCCTTTCGATGGCGTCGAAATCTTCCGGGGTGAAAGGCTCGTCGCGATAGAAATCGTAATAGAAGCCGTTTTCGATCACCGGCCCGATGGTCACCTGCGTGCCGGGATAAAGCGTCTGCACCGCTTCGGCCAGAACATGCGCCGCGTCGTGGCGGATCAGCTCGAGGGCGCGCGGGTCTTCGCGATTGATGAATTCGATCCTGGCGTCGGCCTCGATCGGCGCGGCGAGATCGGCGAGCTTGCCGTCGAGCGCCATCGCGACCGAACGCTTGGCCAGCGACGGCGAAATCTCTTTGGCGATGTCGAGGCCGGTGATCCCCGGCGCGAAATTTTTCCGCGCGCCATCGGGAAAAGTGATCGCAATCATGTCCTTGCTCCTGCTCACTCGCCGAAACGGGCCGGCGTAAGCCTTTTTGAGGACGGCATTCCTATCGCGATTTGGCGGCGCGAGGCAATGCCGCCAACCATATTCGGCGCCAAAGGAGCGGGGCGAGCCGCGCTTTGCATGGAAACCGCAGCGGTTCCGAGACGTTATCGCTCACAAGAGACTGTAGGTTTTTGCAAAGATCTCGCCGCAGGGAGGGCCGATGCGATCGATTGAGAATGTATTATCGCAATATGCCGCTTATCATCGCGACCCACGCAATATCGCCACGCATCTCGTCGGCATTCCTCTGATCGTCGCCGCCGTCGCCGCGCTTCTGAGCCGGCCCGCCTTAGATATGAACGGAATCGTCCTTTCGCCGGCCCTGCTGGTCGGCGCGGCGCTTGCCGCCTATTATCTCAAGCTCGATTTCCTCCTTGGCGTCCTGATGTCGGGACTGCTGTTTCTGGCGCTGCTGTTCGGCCGATGGTGCGCCGCGCTGCCGGCGCTCGACTGGCTGACGGTCAGCCTGGGCGGCTTTGCGATCGGCTGGCTTATTCAGTTCGTCGGCCACGCCTGGGAGGGACGCAAGCCGGCCTTCGTCGACGATGTTCGCAGCCTGGCGATCGGCCCGCTGTTCGTCCTGTGTGAATATCTCTTCCTGCTCGGCCTGCGGCCCAAGCTGCGGGCCGCCATCGAATCGCGCGTCGGCCCCGCCAGACGCCGTGCGCGCCTGTCGGACGGTTGAGCCTTCGCCGCCGGAGGCTTGGCTCTTCGCCTGGATTGACGCGCGCCGCCGCGCCGCGCGAAACTGGCCCGCCGCATTGAATCGGCAAAAAAAAGCGGCCGGAATTGAAAAAGCAGATACGCATAACCCTTCTCGCCCTGGCCGCGCTTGTCACCCTCGGTTTTGGAGGCTGGTTCCTTATCGGCGGCCTGCGGCCGCCAACGCCGACCGAGCCCCCTCCCGCGGAGAGCGAAAGCCCGCCTCCGCAAGAGGCGGCGCCGCCAAAGCCGTCACAAACCGCCGCCGTCGATACGCAGCGCCTGGCGGCCTTCGTGGAGAAACTGAGCCGCGTCCCGGAATATCAAGCCTTTTTCGCGCGATTTCGCGTGCTTTATCCCGCCATCTACAACGCGGCGCTGAGAGAGGCCCTGGCCCGGAACATCGACAAACGGAAGAACCCGGCCGATTTCTTTCTCGCCGAAAGCGTCGGGACTCTGCGGCAAAATCGCGGACTCGACGGCGCGATGGCGAGCGGAGCGGCGCTCGACCGCCTGTTCGACGCCCATTTCAAGGTCATGCGCGCGCTCGCCGCGACCGACGCCTCCCTCTGCGTCGATTTTCTCAATGGCGCCCCGGCTGAACGTTTTGTCGCTTTCGCCGGCGACCATCGCGCCTTGATGGCCGATGAGGCCATGGCGGGCCTGAACGCCATAGACGACGGCGCGCAGCAGAAAATCGCGCGCAAGCCGCCGAACGACCAGGATTTCGACGATCTCGAAAAGCTGCTGCGCAAAAAGGGGCTGAACAAGGCGGCGATCGACCTGCTGCTCGACGGCAAGACGCCGAACCCGCCCCTGAGCGACGCGCAAATGTGCCAGAACGGCCTCGTCTATCTCGCCGCGCTCAAAAATCTGCCCGCCCAGCCCCGGATGCGGCTTTACGCGCTGGCGCTCGAAGTCATGTCCGGCCGGTGACCTATGCGGGCAGACGGAAGCCCGGCGCCCGCGCAGATCCGGAGCTGAGAAAGGCCATTAACAAAAAAATAACTATAGAACAGAGAGATGCAGTTAATTTTTCCCATCCGGCTCAACCGCATCGCAAAAAGGCTTTTTGCGCCAGGAGCCATAGCGCCAGGGATGGAGGGCGTCGGCGCCCTCGGGCAGTTTTTGCGGGACCGGATCGAAGCCGGAATCGCCCCAGGGATGACAGCGGCAGATGCGCGACAGGCCGAGCCAGCCGCCGGCCCAAAGGCCATAGCGCGCGAGCGATTCATCCATATAGGCCGAGCAGGTCGGCAGATAACGGCAATTGCGCCCCGCCACCGCCGACAGGCTTAGCCGATAGGCTTTGACCAGACCGCGCCCCAGCAAAGCGGGCGCTTTCTTCGCCTTCGAAGCGATATCCAGCAATTGTCCCCCTGACGGCAATCAGCCATATTTGTGTTTCTTAAACAGACAATTAGACTCGACGCTGTTGCAAGAAAGCGACGCCTGCGGCAAACATGCGACGGCGGCGTCAAAGGCCTGTTCCTGCGTCCCGTCCGTTGCTAGAACGGCTTTCCGGCCCTGCGGAGGAGCGTCTTGAAGCGTCGATTGCGTCATATAGTCCTTGCCGCCGCTTTTTTGAACGGCGCTGGCGTCGCCCGCGCGACGGACCTGCCGTCGCCGACAACGGCGCCTGCGCCGCCGCCGGCCAGTTCACAATGGATCGTGACGCTTTCCGGCGAATTCTTTATGGCGCCGGCCTATCCGGGCGCAAAATTTTACAATCCCTATGGCGCGCCTGGCATATCCGTCCGCCCGGCCGACGAGCCCGAGCGCTTCTCCACGCCGGACGAAAGTTTTGGCATTTCTCTTTACGACAATTCCTGGCTGCATATTGGGCCGGTGGGGCGCTATATCGGCTCCCGCCCCGTCGCCAACCATCCCGAACTGCGCGGTCTGCCCTCTGTCGATCCCAGCATCGAAATCGGTGGATTCGTCGAATTGACCCCTTTGCCGTGGATGCGGGCGAAAGTGGAAGCGCTTCAAGCGGTCGATGGAAATGACGGACTACAGGCCATCGTGTACGCCGACGCCTGGCGGCGCTTCGGCGACCTCACGCTGTCGATCGGACCGCGGTTTTATTTCGGCAGCAACAAATTCGTCGACGCCTATTTCTCCGTCACGCCGCAGCAATCCGCGATCAATATTAAGAGCGGCGGCCAGCTCACGCCCTACGATGCGTCCGGCGGCCTCATCTCTTATGGCCTCGAGTCGATTGCGCGCTACGACATAAACGAAACCTGGCGCGTCACCGGCTTCGGCGGCTATGAGCGCCTGGCGGGCAGCGCCGCCGGCAGCCCCATTCCGCTCCATGCCGGCTCGCTCGACCAGTTCAATGTCGGCCTTGAAATCGGCTATCGCTTCAAGACCGAGAGCTGGTTCGGATTTTCATTTTAGAGCTTTTTCCGGCGGGCGCCGCTCAATTGCGGTGTTTCATATGCTCTTCGAGATAGACCAGGGCGACCTGACGGTCGTTGTCGCTCGCCGCTTTCATATCCTGGTCGTAGAGCGAATTGATCCAGCGCTGCGACTTGCCGCTGGCGCCTTCGCGGGCAAGCGTCAGCCACATCAGCCCGCGCGCTCGCTGGCGCTGCACGCCGTCGCCGACAAAAAGCAGATGGCCGAGCAGGGCCTGGGATTCGACATGGCCCTTTTCCGCGGCGAGATTGAGCCAGCGCGCCGCCTGCCTGTTGTCCTTGGCGATCCCTCCCGCGCCGTCCATATACATCCGAGCCAGGTTATATTGCGCATTGGCGTCGGAAAAATTGGTCGCGGCGTAAAGGAACATCCGCATGGCCTGGTCGGGATCGGAACGCAGGCTGGTTCCGGGAATGCCGTTCAGATCGAAGACGCCGACCGCGACAAAGGCGCTGGCCACCACCGATCTTTCCCGCCAGTTGACGTTGTCCTCGTCGTAACGGTCGACGATCTGCCGGAAATATTTGTAAGCCTTGTAGTCGTCGCGGGGCACGCCGTCGCCGTTGGCGTACATCTTGCCGAGCTTCCATTGCGCCAGCGAGACGCCGCCAGCGGCGGCGTATTTGAGCGCCGCGAGCGAAGAGGCCGCGTCGCCGGCGCGATAGCTCGCCATCGCCGCCCGCATGGCCTGGCGCGGGTTCTTGAAGATTTCCAGCGCATGCCCTTTGGCCGGCGATTTATGCGGGCCGTCGAAGGCGCAAGCCGGCGTCGCGCTGACGACGCCAACGCAGCAGGCTAGAAGGATTCGCCTCAAACCGACCATTCAGAATTAAACTCCACCTATCCGCCGTCAAACTCGTCCCAACTGGAGACTTCGATCTCCTGCAAGGCTTTTACGCCCGGAAAAAGCGTCGCGTTTATGGCTGAATCGCGGCGCTAGCCTTTCAATTTTCGGACTTTGTGAAGTTGAAACAGGCATGTGGCGCCGAAGCCACAATTTCCTTCGCCAAAGCTCGAAACGCGCGCGCGCAACCCCCTGATTCGACGCCGATCGAGTCAGAGTGACGAAAATAGTTGCAAAATTCGCAAACTAGGGGGCCAGAGCCGCTCGCGAAAAATTGAACGGAATCGAAGGCCGATTCAGCCGAGGAGTTTCAGCGCGGCCGTCATCTTCTCCAGCCGCGCCACCGCCTGGTCGCGGCGCTCCTGCTGTTCCTCGACCACTTCCTCAGGCGCGCGGCGCAGGAATTCCGCGTTGCCGAGCTTGGCGTCGATCCTGCCGATTTCCTTGCGCTCGGCGGCTATGCCCTTTTCCAGCCGCGCGCGCTCGACGGCGAAATCGATCACCCCCGCCAATGGCAGGGCGACGGCGGCGCCGCGCGACATGAACTGCACCGACTGCGGCGGCGCCACCGCGACCCGCTCGATCTCGGAGAGGCGGGCGAGGCGCTTCAGCATATCGGCCCAGCGATGGGCGCGATGGGCGTCGTCGGCGCTTGCGCCGACCAGCGCCAGGGGAATTTGCGCGCCGGCGGGAACGTTCATTTCGGCGCGCACCGACCGGATCTGCGACACGAGATCGACCACCCAGCCGATCTCCGTCTCGGCTTCGGGATCCTCCAGCCCCTTGAGGTCGGGCCACAGCGCCAAGGCCAGCATGCCTTCGCGCGGCGTATATTCCCCGGTCAGCGCCCAGAGCTCCTCGGTCAGGAAGGGCATGAAGGGATGCAGCAGCTTGCAGATCTGGTCGAGCACGAAGGCGATGGTTTCGCGCGCCTCCTGCTTGGCCGGACCGTCCGGCCCCTGCAGCACGGGTTTGGCCAGTTCCAGGTGCCAGTCGCAGAATATGTTCCACACGAAGCGGTAGGCCGCCTGCGCCGCCTCGTTGAAACGGAAATTGACGAGCGCCGTCTCGACTTCGGCGACCGCGCGCGCCGTCTCGCCGACGATCCAGCGGTTGAGGATGTCGCGCAATTTCGTCGGGTCGAAACCCGGCCTGCCGACGCACTGGTTCATTTCGGCGAAACGCGCCGCGTTCCAAAGCTTGGTGGCGAAATTGCGATAGCCCTCGACCCGCGATTCCGACAGCTTGATGTCGCGGCCCTGCGCCGCCATGGCGGCGAGCGTGAAGCGCAAGGCGTCAGCGCCGTAGGCGCCGATCAGATGCAGGGGATCGATGACATTGCCCTTCGACTTCGACATTTTCGCGCCCCGCTCGTCGCGCACGAGCGCGTGCAGATAGACGTGGCGGAAGGGAACTTTTTTCTGAAAATGCAGGCCGAACATCATCATCCGGGCGACCCAGAAGAAGATGATGTCGAAGCCGGTGATCAGGACGTCGGTCGGATAGCGCTGGGCCAGATCGTTCTTCGCTTCGGGCCAGCCGAGGGTGGACATCGGCCACAGCGCCGAGGAGAACCAGGTGTCGAGCACGTCCTCGTCGCGGGTGAGCAGGCCCGCCGCCTTGTCGGGATCTTCCGCAATGGCTTCGGCTTCCTCGTCGGTATAGACGCCGCGGGTGACCGCGTCGGCCAGCGCGTCGGCCATGGCCTCCTCTTCGTCCTCCGCGACATAGACCCCGCCCCAGGCCGAATACCAGGCGGGAATCTGATGCCCCCACCACAGCTGGCGGGAAATACACCAGGGCTGAATGTTCTCAAGCCAGTCGAAAAAGGTCTTTTCCCAATTCTTGGGGACGAAGGTCGTCTCGCCCGAGCGCACGGCGGCGAGCGCCGGCCCGGCCAGGCTCTTGGCGTCCACATACCATTGATCGGTCAACCAGGGTTCGATCACCACGCCGGAACGGTCGCCGTGCGGAACCTGGTGTTCGTGCTGTTCGATCACGGCGATGAGGCCGCGCTCCTCCATGGCCGCGACCACCGCCTCACGCGCCTCTTCGCGGGAAAGACCGTGCAGGCTCTCAAGCGTTTCGGACAGATCGTCGTTCTCGATGACGCCTTCGAGAAAAGCCTCGTTTTCCTGAAGCAGCAGCCGCGCTTCCGCGTCGAGAATATTGATAAGCGGCAATTTATGCCGCGCCCCGACTTCGAAATCGTTGAAATCGTGCGCCGGCGTGATCTTCACCGCGCCTGTCCCTTTTTCCGGGTCGGAATAGGAATCCGCGACGATCGGAATCAGCCGCCCGACCAAAGGCAAAACGACTTTCTTGCCGATGAGATGGGCGTAACGCTCGTCATCGGGATGAACGGCGACCGCCGTGTCGCCCAGCATGGTTTCCGGCCGCGTCGTCGCCACCACGATATGCTCGCCCGTCGCCACGCCGTTTTCGTCGGCGATCGGATATTTGAAATGCCACAGCGAGCCCTTGACCGTCCGGGCGAGAACTTCGATGTCGGAGACCGCCGTCAGCAATTTGGGGTCCCAATTGACCAGCCTCTTGTCCTTGTAAATCAGGCCGGCGCGATAAAGCTCGACAAAGGCCTTGAGCACCGCTTTCGACGAGCCCTCGTCCATGGTGAAGCGCTCGCGCGACCAGTCGCAGGAAGCGCCGAGCTTCTTCAGCTGATTGACGATGGCGCCGCCGGATTCGGCCTTCCAGGCCCAGACCTTTTCGAGGAAGGCCTCGCGGCCGAGTTCGCGGCGGCCGGGTTCGCCCGCCGCGGCGAGGCGGCGCTCGACCACCATTTGCGTCGCTATGCCGGCATGGTCCGTGCCCGGCTGCCACAGGACGTCGCGTCCACGCATGCGCTCAAAGCGGCAAAGAATATCCTGCAGGGTATTGTTGAGGGCGTGACCCATATGGAGCGAGCCGGTGACGTTCGGCGGCGGAATGACCATGGTGTAAGGCGCCGCGCCCGCCCGCTCCGGCTTGCCGGCGCGAAAGGCGTTCGCTCCCTCCCAGGCCGCGCCGATGCGGCTTTCCACGGCGGCGGGATCGAATGTTTTGTCCATCATCGAAAGGAACCAGAGTTGCGCGAGAGCGGCGGCGAAAATTTCGCGCAAGAAAACCGAGCGGAGCCGCCGAGTCAATGAAATTGCCGCGGCAAATGGGCCGCGGCTGATTTAATTTTCCCAGGAAGTCCGGTTGCTTCGTCGGCTCAGGCCGGGCCGCGCGCCACCCGTTCGATTTCGGCGCGCACCAGCCGTTCGACCACGATCGGCAAATTATCGTCGAGCCAGGCCTTCAGCATCGGCCGCAGCATTTCACGCGCCAGCCGTTCGATCATGTCTGGATCGCGCAATAGCAGCGACTGGGCCAAGGCGTCGAAAGAGGCGCCGATCTTCGCGCCACTGGCCTGCGACAGCAATGGCGATTCGGATTTTTCCTGTGGCGGCGGAGCGGCCCGCAGGGCCGGCGCGGAAACCTCCTGCCGCGGCTTTTCGGCTTCCGCCGCAATTTCCGCGGCGTCTGGTTCGGGCGCCACGGGCGCGGGCGAAGCCACGGCGACGACGGGCGCGCGGAAAACAGCCGAGGCCGCCTTCATCCGCGCCTCGGCGAGGCTCGCCACGGTCGGCGAAGAGGGCGGCGACGCGGCGGGCGTCTCGGCTTCCGTCAACGACGGCCGCAGCCCCACCTTTTCCGCCCCGGCCTCGTTTTCGGCGCGCGCAGCGGCCTTCCCCGCGGTCGCGGTCGCTTCGGCCGCCGTTTCCGCCGGTTTGTCTGTTTCCTTGGGCGCGAAATCGCGCAATTTCAATGTCGGCGTCCGCGCCTGCGGCGTTTCGGTGACAATTTTGGGCGTTTCCGACTGGACGCCGCGCTCCAGACGCTGGCCAAGTCCGAAAAAGGCGTCCGCCGATGGCGCGGCGGCGGGCGCGGGCGTCGGCGCGGGGGCGGCTGCGGTCGTGGCGGCCTTGGCGGCGCGACTGAGCGGCAAGGTTTCGTCGTCCGCTATGATGCGACGGATCGACGCCAAAATGTCGTCCATCGACTGTTCATGCGCCTTTTGCTCGGCTTTCACGTCGGTCGGCTGTGAAGGGGCGTTCGTTGCGCTCATGACTTCCAACGCTCGCGGGACGAATCGGATGATTAAGGGTGCGCCTCCTCGCGGCGGCGCGCAAGCCGTGACAGCGCCCCGCCCGCAAAAAAGCTGAACTGTTGCAAAGACCCTACGTTCCGGCCGGACGCCTCAGCGTCCGTCAGGCGTATCCAGGCCGAAGAAGCGGTTCTTCTCCTGGTTGTAATGTACACTCGGATTGTAGGCGGCGACGTCGAGGCCGAGACTATGCGCCGACAATTCTCCGATGGCCGCCATGACGCTATAAGAATAGACGACCCGGTCGCGCTGCGCCTGCACCAATTGCACGCGAGCTTTGAGCAATGCCTGCTGGGCGTTGAGCACGTCGAGCGTCGTGCGCTGCCCGACCTTGGCCTCCTCGCGCACGCCTTCCAGCGCCACTTTGGCCGCCTTGACCGACGCGCGATAGGCGACAATGGCGGCGCGCGCCGCCACCAATTGGCCCCAGGTCTGCGAAACGTTCTGGCGCACCGCGAGCCGCGCCGTATCGACCGCGAGACGGTCCTTGCCCAATATTTCCTTGGCCTGGCGCACGGCCGCATATTCCTGGCCGCCCTGATAGATCGGGATGTTGATTTGCCCGATGACAGCAGCCGACCAGGAGTTGTAATGGGGAAAGCCGTTGACGTCGTTCATGTTCTGAAACTGACCCGACACGCTGGCCGTCGGCAGCAGCGCCGATTCCGCCACACTCACCGCAGATTGCGCCACATCGACCTCGTGCAGGGCGCCGATGATCGTCGGATGCTCGGACAGGCCGGTCTCGATTGCGAGTCCGAGCGTGCGCGGCAACAGTCTTTCGATCGGCTGCGCCGGGCGCAAATGTCTGGGGTTCTCGCCTATCACTTGGCGGTACTTGGCGACGCTGGTCTCGAGAGTGGATCTCGCCACCGCGACGTCGGCCTTGCCGCTTTCCAGCGCCGATTCGGCCTGGGCCACGTCAGTCCGCGTCACTTCGCCGACCTCGAACCGGTCCCGCGTCTGCTTCAGCTGCAGCTTCAGGACTTTCACGTTATTAATGGTCAGATTGAGCACGGCGCTGTCGCGCAACACGTCCATATAGGCGGTGGCGGCATCCAGCAGCGTGGTCAATTCGGTCTCGCGCAATTGCTCGCGCGCC
>CAYRNB010000027.1:12419-17361 GCA_964425315.1 uncultured Rhodoblastus sp.
GCCAGGGCGATCGAGGAGCCGACAAAAGAGCAAGAACGCAAAATCAACCCCTTTGATCGTGGCGGCGACCCAAGCCCCTCGTCGCCGCCCGAAGTTCCGGCGCGCGCCTTCGTTCGGACGGCGCGGCGCATAGAATCGGAGAACTCAACCGTCGCGTCAACCGGGCGCGCCGCGGCAGCGGCCCTGTGCGCCCCGCAAAGCCATAATTCGGGTCTCTTTTCTTCCGCGCTGCGTCAAAAAAGTCACAGCGCGGCCGCCCGCTGCTGCACTATCAAAACAAAAATTGCGGCGGCTTTGCGAACGCCGAAAGGCTTCCGGCCGCCGCCTCGAATACGGGACGCGCGGACAAATTATCTCCGGCGCGCCGGAACAGGGTCGCCCTGCCGACACGCGCGCCTGGCGTTTTCGAGACAATGGCGACGAGACGGCCATCTTCGCGCAACTGGCCGATGAACGGCGAGAATTCGCCCTGGCTGACGCCGTCGACGAGGATCAGGTCGAAAGGCGCGTCGTCCGGCGCGCCCTTTTCCAGTGGGCCGCAAAGGGATTTGGCGTTGGCGAGGCCGAGCGCGGCGAAATTGGCCTCAGCCCGGGCGGCGAGGCTTTCGTCGTCGTCGAGGCTGACCACGGAAGCGGCCAGGCCGGCGATCAGGGCGGCGGCGTAGCCGGTGGCGCCGGCGACGACCAGAACGCGATCGGCTTCGCTCAAATGCGCTTCCTTCAGCAATTTGGCGAGGATCAGCGGGGCGGTCAATTCGCGCGGCCGGGTCCCGGAAATGGTCAGGCGCGCGTCGGAATAGGCGAGCGATGCGATCGGCGGGTCGACGAAAAGCTCGCGCGGCACGGTTTTCATGCGGCTCAGCACACCGGCGTCGGTCACGTCGAATGTGCGGATCTGCCGCTCGACCATGGTGTCGCGCAAGACGGCGGAATCGGAAAGCATCGTTTGCTGGCTTTGCATGGCTGGTCCCAAGCCCCTGGTTCGACCTCGCGCGTTATAAGGGGCCGCTCCGTTCCTGTCCACAAAATGCAGGCAATACTGAAGAATGCCCCCGTTTTTCCGCCGCTGCCGGCGAATCGATCCAAATCGGCGACTTTAAGCCATGCTCGGCCGAGGCCACGCTTGGTTTTCGCGGCGAAACGAGAGAAACTCCCGCGCCCATTATTAATGTGATAAGAACCGGCGCCCGCGAACCAAAGCGAGACGATATGGCGGAGAAGACTTTCGAACTGCATTTGATCAAGCCGTCGCATTACGACGATGAGGGCTATGTCATCCAGTGGATGCGCTCAGCGATACCGTCCAACAGCCTTGCGGCGTTGCATGGGATCGCCAAGGATTGCGCCCGCCGCGGCGTTCTCGGCGACGACGTGCGGATCGCGATGACCGCCTATGACGAGACCAATGCGCGCATAAGGCCGGAGAAGATCGCCGCGGCGGTCGCGGCGGCCGGCCATGGCCTCGTCTGCATGGTCGGGGTGCAGTCAAACCAATTTCCCCGCGCGCTCGATCTGGCGCGTCGGCTGCGGGCGGCGGGCGCTCCGGTGGCGATCGGCGGCTTTCACGTCTCCGGCTGCCTCGCCATGCTGCCCGAGCTTCCCGCCGATCTGCGCGAGGCGCAAGAGTTGGGCGTAAGCCTTTTCGCCGGCGAGGCGGAGGGCCGCTTCGACCTCGTCCTGCGCGACGCCTACGCGGGCGAATTGAAGCCGCTTTATAATTTCATGGACGATCTGCCGGCGGTCGAGAACGCGCCGCCGCCCCTGCTCCCGGCCGAAGTCATCGCGCGCACCACCGGCGCCGTCACCAGTTTCGACGCCGGACGCGGCTGTCCGTTCCAATGCTCCTTCTGCACCATCATCAATGTGCAGGGCCGCAAGTCCCGCCACCGCAGCGCCGACGACGTGGAGCGGATCGTCCGCGCCAATCTGGCGCAGGGCGTGGACAGTTTCTTCATCACCGACGACAATTTCGCCCGCAACAAGAATTGGGAGCCGATTTTCGACCGGCTGATCGAACTGAAGGGCCAGGGCCTCCACTTCACCTTCATCATCCAGGTGGACACGCTCTGCCACCGCATCCCCCATTTCATCGACAAGGCGGCGCGCGCCGGGGTCAAGCGCGTCTTCATCGGGCTGGAGAACATCAATCCGGCCAATCTCGTCGAGGTGAAGAAGAAGCAGAACCGCATCGCCGAATACCGGGCCATGCTGCTCGACTGGAAAAGGGCGGGCTGTTTCACCTATGCCGGCTATATCCTCGGCTTTCCCGCCGATACGCCGGAATCGATCCGGCGCGACATCGCCATCATCCAGCGCGAACTGCCGCTCGACATGCTGGAGTTCTTCTGCCTCACTCCCCTGCCCGGTTCGGAGGACCATCAGCGCCTGGCCAAGAACGGCGTCTGGATGGACCCGGACATGAACAAGTACGACCTCGAACATGTCGTGACCGGGCATCCGAAAATGAGCAAAGAGGAATGGGAGGCGATCTACAACGAGTCCTGGGACCTTTATTATTCGCCCGAGCACATGGAAACGATCATGCGCCGCGCCACCGCCTGCGGGACGTCGGCGGGCAAGGCGCTGTTCCTGATCATCTGGTTCTGGGCCTGCGTCAAACTGGAAAAAGTGCATCCGCTGCAGGGCGGCTATTTTCGCCGCAAGGTTCGACGCGACCGGCGCCCCGGCCTGCCGCTGGAAAACCCTCTGATCTTCTACCCGCGCGTCTATGGGACGATCGCCCTCAACCATTTGCGGGTCGGATTGCTTGCGTTGAAATTATGGAAGCTGCGGCGCGAATTGCGCCATTCGCCGGACGCCCGGAATTATATGGATCAGGCGCTGACGCCGCCGACGGAAGCCGATCTCGACGACCTGGAAATGTTCAATACGACGGAATCCGCACGCGCCGCCGGCGACAAGGCCAAGGCGCGCGCCGCCAAGCAGCAGGCGGCGGCGCAGTGACGAAAAACCCCGGCGCCGCGAAGCGCCGGGGCCAGATTGCGAAAATTCGTTATTTCAGCTTCTTGTTGCACTCGCTGTAATAGCCGCCGCCCTTCTGGATCCATTTCAGGCCGGCATTGCCGCCCGTCGCCTTATTGGCCTTATACTGGTCGAGGCAGGTGTGCATACGCGCCTTGCCAGCTGATTCCTTGGCATAGGCGGGATTGACCTTGGTCGGGAAGACCGGCGAGCCGGCGGGCGCAGGCGCCGCATGCTTGGCTGGCTCGGCGGCCGGCGCCGCGGCGGCCGGTTTGGCCTTCAGTTCGGCGCGGCATTTCGAGGAAAACTGCAGGTAGGTCATCCCCTGGGTCGTGCCGGCGGCCTTGGCCGCCTTCCATTTGGCGGCGCATTGCTTCATCAGCGACTCGGCGTGGGCCGCGGGGCTCAGCGCGAGGAAGGCGGCCGCGCCGGCGACCATGAGGGCGGAACGAATGGACATGGAAGGCTCCCCTGAAATCGGCGGCGGCATGCGGCGCCGAAACGACAATTAATTATGCCCTTGCGTCCGGCGCGCCGGAAGCAAAGGCGCCTGGCGGCGCAAGTTGAATGCCTTCGCGCCGTCGCGCCTTCTGGCGCGGACGCCAAGGGACATGGAAAATGGCCCCGGCGCAAAACTTCCCAATTTTCTCGTCTCCGTCAATCTGCAGGATCCGCAGGGACGACGAAAACTTTACGGAAGCCGCACGATTTCTAAAGGTCGAGGGCTGAACGGCGGCTGAACGGCGGCGGCCAAGAAAAAACCGGGGTGAAACCCCGGTTTGTTCGTCAGCTTATTTTGGCCGAGATGATCTTGTCGGGATCCTTCACCGGCTCGCCGCGCTTGATCTTGTCGACATTTTCCATGCCGGAGATCACCTCGCCCCAGACCGTATATTGCTTGTCGAGGAAGCGGGCGTCGTCGAAACAGATGAAAAACTGCGAATTGGCCGAATCCGGATTGGCGGCGCGGGCCATGGAGGCCGTGCCGCGCACATGCGGCGCATTGTTGAACTCGGCCTTGAGGTTCGGATATTTCGATCCGCCCGTGCCCGTGCCGTGCGGGCAGCCGGTCTGGGCCATGAACCCGTCGATCACGCGGTGGAAGACGATGCCGTCGTAAAAGCCTTCGTCGACCAGTTTCTTGATATGGGCCACGTGATTGGGCGCGAGGTCCGGGCGCATGCGGATCACCACCTCTCCTTTGGTGGTCTCCAGCGTCATGAGGTTGCCTTCGTCGGACATTGGTTTCCTTCCCTTATTTTTTGGCGTCGGACGCCATGGTCATGCTGATGATCTTGTCGGGATGCGGCGGCGGCTCGCCGCGCTTGATCTTGTCGACATATGTCATGCCGGAGACGACCTGGCCGAAGACGGTGTATTTGCCGTCGAGGAAAGGCGCCGGCGCGAAGCAGATGAAGAATTGCGAATTGCCGGAATTGGGATCGCTCGCCCGCGCCATGCCGAGCGTGCCGCGCTCGAAAGGCGCATTGGTGAATTCCGCCGGGACGTCCGGAAGTTTCGAGCCGCCCATGCCGGTGCCGGTGGGATCGCCCGTCTGGGCCATGAAGCCGTCGATGACGCGGTGAAAGGTCAGGCCGTTGTAAAAGCCCTGCTTCACCAGGGTCTTGATCTGCGCCACCGTCTTCGGCGCGAGATCGGGACGCAGGCGGATGACGACGCGCCCGTATTTGAGCTGCATATAGACGGTGTTGTCGAGATCGTTGCCGGCCGCAATAGCCTTGCCGCCGGCGAGAGCGGCTACCGCGCCCAAGGAGACGGCCTTGGCCAGTTGGCGGCGGTCGAGCCGCGCCGTTTTCAATTCGCTCATGTCATCTCCCTATGCTTTTCTAAAAATGCCGAGCTTTGCGGCGGATTCATCGTTTCAGCGCCGCTTTGCGGCGGATTCGTTGCTTTCGCGCCGCTTTGCGGCCGATTCATTGTTTTCGCGCCGCTTTGCGGC
>CAYRNB010000027.1:17461-39534 GCA_964425315.1 uncultured Rhodoblastus sp.
CGTTGCTTTCGCGCCGCTTTGCGGCCGATTCATTGTTTTCGCGCCGCTTTGCGGCGCAGGGCCTCGACGACGAGGGGCGGCGCGAAGGCGGAAACGTCCCCGCCCATCAGGGCGATCTGACGCACCAAAGTGGCGGTAATGTGCCCCACGCCGGGGCTGGCGGGCAGAAAAACCGTCTGGATTTCCGGCGCCATGACGCCGTTCATCCCGGCCATGGACATTTCATAGTCGAGATCGGTGCCGTCGCGCAGCCCGCGAATAATCAGGCCGGCGCCCGCCTCGCGCGCCGCCTCGATCGCCAGGCCGGAAAAAGTCACGACGGAAAATTCGCAATGTTCAGCCGCCGCGTCCGCCGCGCAGACTTTTTGCAGCATGTCGGCGCGTTCTTCCGCGGTGAACATAGGCTGCTTGCCGGGATGAACGCCGATCGCCGCCACCAGCCGGTCGCAAAGCCGCAGCGCGCCCCGGATGACATCGACATGGCCGTTGGTGACCGGATCGAAGGAGCCGGTGTAAAGCGCGACGCGTTTCATAACGGAACTGCTATAGAAAGCGACGCCGACGCGCAAGCGCGTCGGCCTGAGCCATAGGAAGACGCCGGCGTTTTCGCGCGATGTCGCCCGTTGTTCATTCGCGGTTCGCCCCGATCCATTTCAGCACGTCGTTGTTCTTGCCGGCGAGAAGCTTCAGCCATTTGGTCGCGTGAATCGATTCGCCGTCGCCGCGCCGCCAATATTCGCTGACCAGCAGAACTTCCCATTTCGGCCGGCTCGCCGTCGGGCAGCTGACGCGCAGGATTTCCGCCTGGAAACCATATCCGCCGCCGGAATAGCTGTGGCGCTCGACGGCGCAATCGGCGCCTTTTGCCGTCCAGCGGCTCAGGCCCCGCGCGGGACAGGCTTTATTGACGATCAATTCGATGTCGCCGATCACACGCGCGCGAGAAAGCCTCAACATGTCCGCTCCCCCTCGGCCTGCAAGGCGGGCGCTTCGGCGCGAAGTTCGGCGAGAACATTCGTCAGAGCGTCGACGACGCCTTCGGCTTCCGCGACATCGGCTTCGACCGCCTCTCGTCTCGCGGCCCTCTTTTCGATCGCCATCGCCAGGGCCTCGCGGGTCGAGCGCAAGGCCTGGTCGAGTTGTTCGGTCAGGGACCGTTCGAAATTCCGGATCGAATCCCCGATATTCTGCCGCAAGGACCAGTCGAGGTTGGCGACATTGCGCAGGGCCGCCCTCTCGGTGTCGGCGATCAGCGCCGCCCGCGCGCGCCGCCGCCGCATGCCGGCCGGCAGGAGGCGCGAGATCGCGACCGCGGAAGCGTCGATCATCGAAAGGGAGGGCTCCGGCGCGACCCAATAGGGCTCACGCCTGGCCTGAAACACGGCTTCGTTTCGTGTCGCGCTCGCCTGGATCTCCAGTAGATCCGCCGCCGTCCGCCGGACGAGGCCGATCAGGGCGCCCGCCCTTTCCTGATGGGCGGCCGCCGCGGCCTTCATTTTTTCCCTAAAGACGCTGACGCTTTCGCCGAGGGCCTGTTCGAAATAGGCGGCGAGCGCCCGCGCGATTTTTTTTCGCGTCTCAAGCGTTTCGACGCCGGACTCGCCGATCTCGTCGATCACGCGCATCGCCGCCGCTCTCCCCTCGGCCCATATGCGCTCCGTTTCGGCCTGGAGATCGCGCAGCAGGCGCTTGCGGTCGAGGATAAGGAGATCGGAAAGACGTTGGCGCTCCTCCGCGAATGACTGGGCGCTCTCCTCGAAGATTTGCGCCTTCCGCCGCAATTCGTCTTCAGGCGTCAGCAAGGCCTTGTATTCGAACTCGCTCTGGAAAAGCAGATCGCCGATAAGATCGATCGCGCGCGCGCGGCCGGTCACATCGAGAATGGCCTGCTTCTGCTGGCTCATCTGCTTCCTCAAGGCGCCCTCGAGGCGGGCGAGGCCGGACGTTTCCAGCGCCTGACGGTCGCCGTCGCGTTTCGCCTGCAGGCCGCGGCGCGAGGAAACGAGAAAAACGCCCTCGGGCGCCGCGATATTGCGCTCGCTCAACGTCGTCTCGAGAAAGTGCGCCGCATCCGCTTTTTCGGCTTCGTCGAGCAGGTCGGCCTTGTTGAGCACGAACAGGATGCGCGGGATCAGCCTACGGATTTTTTCGAGATAAGCGATTTCGACCTCGGTGATCGGCGGGTCGGCGGACAGGACGAACAGGGCCGCGTCGCATTCGGTGAGCGCCGCTTCCGCGACGGCGGTATTGTGCTTGAAGGTGGAGCCGACGCCGGGCGTGTCGATCAGAATGACGCCTTCCGCGAGAAATTCGGAAGGCGCCTCGATGGAAACGCTCGCGACGCGGCGCGTGTTGTGCGGATTGCGGGATTCCGAGATGAATTGATCGAGAACCGGCGCAACCTCCTCGCCTTCGCTCTCGACCACGTTTTTTTTGTCGTCGTCGAGAGCGATGCGCGCGCGCGGCCTTGTCCCCGCGCGAATGAAGGTCGGGATCGCGGTGACCGGCGTCACCCCGGTCGGTAGGAGGGCCGCGCCCAGCAAGGCGTTGAGAAGGGAGCTCTTGCCGCGCTTGAACTGGCCCAGCGCCGCGACTCGCAAGCGCCCCTCGTCCAGCCTGGCCTGAAGATCGCCGACTTTGCCCAAAAGAAGCGCCTGCGCTTCGCTTGGACGCGCGATCGACGCCTGGGCGCGCGCGAGAAGTTCGCCGACCGACGTCATGGCCGAATTCCCGCGCCTGAGAGCAAACCTGTCCGGCGCCGGGCTTGAGCCAGCATCAACCCCTCCAAAGTCTGGCCTTGGCAGGAGTCATCAGCCCGGACGGGCGGTTTTGGCGAACCCCATCGCCATCAACAAATCATATTAAGTCCGGCGTCGCGCCGGTCAAGACATCGCTAGGCGCCACCGAGGCTTGAACGATGCGGCGTCCAAGCCTACCTTCAAGATGGCGGTGGAGTTCGCCTTTAAACGCCTCTCGGCCGATGACTCCTGCTGAAGCCCAGACTTCCGCGGGAGATCGCATGACGCCCACGCCCAACGCACGCGGCAACGCTGTCGAGAGACCAGCCGTCGGCGCGCACTATTCCTACTCCCGCAACCGTTTCAACGCGCCGGGCGGCGCCGCCCCCGGCGACCGCGCCTAGGATATTGGCCATGGACCTGCGGGAATACGAACATGTCAAATTCGCGCTGGCCGATATTTTGCGGTCGGTGGCGAACCACTCCGATCCGCACGACAATAAGTGGCATGATCGCTTGCGCGAAACATTCGCGCGGCTGGCCGACGATCGCTTCAACCTCGCCTTCATCGGCCGTTTCAGCCGCGGCAAGTCGTCGCTGATGAACGCCCTTATCGGCGTCGATCGCCTGCCCGTGGGCATCGTGCCGCTGACGTCGGTGATCACCACGGTTTCCTATGGCTCCAAGGATCAGGCGGTCCTGCGCTTCGCCGAGAGCATGTTGTCGCAGGAAATTCCCATTGGCGCGCTCGCCGAATTCGTCACGCAGGAGCGCAATCCCGGCAACGTCAAGAGAATCAAGGTCGCGGAAGTGCAGATCCGGGCCGAAATCCTGCGGCGCGGCTTCTTTTTCGTCGATACGCCGGGCCTGGGTTCGGCCATCCAGGCGAATACGCTGACGACGGAAGCTTTTTTGCCCGAGGCCGACGCCTTCCTGCTGGTCACCAGTTTCGAAAGCCCGCTGTCGGAGGAGGAAGTGCGCTTTCTCCGCGACGTCTCTTCTTCGGCGCGGCGGATTTTCGTCGTGCTCAATAAGCAGGACACCGTCTCCCCGCAGGAGCGCGATGAGGTCGTCCTTTTCGTTCAGCGGCAGCTCCAAACCGTTTTCGCCGATGAGATTCCGCGGGTCTTTCCGGTCTCGGCGCGGGACGGGCTTCAGGCCAAGCAGGCGAACAATGCGCCGCTTTTGGCGGAGAGCGGCCTGTCGGCGCTCGAAGAGCAATTGCGGGCCTTCCTGCTGAACGAAAAGGCCGTGGAATTTCTGCGACGGACATGCGACCGCCTCGAAAACATATTGCGCGACGCCCAACCCGCGGCGAAGGAGGGCCTTTCCCAACGACTGGCCGAGGTAAGGAGGCATATCGAGACGCGGCCGGCCGGGGCCCGATTTCAATGCGAAACCCGGGGCGATCGTGACGAGCCTCTTCCGCCGCTGCAACAATCCAGACCGTGCGAGATCTGCGTCGCAATCAACGACCGGCTGTGGGACTTTATGAGCCGATTGCCGCAGCGCCTGATCGCGGATGCGGGGGCGCGCCAGCAATTCACCAAAAACCGTGGCCTTTGCAGTCACCACGCCTGGCAATTCGAGGCGATGGCGTCGGATTACGGCGTCTGCATGGCCTATTCCGAACTTCTCGCTCGCCTGGCGGCGTGGTTTCGGGCGGAGGCCGCGGCGGCAGCGCAGAAGCAGGGGATTCCCGAAATGATTCCCGCCCGGGTCCATGCGCTTCTGCCGGTCAACGGAAGCTGCGTCCTTTGCGAGGTTCACGCGCGGGCGGAAGCCGAGGCCCTTGCCGCCCTGGCGTCGCGATTTGTGCAGAATGAACAGGAGGCCTTCGCCTCGCTCTCGGCGATTTGCCTGCCCCATTTTCCCAAACTCGCCACCATGGCGAACGACGCGCGACTGACCCTTCGGCTCATGGAGCATCAGGCGAAGCTGTTCGGGCGCCTCTCCGAAGACATGCAGCGTCATGTTCTCAAATTCGACGCCCTTCGGCGCGGTTTCGAGAGCCAGGAGGAGGAAAACGCCGGCAAAAGGGCGGTGACGCTTCTTGCCGGCCTGCGCAATGTGAGGCCCGCATAGGGCCGTCATGGCGCGATCGCGATCATTCGCCGTCTTGACGAAAACCAAGGCGCGGGAATCTCGACACGCTATACAGAGATGCGTCCGCGGTTCTCGCCGGACTTGCTCCCTTGCTTCGTTCCAATGGTTCTTGACCCTAAGAGGAATTGTCCCATGAGCATGATCGCTTCCATTCAGGCGCACGAAATTCTCGATTCCCGTGGCAATCCGACGGTTCGCGTTCATTTGGCGCTGGAAAGCGGGATTCGGGTTTCGGCTTCCGTCCCCTCGGGCGCCTCAACCGGCGAGAATGAAGCGGTCGAGCTTCGCGACGGCGACAAGAAGCGTTATGGCGGCAAGGGCGTGCTCAAGGCGGTCGCCAACGTCAATGACGTCATTGCGCCCGCGCTCGTCGGACGCGATCCGTCGCGCCAGGCCGAAATCGACGCGACGCTCATCGAACTCGATGGCTCGCCGAACAAGGCGAAGCTCGGCGCCAACGCAATTCTCGGCGTGTCCATGGCGGCGGCGCGCGCGGCGGCGGAGGACGCGAAGCTGCCCCTTTACGCCTATCTCGGCGGCGCGGGCGCGACGCGGCTGCCCGTGCCGATGATGAACATTCTCAACGGCGGCAAACACGCCGACAACAGCGTCGATTTTCAGGAATTCATGGTCATGCCGATCGGCGCGCCGACATTCGCCGAGGCTTTGCGCTATGGGGCGGAGACCTTCCATGCCTTGGCCGGAATCCTCAAGAAGCAGGGCTATTCGACCGCGGTCGGCGACGAGGGCGGCTTCGCGCCCAATCTGAAGAGCAATGAGGAGGCCTGCGAGCGCATCGTCCAGGCCATCGAAGCCGCCGGCTATAAGCCCGGCAAGGATATCGCCATCGCGCTCGATCCCGCCGCCAGCTCGTTTTTCGGCGGCGGATCTTACGACCTCGCCAAATCGGGCGGCGGCCGCAAATCGTCCGACGAGATGATCGAGATCTACCGCAAATGGATCGACGCCTTTCCCATAGTGTCGATCGAGGACGGCCTCGATGAAAACGACTGGGCCGGCTTCGCCAAACAGACCGCCGTCCAAGGCGAAAGGATTCAGATCGTCGGCGACGATATTTTTGTCACCAATCCCGATTTCGTGCGCCGCGGAATCGCGGAGAAAACGGCGAATTCGGTGCTGATCAAGCTCAACCAGATCGGAACGGTGACGGAGACGATCCAGACCATCGACCTTTGCCGCGCCGCCGGCTGGCGCTTTGTCGTCTCGCATCGCTCCGGCGAGACCGAGGATGCCTTCATGGCCGATTTCGCCGTCGCCATGGGCGGCGGGCAGATCAAGACAGGCTCCGCCTGCCGCAGCGAACGCATCGCCAAATATAACCGGCTGCTTGAAATCGAACGCTCGCTCGGCAAGTCCGCGGTTTTCGCCTCGCCGCTCTGAACAGATCGCCAATGATGGGGATGGATTTACCGCTCCCTGAGGATGTCCGCGCCGCGATTTCCAGGTTGAAATCGCCGCGCGACGGCGACCGCGGCGTGCTCGACGCGGTGGCTTGCGGACGGCGCGCGGTTCCCGCTTTGACCGAGTTGCTTTTCTCGCGCGATCCGAGCGGCCTGTCCCATGCGCGCCTGCGCGCGGCCGAGGCACTGTCGGCGCTCGGCGCCAGGGAGGCCCTGATCGACTTCCTCAATGCGCCGCATGAAATGGCCGACCCCGTCGAACAGCTCGGCGAGGAGGAAGTGATCAGCGCCGTGGCCCGCGCCGTCACGGACACCGGCGAGGAGCGCGTTCTCGATCTCCTTCTGCGGCTGGCGCGCGATCGGATTCTTCCGGGAATCGTCGTCGCCTTGGGCAGGAGCATGAGAACGGAAGCCATTCCCGAACTCGTGCGCGCCTTGGCGGAAGATGAAGCGCGCGGGGAAGCGGAAACGGCGCTGGCGGCGTTCGGGGCCGCGGCCCGGCCAGCGCTCCTCGTCGCGGCGGCGCGCGCCCCAGATCCCGAAACGCGCGAAACCGAAACGAATCTGCGCAGACGGCGCGGCGCGTTGACGGCGCTGGCGGAGATCGGCGTTCCGGCCGCCGCATGGCCGGTCATTCGTCATTTGACGCGCCACCCCGATCCCCGGATATCGGCGGCGGCTTGCGCGATCGCCCTGAATTGCGCGCCTGACGCAGAGAAAAATGACGCGGTTCGCCGCCTAAAGGAGATAGCCGAGAAATCCGACGCTGTTCTTGCGGCGCAGATCAATCGCTGGCTCGGCGAATACGGCCAGCTTTCCCGTTCCTAGAATCGGCCGCGATCGGACCTAACCCGCATTTCTCACACGGGGTCGGTCTGCGCCAGCCCCGTGTGAGAAATGCGGGCTAATCAAAGACGAGCTTTTAATCTTCGATTTCGCGGCGAATGGCGCCCGCCCCTCACCGCGACGAGCGCATCAGCCGCACGTCGAGATCGCGCACTTTCTTGCGCAAAGTGTTGCGGTTGAGACCCAAAAGCTCGGCCGCCTTGATCTGGTTGCCGCGCGTCGCGGCGAGCGCGATGGAGATCAGGGGATATTCGATCTCCCGCAGGATGCGGTGATAGAGGCCGGGCGGCGGCAGATGATCGCCATGCGCCTTGAACAGGTCGGTCAGGTGGCGTTCGACCGACATGGCGAGCGTTTCGTCGGGGTTGCGCGGCGTGGCGCCGCCAACGGCGATGCCGAGGCCCGGCGCGCCGTCGCGCATGGCGTCGAGGCCGAGCTCGCTCACAACGATCTGTTCGGAAATGACTTCCTGCGGATAGAGCGCCGCGAGGCGGCGCACCAGATTTTCCAGCTCGCGGATATTGCCCGGCCATTTATAGCGCTTCAACCGTTCGAGCGCGCCCGGCTCCAGCGATTTCAGCTGCAATCCCTCGCTCGCCGCCTGGGCGAAGAAATGGCGGGCGAGATCGCCTATGTCCTCGATGCGCTCGCGCAAGGGCGGCAGGCGCAGCGGCACGACATTGAGACGGAAGAACAGGTCCTCGCGAAAAAGGCCCTGCTGGATGAGAACGCGCAAATCCTTATTCGTGGCGGCGACGATGCGCACATTGGCCTTGATCGGCGTGCGTCCGCCGACGGTCGTATATTCGCCCTGCTGCAGCACGCGCAAGAGCCGGGTCTGGGCGTCCATCGGCATGTCGCCGATTTCGTCGAGGAAAAGCGTGCCGCCTTCCGCCTGTTCGAAACGGCCGCTGGAGCGCTGGTTGGCGCCGGTGAAAGCGCCCTTCTCATGGCCGAACAATTCGCTTTCGATCAGGTCGCGCGGAATGGCGGCGACATTGATGGCGACGAAAGGCCCTTTCTTGCGCTTGCCGTAGTCGTGCAGGGCGCGCGCCACCAGCTCCTTGCCGGTGCCGGATTCGCCGGTGATCATCACCGTGAGGTCGGACTGCATCAGCCGCGCCAGGGCGCGATAGATCTCCTGCATGGCGGGCGAGCGGCCGACCAGCGGCATGCCCTCCATGTCGTCGGGCTCAGGCGCGCGCAGGCGGTTCTTCGGCTCGCTCAGGGCCCGCCCGACAATCGCCAGAAGCTCCTTGAGGTCGAAGGGTTTCGGCAGATATTCATAGGCGCCGCGCTCGGAGGCCTTGATCGCCGTCATGAAGGTGTTCTGCGCGCTCATGACGACGACCGGAAGCTCCGGGCGCGACTTTTTCACCCGAGGCAGAAGCTCGAAGGCGTTTTCGTCGGGCATGACCACGTCGGTAATGACCAGATCGCCCTCGCCCGCCTGAATCCAGCGCCACAAAGTGGAGGCCGATCCCGTCGTGCGAACTTCGTAGCCGGCGCGCGTCAGAGCCTGGCCCACGACGGTGCGGATGGCCGCATCGTCATCCGCGACGAGAATGTTGCCGCTCGGCATTCAATATCCTCCAGACCCTTGCAGCCGCCAATTAAAAGCGGCCCCCCGCCGTTCACGTCGGACGGCGAATTCAGCGCGCGCCCTTCGCCGGAGTATAAACCGGCATCAGCACACGAAAGACCGTTCTGCGCGGCTGCGATTCGCATTCGATAACCCCGCCGTGATCGCCGATGATCTTCGCCACCAATGCAAGTCCGAGGCCAGAGCCGGAGGCTTTGTTGGTGACAAAAGGATCGAACAAATGCGGCATGAGGTCTTCCGGCACGCCGGGACCGTTGTCGCGCACGCAGAATTCCAGCGGCAGGCTGACCGGCGCGGCCTTGCCCGGCGCCTTGATGCGCACGCCCGGCCGAAAGGCGGTGGAAAGCTCGATTTCGCCATCCCTTGCGTCTTCTCCGATGGCCTCGGCGGCGTTCTTGACCAGATTGAGAAAAACCTGAACGAGCTGGTCGCGATTGGCGTAGACGCTGGGAAGCGAAGGATCGTAATTCTCGACGAAGCGGATGCGGCGGGCGAAGCCGGCCTGGGCGACGCGCCGCACATGCTCCAGCACTTCGTGAATATTGACGGCGCCGCGCTCGACCGGGCGGCCGTCGGAAAAAGCCTCCATGCGCTCAACCAGATGGACGATGCGGTCGCTTTCGTCGCAGATCAGCCGGCACAAGCCGCGATCCTCGTCGCTGACCACCGTATCCAGCAGTTGCGCCGCGCCGCGAATGCCCGACAGCGGATTCTTGATCTCATGCGCCAGCATGGCGCCGAGAGCGGAAAGGGACCGCGCGGCGCCGCGATGGGTGAGCTGGCGGTCCATCTTGTCGGCGATGGTGCGCTCCTGCAGCATGATCACCACGCCGCCCTCGATGCTCGGCAAAGGCGCAATATGGATGTCGACAAAACGCTCGACGCCGATCCTGGGCGTGCCGAGATCGACGCGATATTCGTTGATCGGCGCAAGGCGACGGCGCGCCTGCTCGATAGCCGAAGCGAGAGGCGAGCCGAAAGGCAGAAGATCCTGGAACTTTATCTTTTTCAACGCCTTCCGCGACATGGCGAAAAACAGTTCCGCCGCCGGATTGGCGTCGAGGATCACGCCGTCGCCGCCGATCGACAGCAGGGGATGCGGAAGGGCGTTGAGCGTCTGCGCCGCCAGCAGGTTGGCGTCGTCCGGCGCCGACCCGGAACTGACCCCCGCTTGGGCGCCTGTTTTTTGAGCATGATCGTGCATCAGGCCGCCTCCACCTCAGGCGCCGCCGAATAAAGTTCGTCGAGGAGGCCGAAAACCTCCGACTGATCCTCGCTTTCGACCAGGCGGCGACGCGCCGCCGGTCCCAGGCCGCCACCGTCTTCCGCGGCGACATCGGCATAGGCGGCGAGATGTTTGCGCGCGTGGCGCAGGCCCTGGCGCGGCCCGAAAATGTCGAGAAGGACCGCGAGATGCTCGCGCGCCGCCTCGCGGCGGCATGAACCCGGCAAGGCCGGCCTCTCGCCGCCATTGCTCAGAAAATAGGCAATATCACCGACGAGCCAGGGCCGGCCGAGGGCGGCGCGGCCGACCATGACCGCCTGCGCTCCGGAAAGCTCGAGCATTTTCGCGGCGTCGCGCGGCGTGCGGCAATCGCCATTGGCGACCACGGGAATTTTCACCGCTTCGCTCACCGGGCGGATCGCCGCCCAGTCTGCTACGCCCTTATAGAACTGATTGCGCGTGCGCCCGTGCACGATAATCATGCGCGCGCCCTCAAGCTCGGCGCGCCGCGCCAGTTCCGCCGCATTGAGGGAGGATTCGTCCCAGCCGAGCCGCATTTTGACGCTGACCGGAATTTTCACCGCGCGCGTCACCGCGCCAATCAACCGCGCGGCGAGATCGAGGTCGCGCATCAGGGCGGAGCCGGCCGCGCCGCCGACGACCCTCTTGGCCGGGCAGCCCATATTGATGTCGATGAGATCGGCCCCTGCCGCCTCGAGCATCAGCGCCGCGCGCGCCATGCTGTCCGGCTCGCGTCCGGCGATCTGCACCGCATGGGGCCTGACCCCCTCGCCCCTGGCGCGGATCAGGCTCTCCCGCCCGCCATCGACCAGATCGCCGCTCGCCGTCATTTCGGAAAAGGCGAGCGCAGCGCCGAATCGCCGCGCCAGACGCCGCATGCCGAGATCGGTCACGCCGGCCATGGGCGCAAGAAACGCCCGGCCTTCGACGAGGAGGCCGCCGATCTTCAATACGCCGTCGCGCAGGAACGCGCCGCCAACGCGCCTGCTCAACTGCTGAGCAAATTCGTTCATGCCTGCATTTTAGACAGTTTCCAGGTCCGCGCAAAGGGAAAAAGCCGAGAAAATTGACCTTTCGCATGCTTTGCGTAATTGGTCGCAGCGCAAGAAAATTTCACGGATTGGCGATGTCCTCGACCAGCGAGAGCGAAAATTTTGACGGCGCGATTTTCCTGGTCGTGGCGGCGGGGCGCGGCTCCCGCGCCGGCGCCGGCGGCCCCAAGCAATATCGTCCCCTGGCAGGGCGGCAGGTGCTGACCCGGACGCTCGAAGCCCTGCTCGGCGGCGCGCCGGGATCGCGGGCGCGGGTTGCGATCCATCGCGACGACGGCGATCTCTATCAGGCGGCTTTGGCTCTGCTGCAGCCGGATTTGCGCGCCCGCGTCGACCCGCCGGTCTTCGGCGGCGAAACCCGCCAGGCGAGCGTGTGCAACGGGCTGGAGGCGATCGCCGCCGGCGGGGCGGACGAAAATGCCGCCGTTCTGATTCACGACGCCGCCCGCCCCTTCGTCGGCCCCGGCCTTTTGCGCCGCGCGCTCGACGCCGCCCGCGAAAAAGGCGCCGCCGTTCCCGGCCTCCTCGTCACCGACACGATCAAGCAGGTGGCGGAGGACGCGCGCATCGTCGCGACGCCGGATCGCGCGAGCTTGCGCGCCGTGCAGACGCCGCAGGCCTTCCGCCTCGGCCTCATTCTCGCCGCTCACCGCGCCGTTCGCGACGACGGCAGCCGCGAATTGACCGACGACGCCGCGGTGGCCGAATGGGCCGGCCATTGCGTCTTTGTCTTCCCAGGCGAAAGCGACAATATCAAGCTCACCACCCAGGAGGATTTCTTGCGCGCCGAGGCCAAACTGCTTCATGACCTGCCGGACGTGCGCACCGGTCAGGGATTCGACGTGCACGCTTTCGGCGACGGCGACCATGTCTGGCTTGGCGGCGTGAAAGTGCCGCATAATCGCGGCCTCGTCGGCCATTCCGACGCCGACGTGCTGCTCCACGCCATTACCGACGCCGTGCTCGGCGCCATCGCCGAAGGCGACATAGGGGCGCATTTCCCGCCGAGCGACGAAAGATGGCGCGGCGCGCCTTCCGATCTTTTCCTGCGTCACGCGGTGGCGCTGGTGGAAAAACGGGGCGGCAAAATCGCCCATATCGACGCGACGCTTATCTGCGAAAGGCCGAAAGTCGGCCCGCACCGCGAGGCCATCCGCGCCAAAATCGCCGAAATCATGGAGCTGCCGCTCGATCGCGTGGCGGTCAAGGCGACGACATCGGAGCGGCTAGGCTTCACCGGCCGGCAGGAGGGCATGGCGGCGCTCGCCATGGCCACTGTCCGGCTGCCCTGAGGCGGAACGATGCGCGACGAGACGATCCTGCTGGCCCAACGCGTGCTCGACGCCTGCCGGGCGCGCCAATGGAAGATCGCCACCGCCGAATCCTGCACTGGCGGCCTGCTGGCGGCGGCGCTCACAGAAAACGCCGGCGCATCGCTCGTCTTCGAGCGCGGCTTCGTCACCTATTCCAATGAAGCGAAACAGGATCTGCTCGGCGTGCCGGCCGAGCTTCTGGCTACGCATGGCGCGGTCTCGGCGGAAGTCGCCGAGGCCATGGCGCTCGGCGCCCTGGCGCATTCGCGAAGCCAGCTCGCGGTCGCGGTAACCGGGATAGCGGGTCCCGGCGGCGGGACGAAGGAGAAGCCGGTGGGCCTCGTCCATTTCGCTCTGGCCGGCAAGGAGCGCCCGGTTCTGCTGGCGCGAAAAGTCTTCGCCGGACCGAATGGCAAGGATCTTTCGCGCGCGGAAATTCGGAGGCTTTCGGTGCTGACCGGCCTCGAAATGTTTTTGGAGGCGGCGGCGCCGCAATTGTGGGCCTAATTTCCCTCTCCCCGCTCAGGCGGGGAGAGGGAGAGACGGAGAATCGCGTGAACCATCTGTTCGATCTCATCGCCGAAAGAATCGCCGATCCGGAGAAAGTCTTCCTCGAGACGCCGGACGGACTGAAGCTCACCTATGGCCAGATGTTGTCGGCCAGCGCCCGATACGCCAATGCGCTGGTCAACCTTGGGGTCGGTCCCGGCGACCGCGTCGCCGTGCAGATGGAGAAATCGCCGGCGGTAATTTTCATCTATCTCGCCTGCCTACGCGCCGGCGCTGTTCTGCTGCCGCTCAACACCGCCTATACGCCGCATGAGATCGCCTATTTCCTCTCCGACGCGCGGCCGAAAATCCTTGTCTGCGACCCAGAGCGATCGGAAGCCCTGGCCGAGGCCGCCAAAGGCGCGGAGGCGCGCATCGTTCCCCATGGAAGAGGTCAGGAGGGCGCGCTTTTCGACCTCGCGTCCGCCAGCTTGCCGGATTTTCAAAACGCCCGTCGCGGCCCGGATGACCTCGCCGCCATTCTCTATACTTCGGGCACCACCGGACGCTCCAAGGGCGCCATGCTGTCGCATGACAATCTCGCCTCGAACACCCAAACCCTGGTCGATTTCTGGCGTTTTGACGCCGATGACGTGCTGATCCACGCCCTGCCGGTCTATCACACCCACGGCTTGTTCGTGGCGACCAACACGATTCTGCTCGCCGGCGGGTCGATGATTTTTCTCCCCAAATTCGACGCCAGGCAGATCATCGACGCGATGAAGCGCGCCACCAGCCTGATGGGCGTGCCGACCTTTTACACCCGCCTGCTCGACGATCCCGGCCTCGACCGCGAGGCCTGCGCCCATATGCGCCTGTTCGTCTCCGGCTCGGCGCCCCTGCTCGCCGAAACCCATCGCGCGTTCCGCGAAAAAACCGGCCACGCCATTCTCGAACGCTATGGCATGACCGAGACCAATATGAACACGTCCAACCCCTATGACGCCGAGCGCGTCCCCGGCACGGTCGGCCCTCCCCTGCCCGGCGTCGAATTGCGCGTCGTCGATCCCGACACCGGCGCGGCCCTGCCGCAGGGCGAAATCGGCATGATCGAGGTGAAGGGACGCAATGTCTTCCAGGGCTACTGGCTGATGCCGGAAAAGACCGCGGCCGAGTTCCGCCCAGACGGCTTTTTCATCACCGGCGATCTGGGCAAGATCGACGAAAACGGATATGTCCACATTGTCGGCCGCGGCAAGGACCTGATCATCAGCGGCGGCCTCAACATCTATCCGAAAGAAATCGAGAGCGAGATCGATTCGCTGCCCGGCGTGATCGAAAGCGCGGTGATCGGCCTCAAGGACGCGGATTTCGGCGAATCCGTCGCGGCGGTGGTGGTGCGCGAAAAAGGCTCGAGCCTCGACGAGGCGGCGATTCGCGCCGCCCTACAGGGCCGGCTCGCCAAATTCAAATGGCCGAAGAAAATCGTCTTCGCCGACGACCTGCCGCGCAATACGATGGGCAAGGTGCAAAAGAACGTCCTGCGCCAGCAGTTCGGAGGCTGAAGCTCAGTACTCCGGCTGGCCGTAATGGGCGAGATCGGCGGTGGGCGTCACCGACCGCCAGTCATAATCGTTCTTGACCAGTTCCTTGGCCGTGGCGTCGCCGCCCGCCGCCGCCTTGTCGATATAGGCCTTGCCGCGGCCGAAATCCTGCGCCACGCCATGACCGCGCAAAAGATCGAGGCCGTAATTGAACTGGCCGATCGAATTGCCGAGATCGGCGAGCTTCTTGTCCCATCCGGCGGCGGCGGCCGGATCGGACGGCCGATCGTAGCCGTTCTCGTCGAGAAACGACATCCAGGGCATGGCGTATTGATCGCCATGTTCGGCGCAGCGTTTGAAAATGCGCCGCGCCTCCGCGTGCTGGCCGGTCTTGTCCATGAACACGCCATAGACGCACATTTTCGGATCGAAACGCGCTTCTTTCGCCTTGGCGCCCCAATATTGGATGGAGAGTTCCTGGGGATTGAGCACGCCGGAATCGCTTGCCGAGGCCGCGGCGGCGCCGCTCGCGGCCTGTTTTTCCGTCGCGAAAACCGGCCCCGCGCCGCAAGCGGCCGCGGTCAAAACGGTTGCGAAAACCAGGGCGTGCAGCTTCATCTCGTCCTCCAGACTCTTTCGGCGCGGCTCCAGTCAAAAAAAAATCGCGCCTCTCATTTTCCGAGAGACGCGCTTGCAAGTCCAGCTGGGAGGAAGGCCTTGCATCGGACGCCGCTGCTTTCCGTAGAAAGCGCGACGGGCGAAAAAGTTCAGATCTCAGCTGACATATAGCTGGTGACTTCCATGCCGACGCAGGTTTCACAAGCTTCAGGGGTGGTCCAGGACATCGCTTTCTCCCTTGGATCGATGGTTGCGCCGAATGAAAGCGCTGGAATAGTTCTAAACCGATGAGACGAAGAATGGGTCAGGCCGTGGCGAGAAAATTGTAAGATTTTTGTCAGGCTTCCGTTTCCTCATCGTAACGATAGCCGACGCCATGCACGGTCGAGACAATGCGCGGGCGCGCCGGATCGACCTCGATCTTGCGGCGCAGGCTGGAGACGTATTGATCCAGCGCCCGGCTGTTCGGCATGTAGTCCCGACCCCAGGCGAGATCGAACAATTCGTCGCGCGACACCGCCTTGCCCTTGCGGGCGTGAAGCGCCTGGAGAATGGCGAGTTCGCGGGGCGCGAGATCGATGGACTGGGCGCCCCGCCAAGCTCTCAGCGCTCCGGGATCGATCACCAGATCGCCCATGCGCAAGCGTTCGCCCTCCTCGGCGGCCGCCGGCTTTTCCGGCGCCTGGGCCGCCTTGGCGCGGCGCAACCCCGCCTTGATCCGCGCCACCAGCTCCCGCGCCGAAAAAGGCTTGGCGATGTAGTCGTCGGCGCCGATTTCGAGCCCGACCACCCGATCGATCTCGGCCCCGCGCGCCGAAAGAAGCAGAATCGGCACATGGGCGTCGCGGGCGCGAATGCGGCGGCAAAGGTCGAGGCCATTTAGGCGCGGCATCATCACGTCGAAAAGGCACAGCGCGGGGGACTCTTCGACAAAGGCTTTCCAGGCCGCCTCGCCATCCTCGGCGACCAGGCAGGTCAGCCCCTCCAGGGCCAGAAGATCGACGATCCCGGCGCGCAGATTGGCGTCATCCTCCGCGATGAGAATTTTCATGCCTCCTCCACCGCCTCCGCGGCGATCGTCGCCTTGGCGCACAGGCCCGGATTGGCGCCGGAAAGCGCAAAATCGCCGCCATTGGCCTGGGCCAGTTCCCGCACGATGGCCAGTCCCATGCCGTGCGAGGGCCCCGGTATTTTGTTACCGGCTCCTCCGACCCCGAAATCGCGCACGACAAGCTCCAGCAGATTGTCCCGCCATTCGATGCCGACCCAAATGCGCCCGGGGGCATATTTGCGGGCGTTGTCGATGAGATTGATGAGAATCCGCTCGAAAGCGCCGGTTTGGAAACGCAAAATTTTCGTCGTCTCGCAATGCAGTTCGCAGGTCGAGCCGGAAGCCGCAAGCAGCTTTTCGTAACGATCGATCGTAGCGTGGGCAAGCGCGCAAGGGTCGGCCGCGACTTTCGCCTTGTTCGGCGCCTCCGATTTGGCTGCGATGGTCTCGCCGGCAAGCAGGTCGAGTCGGTCGATTTCCTCCGTCAGCACGGCGCAATAGCGATCGAGTTCAGGCGTTCCGGCGCTCTTGCGGGCGATGAGTTCGGCATAGAGCTTCAGATTGGCGAGCGGCGTGCGCAAGTCATGCGACAGGCGCGTGGCCATGGCGGCGCGTTCGGCGCTTTCGGCCAAAAGCGCGTTTTGCGCGCGGCGGGATTGGTAGACCAGGAGCAGCCAGATGAGCGTAAGAGGCGCCGCCAGGACAAGCCGGTCCCAGGCGCTGCGCTCGGGCGGCGGCGCGCCGGAAATTTCCAGAACCCAATTGTGCAGGGGACCGCTGAGCGTGAAAGAGTCGAAAGCTCCGGTCGACGCGCCGCGCCGCCAAACGGTGCGGTCGAAAGGATCGCGCAGGCGGAAGGACCAACCCGGAAAAAGCGACGTCCTGGCGGCCAGAGCGGCGAAAAGGTTGGGGAAGATCAGCTTGTCCGCAAGCGCCAGGCAGGATTCACTGCGCGCCGCGCCGACGCCCCTGCGGTGGCATTCGAAATAATATTCGCCGGAAACGTGGGGGAACCAGCCGTTGAGATTGTCGCCACGGTGCAGAAGATCGGCGACGTCGACCAGCGCCCGCAGCTTTTCTTCCCACATTTTCGGCATGGCGAGAGGGTCTTTCGGAGGAAAGACCCTCTCGCCGCCCTGGCGCTTCAGGTACAGGAGATTAAGATTATAGGCGTAGATGACCTGCCACATGCGCGCGTTGGCGTTTTCCTTGTCCTTCTGCGCGGTATGGATATTGTCCCAAGCGTCGGCGCTGAGTCCGCCAACGGCGCGCGCGCCGACGGCGCCGAGGGAGTCGGCGATCGTCTTCATTTCCTTTTGCGCGTTTTCTCTCTGGACGGTGAAATCGAGGTCCAGCCATTGCGTCGCAAAAAGGGCGACGAGCGCCAGCGGCAGGGCGTAAAGCAACGCCTGCCGCGCCGTCGTCGTCCATTTTTGGCGTGGGCGTAAGTCTTTCTGTTTGATCTTCCGGTTCAATTACCCGCTAGCACCTTGGTCAGATTATCGAGACCGGCGCGATAAATGCCCGCAACGGCCTTCTTCGCCGCCTGCCCTGTGGCCTTTCCCGCCGGCTCGAAATGGGAACTCCAGGTCGCTTTGCTGCCCTTGCCGGACGCCTCGACCTTGATCGTCGAGATATAGTGCGAGACGGGCAGGATCTTCTGGTTCGTGCCGTTGTCGAGGATGTGATATTCGTAGGTCATCTTCTTGTTGTTATGCGCCAAGAGCTTTTCCCACAGGATCGGGCCGCCGAGGTTGAGCCGGCGCACGGAGCCCTTCCTGTTGTCGTCGGAAGCATCCGAAGACTTGACGGCGGGCACCCAGGTGAGGTCGGCGAAATTGCCGATCCGCGCCCAGACCTTCGCCGGCGGAACATCCAGTGTGACGCTTTCCGTCACCGTCACCCTCGGCGCCGCCGAAACGGCAAGGCACGAAATCGCCAGGAAACCGGCGGCAAGCAGTGGAGCCCTCATGTCACTCTCCCCAACATTTTGAATTATGCGGCGGAATGCCGCGCTTGATTGTAACTTGCAAATCGCCTCACTTTCTCCTTGGCGAGGCGAATTAAGCGAAAAACAAGAACATCCTTTAGACTATTTATCTATGAGAACTCACCCGATGTCTCAAGTCCAGGTCTTTCCGCTCGGCGATGCGGCCGTAACCGTCGTTTTCGGCGCGAGAATCGACGCGGCCCCGGCGGCGCGGGCGCGGCGCTTCTGCGCGGCCCTGACGCAAAGAGCGCCCGAGGGCGTCGAGGAATCGGCGCCGGCCTTCGCCTCGGCCACCATCTGGTACGATCCCGAACGAATATCCTACGAAGACCTGGCGCGGCTCGCCCTAAAGCTGGCCAAAGGCGGCGACGAGCCGGAAAAGGCGGTGGCCTTTTTCGAAATTCCCTTTTGCGCCGAGGCCGAATTCGCGCCCGACCTCGCCGACGTCGCCCAGGTCAACGGTCTCGCCCCGCAGGATTATCTGGCGCGAATGTCGAACGCCGTCTTCGAAGTCTATATGCTCGGCTTCCTGCCCGGCTTCGCCTATCTCGGCGGCCTGCCGCAAGAGCTTTCCGCGCCCCGTCTCGCCACGCCCCGAAAACACGTTCCGGCGGGATCGGTGGCGGTCGCCGATGGCATGTGCGCCGCCTATCCTTTCGCCAGTCCCGGCGGCTGGCGGCTGATTGGGCGCACCCCGGCGCCCCTGTTCGACGCAAATAGCGCCGAGCGCCCCGCTTTGCTCGCGCCCGGCGATCGCCTGCGCTGGCGACTGATCGGGCGCGACGAATTTTTCCGGCTCGAACGAAGCTGGCGCGACGCGCCCTTCGACGCCGCCATCCTGCGCGCCTCCGCATGAGCGCGCTGGTCGTCGTCGAACGGGCGGGAACGGGCGTCACGGCGCAGGATTTCGGCCGCAAGGGATTTCGCGCCATCGGCGTTCCGTCCGGCGGCGCGCTCGATGCGTCCCTGCTCGCCGCCGCCAATCATCTCGCCGGCGCGCCGGAACAGGCCGCCGGACTGGAAATTCTCCTCGCGGCGCCGACCCTGCGCGTCGAACGGGGTTCTTTGCGTGTCGGTCTCGCCGGCGATCTCGCGGCCGTCCTTGCGCAGGCCGACGGAAGCCAGCAAAACGTCGGAAGCTGGCGCGGTCTGGTCCTGCGCGAAGGCGACACGCTCAGCCTGCGCCTCTTGCGCGGCCCGGCCTATATCGGCTTTTCGGGCGGCCTCGACCTGCCGCTCGTCCTCGGCGGCCGCTCGACTTTTACGCGCGCCTGTTTCGGCGGCTTGCATGGACGCGCCCTCGTCCACGGCGACATCCTCGTTTGCGCCGAGGCGGAGGGCGAAACGCTGGCCGCCCCGCCATTTGCCCATGACGAGGGGCCGTTGCGCTTCATTCCCGGTCCGCAGGCGGAGAATTTTCCGCCGGAAGCGCTGGAGATTTTCACCACGGCCGAATGGCGGGTCGGCGCCGATCGCGACCGCATGGGAATGCGGCTTTCCGGGCCACGCCTGTCGCACCGCCGAGGCGGCGCCAATATCGTCTCGGACGGGGCGACTCCAGGCGCGATCCAGGTTCCCGGCGACGGCCGGCCGATCTTGCTCGCCGCCGATTGCCAGACTTCCGGCGGCTATGCCAAAATCGGCTGCGTCATCGCCGCCGACCTTTGCCGGGCGGCGCATTTCCAGCCCGGGGAGTCGATCCGTTTCGCGGCGGTCGACCTCGACGCGGCGGCGACGGCGCGCAGGAATTTTCGCGAAAAATTCGCGCAATGGCGCGCCAAAATCGCGCCGGCCGCCGGGAAATGGGACGCGGACAAATTATGGAGCGAAAATCTTATCAGCGGCGCGACTTCGGGCGACTGATCCGATGAGCGCCAGGCCCAAGCTCAATCTCAACGCCGATCTCGGCGAAAGTTTCGGCGCCTGGCGCATGGGCGACGACGAGGGCCTGTTGCCGCTCGTGCAATCGGCGAGCCTCGCCTGCGGCTATCACGCCGGCGACCCCCTCACCATGCGCAGAACCGTGGCGGCGGCGCGCGCCGCCGGCGTCAGCATTGGCGCGCATCCTTCCTATCCCGATCTCGCCGGCTTCGGCCGCCGCTCCATGCGCCTCAGCGCCGACGAAATCGAGGCCTGTGTCCTTTACCAGATCGGCGCGCTCGACGCCTTTGCGCGCGCCGAGGGGGAAAAAATTTCGCATGTGAAGCCGCACGGGGCGCTAAGCAATGACGCCAGCCGCGACCGCGCGCTGGCCGACGCCATTGCGCGCGCGATCAGAGCCTATGACGCCGAACTGGTCCTGCTCGCCCCCGCGCTGTCGAAGCTGGCGGAAGCGGGCGCCGCGGCGGGCCTTGTCGTGGCGTGCGAAATTTTCGCCGACCGGGCCTACGACGACGACGGCGCGATGGCGCCGCGCGGGGAAAAAGGGGCGGTCCTCCATGACGCAGCGGCCTGCGTCGATCATGTCTCCGCCATGCTGGCCGAGGAAGGGATCGTCACGCGCAACGGCAAGATTCTCCCCACGCCGATCCACTCCATCTGCCTGCATGGCGATGGCCCCGCCGCCCTCGCCACGGCAACGGCTTTACGCGACATTCTAGCCAGCAAGTATGAACTGGCGCCGCTTCCCGCTCTCTTTGCCTGAGCGATCTTGCGGATCATAAGCCAAAGGCTATGCTCCGCGTCATTTCAACGCCTCCGCCTGGAACGTCTCATGTCGGTTCCCCTCCCCAACCGCGCGGAAAGATTTCAGCGGGGAAAAGGCTTGCGCAAGCTCGTGCCGCGCGCCGCCCACGCGCAACCGGTCGGGCCGATGGACCGCGACGCGGCGCTCCTTATCGAAAAGCGCAACGCGACCCGCCTTCCCGCTCTGGTTCCGCTGCGCGCGCAAATGATGGCGGCCAATCCCTTCGCCTATCTGCGCGGCGCGGCGGCGGTCATGGCGCATGACCTGCAATGGCAGCCCATGGTCGGCGCGAGGGTTCATGCCTGTGGCGACTGCCATCTGATGAATTTCGGCGCCTTCGCCACGCCTGAAGACAATATCCTTTTCGACATCAACGATTTCGACGAATCGCTGCCGGGCGTGGATTTCACCGTCGATCTGAAGCGCCTCGCCGTCAGCGTCGCCGTCGCCGCCAGCGCCAGCGGCGTGAGCAAAGCGCGCCGGCGCGCACTCGCCGCCTCCGTCGCGCGGGCCTATCGCAAGCGCATGAACGTCCTGTCCTATCTTTCGCCGGTGGAAATCTGGCACAGCCGCGTCGATCTCGAGCAGGAAACGAAAAAATTCAAGAACGCCCCCATGCGCAAGAAAATGCGGGCGGTGATGGCGCGCGCCCGCGGCGAGGGACTGGACGTCGACGACAATTTTCCTTCGCTTGCCGAATCCGGCGCGCCGGTGATCCACGACAAGGCGCCGCGCATCTTCCATTTCGAGCCCGAATCCGACGCCGCGAAAGGTTTCGACACCGAAGCCGGTTTCGCCAAATATCGCGCCGAGCTGACGCCCGAAAAAGGCGCGCTCTACGACCGCTACAGACTGAAGGATTTCGTGTTCAAGGCGGTCGGGGTCGGCTCGGTCGGAACCTATTGCTATGTCGGCCTGTTCATGAGCGGCGACGAGGAGCCGCTCTTTTTGCAGGTGAAGGAGGCCCGCCGCTCGGTGCTGGAGGCGCTCGACGAAAGGCTGGTCTTCGGCGGTCATCAGGGCCGCCGCGTGGTCGAAGGCCAGCGCATGATGCAGGCGGCGAGCGACATCTTCCTCGGCTGGACCGAGCACAAGGCCTCGGGCCGGCAATATTACGTACGCATTTTGAAGAACCGCCTGCTCGGATCTCTGAGCGAGATCGCCGAGACCGAGGGCCTGGCTGATTATGCGCGCCTGTGCGGCCGAACCCTGGCGCGCGCCCACGCCCGCTCCGGAGATGCGGCGTTGATGGCCGGCTATATGGGCGACAGCGACGCTTTCGACGAAGCGATCGCCGATTTCGCCCTCGCCTATGAGCAGCGCAACGAAGCCGATCATGCGGCCTGGGCGGCCCGCAATCCCGCGCCGGA